>NZ_JAGRRB010000024.1:0-93634 GCF_018223925.1 Klebsiella sp. 10
GCGTCCCGCAGCTGGGCGACGGCGGCGCAGACATCGGTGACGCAGGGTTCGCCGGCGGGACAGGGCCAGAGAGTCATAGCAATCCCTTTCATCGCCAGGCTACGCTCCAGCCCGGCGGTCATTCCCGCCTGATGGAGAAAACTGTCAACCATGACAAACAGATGCCTAAGGCCCCGGGACTGCGCTTGCGGACCGCAGGCCGCCAGCGCGCCGACGCCGTGCAGCGTCACCGGCGGAACGTTGAAGCTTTTCATTTGCTGAAGATTCAGCGTATCAAAGGCATGGAACAGCGCCGTCTGCAGTTCAGCTTGCATACATCCCCTCCGCTTTTTCCCTCCCGCTGTTGGCGATTGCCAGCGGGGTCATAAACAGGCTGTGCTGCGGCAAATGCACCGGTAATGCCGGGAAGCGCTGACGAAACAGCTCATGCACGCCCGGCTGCATACAGGCGCCGCCTGCCAGCCACAAATCGACAATCCCTTGTCCGGCAATATGTCGGGCGACAATTTCGGCCATCTTCTCGTACACCGGCTTAACCACCGGCCAGATCTCCCTGGCGTGGCTGCGCTTGTACTGCTCCGCCTCCTCAAGCCCGATGCCGCGATTCCCGGCCAGAGTCAGGGAGATATGGTGGCCGCCGGTGGCTTCATCCGCCGAATACGTCACCCTGCCCTGTTTAACGATGGCGATCCCGGTGGTGCCGCCGCCGATATCCACCACCCCGGCGTTATCGAGCTGCAGCAGATCGGCCACCGCGGTAGGCTCATCCAGCACATGACTGATCTCCAGCCCGGCGGACTCCAGGACATTGATCGAAATGCGCGGATCGGTGCCGGGCGGAAACGAGGTCGCCGCATGGGTGAAGCGGCAGCCCAGCTGCTGCTCGAGAGTCGCAAGATGTCGGCGCACGAGGGTGACGGCGCCAAAGAAATCCCAGACGATGCCGTCGCGCACCACGTCGGCCCAGTCAAGGCATACCGCAACCGGCTGGCCGTCACGGTCAACCACCATCGACACCACGTCGCAGGTGCCCAAATCGATGCCCAGCCACAGCGGCGACTCGCTGGCGGCGGGCGCCTGGTTACACAGGGCAGCGGCTTTTTGTAGTCTCGGCGAAAGCCAGCGTTGTTCGTCGTGCGCCATGTTCATCCCTTATACGATTCGAAACGCATCCACCAGCACGCAGCGGCGCAGACGAACGAAGGTGCGCGCGCTGGTCACCCCTTCCCCGGTTGGGGTGGTGATGGTCATGGTGGTCCAGCCCTCGCCGCCCAACCCAAGCCCGGCGATGCACGGTCCATTTTTGACGAAGATGCTGGTGTCGATGGCATTCGCCATCTGGTTCATGTTGTCGATGTTGCGGGAGTGCATCGCCGCGGTGTGGTGGCAGCCGCCTTCCAGTTGCACCGCCAGGGCGATGGCCTCTTCAACGTTCGCCACCCGCACCACCGGCAGCATCGGCATCATCAGTTCAGTAACAGCAAACGGATGGCTGGCGGGCGTTTCCACAAACAGCAGGCGGGTTTGCGCCGGCACCTGCAGACCAATCGCCGCGGCGATTTTGCCCGCGTCGCGACCGACCCAGTCGCGGCTGACCGTGCCTTTGCCGCGCTCGTCAATATTTTTCAGCAGCAGCGGCTGGAGCTGTTCGGCCTGCGCCGTCGTGAGTTTCACCGCCTGCTGGCCTTCCATCAGGCGCATCAGTTCGTCGGCAACGCTATCGACCACGATCAGCACCTTCTCGTCGGCGCAGATAATGTTGTTATCAAAAGAGGCGCCTTTGACGATCGCCTGCGCGGCGCGCGGTAGATCGGCAGTCTCATCCACCACCACCGGCGGGTTGCCAGCCCCGGCGGCGATCAGGCGTTTGTTGGTATGTTTGCGCGCCGCCTCGACCACCGCTTCGCCGCCGGTCACCACCAGCAGGCCGATGCCAGGGTACTTAAACAGCCGCTGGGCGGTGTCGATATCCGGGTTCGCCACGGTCACCAGCAGGTTGGCCGGGCCGCCGGCGGCCACTACCGCCTGGTTAAGCAGGGTAATTGCCCTTTGCGAGACCTTTTTCGCCGCCGGATGGGGGGCGAAGACCACGCTGTTGCCGGCGGCTATCAGGCTAATGGCGTTGTTGATCACCGTCGCCGCCGGATTGGTGGACGGCGTCACCGAGGCCACCACGCCCCAGGGCGCATTTTCAATCAGCGTCAGGCCGTTATCGCCGGTGAGCACCTGCGGAGTCAGACACTCCACGCCCGGCGTGCCGCGCGCCTGCGCCACGTTTTTGGCAAACTTATCTTCAACGCGTCCCATGCCGGTCTCCGTCACCGCAAGCTCCGCCAGTTCACGGGCATACTTTTCACCCGCCTCACGAATGGCCTGAATCACCTGCTGACGCATCGCCACCCGCTTTAATCCCTGCTGGGCCACCGTTGCCGCCGCGACAGCGTCATCCAGTGAGGCAAAAACGCCCATATCATGAACGGTGCCGGCAGGCTGGCTGCTGTCTTTCATTTTCAGCAGTACCGCTTTCACTACCTGTTCAATGTCCTGTTGATTCATGATTTTTCACCCTACTTATGGAAGAGCACCTGACCATCGGCCGCAGCCTCATCCACGATACCAATCACGCACAGATCGACCGGAGAGGCGCCGTGTGCGTGCGCCTGTCGCGCCGAGCTGCCGCTGACCAGCAGTACCCACTCTCCGCATCCCGCGCCGATGCTGTCGATGGCGACCGCGCATTGCCCGTCGGGCTCGCCGCGGGCATTGAGCATCTCCACCATCAGCAGTTTGTCGTGGGCCAGACCTTCATGGCGTACGGTGCAGACCACATATCCGGTTACCACAGCCAGCTTCATGTCCGTCTCCGCGTGTGATGTGCAGGCCGGAAAAGCGCAACGCCATCCGGCATTCATGCCTTTTCATGGCCGGATAGCGACGCGCTGGCGTCTTATCCGGCCAGAACTTTCCGGCACCCCCTCCCCCGTTAGATGTTACTGTCGCCCTTGAAGCTAATCGGGAAGACCTCTTCCAGATCGCCATGCGGGCGCGGGATGACATGTACAGAGACCAGCTCACCGATACGCTGAGCCGCCGCCGCCCCGGCATCCGTCGCGGCTTTGCACGCCGCGACATCGCCGCGCACCATGGCGGTCACCAGGCCCCCGCCGATCTGTTTCACTCCCACCAGCTTGACGCGGGCCGCTTTGACCATGGCGTCGGAGGCCTCAATCAGTGCAACCAGGCCCCGGGTTTCAATCATTCCTAATGCTTCCATTGTGTTTTCCTCTCATAAGGGGTCCTGAAGGGGACCATTCATTCAACCAGCGTGGACGAGTCGGGGATCCGGCTTGCGTCCGTCTGGCGCGGTACCGACGCCACCAGCGCCAGTTCGATAATTTCCTCTACGCTACAGCCTCGCGAGAGGTCGTGAAGCGGGGCGGCCAGGCCCTGGATCAGCGGCCCGATGGCGCGATATCCGCCCAGCCGCTGGGCGATTTTGTAGCCGATGTTGCCCGCCTCCAGCGACGGGAAGACCAGCACATTGGCCCGGCCCTGCAGCGGGCTGCCGGGCGCTTTGTGCGCAGCGACGTCCGGTACAAAGGCGGCGTCAAACTGCAGCTCGCCATCGACCATCAGCTGCGGCGCCCGCTGACGCACGATCTCCGTGGCCTGCTGGACGTTAGCCACACAGGGATGCCGGGCGCTGCCGTGTGTCGAGAAGGACAGCATTGCCACCCGCGGCGCTTCGCCAGCGATCGCTCGCCAGGTCTCGGCGCTGGCAATCGCGATATCCGCCAGCTGCGCCGCGGTCGGCTGCGGCACCACGCTGCAGTCGGCAAACCCCAGCGGCTGTCCGGCATACTGCGGCAGCATCAGAAACAGCGAAGAGAGCGTTTTACATCCCGGCTGCAGGCCGATAAGGCGCAGACCAGCGCGCAGCACGCTGGCGGTTGACGAGAGATTTCCGGCGATACACACCTCGGCCTGCCCGGCGCTGACCATCGCCGCGGCGAACATCAGCGGGTCGGCCAGCTTGTCGACCGCGTCAGCGGGCGCTTTATCGCCGGCGCGCGCCTGCCAGGCGGCGGCAAACGCCTTGCGCATCGCCAGGTTGCTGTGCGGATCGATGACCTGCACCCCGGTCAGCGGCAGACGTTCGCCAAGGGCGAACTGCCGCAGCGCGAAGGGGCTGGCGACGAGGATCGGATGCGCCAGGCCCTGCTGCTGCAGATAATGCGCCGCCTTCAACACACGGACGTCCAGCGCATCCGGGAACACCACCCTGGCGGGGGCGCGCAGCGCCAGTTTGCGACACTGGTCAATGATCATCTTCACCTCCCAACTGCTGCAGTTGGCTGAGCGCCGGCGGCGCGTCCGTCACACCCAGGATCATCATCACGTAGACCGCGCTGGAGAGGCGGTTGAGCGCCTGTAGAATATCGGCACGCTGGACCGCAAATTGCGGCGTAATAAACACCTGCGCCGCGGTCACCTCCGCCTCGCGCACTTTGCCGCGCAGCAAATTAAGCAGCGCGACATCGCGCCCATGGCGGGCCTCCGGCACCAGGTGATCGTGACCCAGGTAACGCAGCGGCTGATGGGACAGACGATGCAGCTGCGCCTCGCTGAATCCGGCTATCGACTGCGCCGCCAGCGGTTCCTCCAGCGCATCGGCGCGCATGATGTTGCCCAGCCGCGAACGGATATCCGTCAGCCACGGCTGCCAGGGCTCCGCCAGTTCAATTTGCAGCCACACCGTCAGGGCGATGGTGCTGTCCAGCACCGCGCGGAAGGCCAGCCGCGGATCGTTTTTCGCCACCAGGGTATCGGCCGTCAGATGAGTTAAGGTGTCCGGCTTTTTGCCCACCGGCTGGTGACAAAGCTCGCAGCAGGCCTGGGGCGGATGGTCGCTGCTGGTCAGGACATGCACCGGCTGCGGCGTCTGTTCGTCATCCTCGACAAACAGGCGCCCCTGGCGGTCGAGAAATTTGACCCGCAGATGCCGACTTTCCAGCAGTTCCCTCGCCGAGGGCGTCAGGCGGGCATCGGCAGAAAGATGGATTTCACCGCCTTCGCTGAGCGTATGATTCGCTCTGAGCCACGCTTCGGTAATGAAATCGTTCATAGCGATTGCCAGTTTGCCGGCCAGGCGACGTACAGGAAGCGCACCGTCGACGGGGTACCGAATTCGATGCTGGAGCCTTTCGGGATGAACATGACGTCCCCCGCTTTGGCGACCAGCGTTTCCCCCTGATGGCGCACATGCAGCTCGCCCTCCAGCACCATATCGATTTCGTCGTAGTTCAGCGTCCACGGGAAGAAGGCGTTCTCCCACTGCATAAATCCGGCCGCCATGCTGCTGCCATCCTGGTCAGTCACCAGGTCCGTTAAGCCAACGCAGTGCGGCTGGGCGCCGTCGAAGCGGCCAAACTTCACGCTGCTGCCGTCGATCACTTTGATGCCGCCTTTGCCGGTCACGGAGTCAAATCCCGGCTGCATCGCCTCCTGCTCCAGGGACTGCTTCTCCTTCATCACCTTTTCCATCAGCTGCGCCACCAGGCTTTCGGTAAACTGGCCTTCCGGCAGCTGCGCCAGGATGGTTTCCCGGATCCGCTGGCTTTCCGTTTTGTCGCTGTCCGCCGCTGTCGCCGCCGGCGCGGCGCCATCGTCTTCGGTGATAGTGAATCCCAGCAGCTCGGCGACTTCGCGCGCTTCCGGGGTGATAATGCTGGCGCGCAGAACTACTGACATCGCCTGTTCGCCGCGCGCGTGGGCGGCACGAATATCGTTAGCGGTAATGAGTTTCTTCACCTGGCCCTTCCTCCTTTTGGCTGAGCTCACTCAAGTAATTTTCCAGCGGCGCAACGCTTTGCGGATCGCAACCGTTGAGGGCGAAAACCGGCGCCTGAAACCCCATCCCGTCCAGCAGCTGCCGCACCGCGGCGACATTGGCATCCGGCAGATCCGTTTTGCTGATCGCCACGATAAGGTGCTTTCGGCTGCCAATATCCAGCAACCCGGGTGGCAGGCGACTTTCGGTATCATTGGCCGCATGGACATAAATCAGGGTGTCCACATCCTGCAAGGTGGTAATTAAGGCGTGATACCAGCGCGGATGGCTGAAATATTCCCCGGGTGTATCGATGTCGCCACGATCGTTAAATTCCAGCGCCTGCGTTTTTCTGGCGAGGGAATAATTCCCTTGCAGGGCATTAAATAACGTGGTTTTTCCTGCACCGACGGCGCCGACAATGGCAATACGCTTCATGGTCGCTCTCAATTAACTTTTCGTTAATTCGCACAAGGTATAATTTAATAAGCGGCCTAATCCGCCGATGGTCTGCAGAAGCGCCTCCTCCACCGCGCCGACCGAGCCGTAGATCACCAGCGCGCCGCTAAACCGGTCGAGAAAACCGATGTGCACGTCGGCGGCCTTCATCGCCAGATCGCCGGCGATCATCGCCGTTTCTCCCGGCGTCAGCGTCATAATGCCGATCGCGCCGGATTCGGGTACGCCGATCTTTTTCGCCAGCTCCGCTCCCGGGTGGGCAATCAGATGCGCCAGCGTGACCTGTTTGCCTGGTACGAATTCCTGAATAATGCGTTCTTTATCCATGACTGATTGCCCCCTGAAATCTGTCCTCATGGTGACGACATTTCAGCGCGGCAAATAACAAATTTCGGCAAGTGGGGTTAAAAGGTGAAGTGGATCACTCAGGAGAGAAAATAATATTGCGGTGGAATTAAAAAGGCAGGCTCAGCGTTTTTTACTCACCGGCCTGCCTGATATTGCGCGCGGAAACGGATCCGCGCGTTAACGGGGGAAATAGAAAATCACAGCGGTTCGGTTTGCGCTTCAACAACCGCCAGCGCCACCATATTAACGATCCGACGTACGGAGGCGATCGGCGTCAGGATATGCACCGGCTTCGCCACCCCCATCAGCACCGGCCCGACGGTCACCCCTTCCGAACTGGAGACGCGCAGCAGGTTATAGCTGATCCGGGCGGCTTCCATATTCGGCATCACCAGAATATTGGCCGCCCCCTTCAGCGGGCTGTCCGGCATGCGATCGTTGCGGATGCTTTCCACCAGCGCGGCGTCGCCATGCATTTCGCCATCGATCATCAGCTCCGGGGCGCGGGCCTTCACCAGCTCCAGGGTTTTACGCATTTTGCTGGCTGACGGACAGTCGGCAGAGCCAAAGTTGGAGTGCGACAGCAACGCCACGCGCGGTTCAATACCAAAGCGTCGCACGCTTTCCGCCGCCATCAGGGTGATCTCCGCCAGCTCTTCCGGCGACGGATCGTGATTGACATAGGTATCGGCGATAAAGGTGTTGCCGCTCGGCAGCAGCAGCGCATTCATCGCCCCGGCGGTGCTGACGCCGTCGCGATAGCCAAACAGCGGCTGCACCACGCGGTAGTGATCGTGGTACTCGCCAATAGTCCCGCAGATCATCGCATCCGCTTCACCGCGATGAACCATGATGGCGCCAATCACCGTGGTGTTACTAATCACCGCCCGCTGCGCCTGCTCCTGGGTAATGCCGCGGCGCTTCATCAGCTGGTAGTACTCGCTCCAGTACTCTTTAAACCGCGGGTCGGATTCATTATTGACGATCTCAAAGTCAACGCCGGCCTTGATCTGCAGGCCCAGCTTCTGGATGCGCATTTCAATCACGCTCGGGCGCCCCACCAGAATCGGTTTGGCCAGTCCCAGAGACACCAGCTCCTGGGTGGCGTGCAGCACCCGGGTCTCCTCCCCTTCCGCCAGCACCACGCGCTTCGGCTCTTTGCGCGCCTGAGAGAAGATAGGCTTCATAAACAGGTTGGTTTTATAGACGAACTCGCTCAGCTTCTCGATATAGGCGTCAAAATCGGCGATCGGGCGCGTCGCCACACCGGAATCCATCGCCGCCTTCGCCACCGCGGGGGCGATCTTGACGATCAGCCGCGGGTCGAATGGTTTCGGAATGATGTACTCCGGACCAAAGCTTAAATCCTGATCGCCGTAGGCGGAGGCCACCACTTCGCTCTGCTCGGCATGGGCCAGCTCGGCAATCGCATGCACCGCCGCCAGCTTCATCTCTTCGTTGATCGCCGTCGCGCCGACGTCCAGCGCGCCGCGGAAGATGAACGGGAAGCAAAGTACGTTGTTGACCTGGTTAGGGTAGTCGGAGCGGCCGGTACAGATGATGGCGTCATCGCGGACCTGCTTCGCCAGCGGCGGCAGAATTTCCGGCTCCGGGTTGGCCAGGGCGAGGATCAGCGGCGCCCGCGCCATCTTCTTCACCATCTCCTGAGTCAGCACTTTCGGACCGGAGCAGCCGAGGAAAATGTCGGCGCCGTCGATCACGTCATCGAGGGTGCGTTTGCCGTCGTCTTCCACTGCATAGGCCGCTTTGGTTTCCGCCATGTTCGGCTCACGGTCTTTATAGATAACGCCTTTCGAATCGCAGACCACGATGTTGTGCTTTTGCATCCCCAGCGCCACCAGCAGATTCATACAGGCGATCGCCGCCGCGCCCGCGCCGGAGACCACCATCCGCACGTCGGACAGATTCTTCTCGACGACGCGCAGACCATTGAGGATCGCCGCGGTGCTGATGATCGCCGTGCCGTGCTGATCGTCATGGAAGACCGGGATATTCATCCGCTCGCGCAGCTGCTGCTCGATGTAGAAACACTCCGGCGCTTTAATATCTTCCAGGTTGATACCGCCGAAGGTTGGTTCGAGGGCGGCGACGACGTTAATGAATTTGTCCGGATCCAGCTCATCGACTTCGATATCAAACACATCGATACCGGCAAATTTCTTAAACAGGACGCCTTTGCCCTCCATTACCGGCTTACCGGCCAGCGCGCCGATGTTGCCGAGCCCCAGCACCGCGGTGCCGTTGGAGACGACCGCCACCAGGTTGCCACGGGCAGTGTATTTGTAGGCGGCCAGCGGATCTTTTTCGATTTCCAGGCAGGGGGCTGCGACGCCCGGCGAGTAGGCCAGCGCCAGATCGCGCTGGGTGGCGAGAGGTTTGGTCGGCGAGACCTGGATTTTTCCGGGAACCGGAAATTCGTGGAAGTCGAGGGCGCTCTGTTTTAACTGCTCATCCATTTTCTATTCCTTTCTTTCACGTATCGTTCGTAGGGGAAAAGCGTGATGACCATCCTGTCGTTCACCTTTCAGTGGCAGACAGTATCCCTCCTGGCGGGGCGATAAACTTTGAACACCGCCAAACTCTGGCCATCGTTATGATTTTGTTGTTATCAATTTATAGCGGTTATGTTACCCGGAATCGCCGCCAATAATAGCCCTGTCTGCTATGCTTTTTGGTTATGTACCTCATCAATGTTTATACCGTATACCGGCAAGCACTCATGTAACACCTTGTTCCAGGAGGACTTATCCATGAATCAGTTAGACAGCATCAAGCAGTTCACCACGGTGGTCGCCGACAGCGGAGACATCGAATCCATCCGCCACTACCATCCGGAAGACGCCACCACCAACCCCTCTCTGCTGCTGAAGGCCGCCGGCCTGGCGTCCTATAGCGGCCTCATCGACGACGCTATCGCCTGGGCCAAAAAACAGGGTGGCGGCCGCGAAGCGCAGGTGGCTCACGCCTGCGATAAGCTGGCGGTCAATTTTGGCGCGGAGATCCTCAAAAGCATTCCCGGGCGGGTCTCCACCGAGGTGGACGCCCGGCTCTCCTTCAACCGCGAGAAAAGTATCGAGAAGGCTCGCCACCTGGTGGCGCTGTATCAGGAGATGGGCATTGATAAGTCGCGGATCCTGATCAAGCTGGCATCCACCTGGGAGGGGATCCGCGCCGCGGAGGTGCTGGAGAAAGAGGGGATCCACTGCAACCTGACGCTGCTGTTTTCCTTCGCCCAGGCCCGGGCCTGCGCCGAGGCCGGGGTTTATCTCATCTCCCCGTTCGTTGGGCGTATTTATGACTGGTATCAGGCGCGCAAACCGCTGGAGCCTTACGTGGTGGAGGAAGATCCGGGGGTGAAATCGGTGCGCAATATCTATGACTATTTCAAACAGCATAAATACAACACCATCGTGATGGGCGCCAGCTTCCGCCGCACCGAGCAGATCCTGGCGCTGGTCGGCTGCGACCGGTTGACCATCGCCCCGCCTTTATTAAAAGAGCTGCAGGCCAGCGATACCCCGGTGGTGCGCAAATTGATCCCTGCCAGCCAGATCCTGCCGCGTCCGGTGCCGCTCAGTGAAGCGGAGTTCCGCTGGGAACATAATCAGGATCCGATGGCGGTCGAAAAGCTAGCGGAGGGGATCCGCCTGTTCGCCGTCGATCAGCGCAAACTGGAAGATCTGCTTGCCGCCAAACTGTCACTTTAGTCTCACGGAGAAAAATATGTCCCGAAGAGAGCTTGCCAACGCCATCCGCGCCCTGAGTATGGACGCCGTGCAGAAAGCCAACTCCGGCCATCCCGGTGCGCCGATGGGGATGGCTGATATTGCCGAAGTGCTGTGGAACGATTTTCTCAAGCACAATCCGCAGAACCCTGACTGGGTAGACCGAGACCGTTTCATCTTGTCCAACGGCCACGCGTCGATGCTGCTCTACAGTCTGCTGCACCTGACCGGCTACGATCTGCCGCTGTTTGAACTGAAGCAGTTCCGTCAGCTGCACTCTAAAACGCCCGGCCACCCGGAGCATGGCTATACCCCTGGGGTGGAAACCACCACCGGCCCGCTGGGCCAGGGGCTGGCGAACGCCGTCGGGATGGCCATCGCCGAACGGACGCTGGCGGCGCAGTTTAATCGCCCCGGCCATGAGATCATTGACCATCACACCTGGGTGTTCATGGGCGATGGCTGTTTGATGGAGGGGATCTCCCATGAGGCCTGTTCGCTGGCCGGCACGCTCGGACTGGGCAAGCTGATCGGTTTTTACGATCACAACGGCATCTCCATCGACGGCAAAACCGAAGGCTGGTTTTCCGATGATACGGCGGAACGCTTCCGCGCCTATCACTGGCACGTCATAGGCGATATCGACGGCCACGATCCGCAGGCTATCAAACAGGCGATAACGGAAGCGCAGGCGGTGAAAGATAAACCGTCACTGATTATCTGCCGGACCATCATCGGCTTCGGTTCGCCCAACAAAGCCGGCTCAGAGGAGTCTCACGGGGCGGCGCTTGGCGAAAAAGAGGTAGCGCTAGCCCGCCAGCAGCTTGGCTGGAAATATCCTCCGTTCGAGATCCCGAAAGAGATCTACGCGGGCTGGGATGCGCGTCCGCGCGGGGAAAAAGCGGAGCACGCCTGGAACGAGAAATTCGCCGCCTACCAGCAGCAGTTCCCGGAGCTGGCCGCTGAGCTGACCCGACGTATGAATGGCGCCCTGCCGGAAGACTTTGCCGCGACCGCCCGCGACTACGTGGCGAAACTGCAGGCCGAGCCGGCGAAAATCGCCAGCCGCAAGGCTTCGCAAAACGCGCTGAACGCCTACGGCCCGCACCTTCCGGAACTGCTGGGCGGTTCTGCGGATCTTGCGCCGAGTAACCTGACCATCTGGTCTGGATCGACATCGATTAAAGAAGATCCTGCGGGCAATTATATCCACTACGGGGTGCGCGAGTTTGGCATGACCGCGGTGGCCAACGGCATTGCCCTGCACGGGGGCTTTATTCCTTATACCTCGACCTTCCTGATGTTTGTGGAGTACGCCCGCAACGCCGCGCGCATGGCGGCCCTGATGAAGGCCCGGCAGATCATGGTCTATACCCATGACTCGATCGGTCTTGGGGAAGACGGGCCGACGCACCAGGCGGTGGAACAGCTGGCCAGTCTGCGGCTGACGCCCAACTTCAGCACCTGGCGCCCCTGCGACCAGGTGGAGACCGCCGTCGCCTGGCAGGCGGCTATCGCGCGACAGAGCGGGCCGACGGCGCTGATCCTGTCGCGACAAAACCTGGCGCAGATGCCGCGTACCCCGGAACAGGTGCAGGATATCGCCCGGGGTGGCTACGTGCTGAAGGATGCCGGCGGCAAGCCCGACCTGATCCTCATCGCCACCGGCTCGGAAGTGGAGATCACCGTCCTGGCCGCGGAAAAACTGTTGGCCAAAGGGGTAAATGTGCGGGTCGTCTCGCTCCCTTCCACTGATGTGTTTGACGCCCAGGATGAGGCCTGGCGCGAATCGGTGCTGCCGTCGGACGTCAGCGCCCGGGTGGCGGTCGAAGCCGGGATAGCGGACTACTGGTATAAATATGTCGGCTTAAAAGGCAAGATCGTCGGCATGACCGGCTATGGCGAATCCGCCCCGGCAGAGCAGTTGTTCCCGTTCTTTGGCTTTACGGTCGACCATATCGTCGCCACCGCCGAACAGGTGCTTAACGGGTGATCCACAGCGTGGGCCAGGCATCTGGCCCCTGCCAGTTGTCGCACGTCGGCTGCTGCGCGTAGCGGGAGAGGCTGAACCGCTGGCCGTCAAAACGCCAGCGGGTTTGGATCCCGCAATCGCCGGCCCCGCGGCCTTTATCCAGGGTCACCAGCTCATGGCGGCGGTCATCATAGCTGGCGTTGATCAGCTCAATCTCCCGCGGCGCCTCGCCCGGCGGCTGAAATGGCAACGTTAGCCGCACCTGACGGGCGACATAGGGGCGCTGGCGGGAGACCAGCCAGGCCAGCCAGACGGTGTTGTAGGCGCCGGATTCGCAGCTGGTCATCAGCAGCACTTTGTCATCCGTCAGCGCAGTAACGCGAATTTCACGGCGGAAGGGATCGAGGGAACAGTGGCTGTTGGTCATCCGCTCATTACCGTAGTCCATCAGATCGTTGAGCTCCTCACGCCCCAGCGGCGACTGCGCCGTTTCCGCGCTCGCCACCGCGCGCAGCGCCGGCGCCGGCGGTACGCTGAGCGGCGGCTCTTCCCCTTTGCCGACCCAGGCCGTTTCGCTACCTACCCGCTTTTGCCGATCGTCGATAAAAAACAGAGCCGCTTTCAACCCCTGCAGGGAGATGGTCTGCAGGCCATTGGCCAGCGAGAGCGCTTTACCCTCCTGAACCTGCTGGAGAAACGCATCGATCGTCACGCTGTCGGCGGTTTTAATGAGCTTATCTTCAATGTGCCAGCGCTTGTCGGTCAGGGACAGCGGTTTACCATCCAGCAGCAGGCGCGGCGCTATCGGCGCGAGCGTCGCCACTGGATTGCCGGTGCCGCCCAGCTCGATACGCAGACTGGCGTCAGTGACTGCCCCAGCGCTGCGGCTGAGGGTCATCACCAGGCCATGATGCAGCCCCACGTTACGGGTGACGCAGAAATTTTGGTTGTTACAGGTGACCAGCCAGTCGTTGAAGCGCTGCTGCGTCGGTGCCGACCATGCCTGCGAGCAAGGCAGCACCGCCAGAAAAAGGAAAAAGATGACGCGAAAAAGCATGAACCGCCCGACCCCAGATAAACCCGACCACGGCGCCTATCCTGGACAACGGCAGCGGGTTACTCAATCGGATTTGTCAGAGTTCCCCGACATCAGGCCGGAGGTTTGCAGATATTGCAGCAGAATGACCGCCTTACCGTCGCGGATCTCCCCGTCAGCGACCATCTGCAGCGCCTGGCTAAAAGGCAGCTCCAGCACCTCGATGGCTTCATCATCCACCCCGCCGCCGCTGGTGGTTCGCTGCGCGTCGCTGTACTCGGCGATAAAGAAATGCACTACCTCGGTGACGCCCCCTGGCGACATAAACAGCTCAAACAGCTTTCTCACCTCGCCCACTTCGTAGCCGGTCTCTTCCACCGCCTCTTTACGAATGCAGGCTTCCGGCTCGTCGTTGTCCAGCAGCCCGGCGCAGGTTTCAATCAGCATGCCGTCATGATTGCCATTGACCCAGGTGGCGACACGGAACTGACGCACCAGGACCACCGTCTGCTTATGGCGGTTATACAGCAGCACGGTGGCGCCATTGCCGCGATCGTAGACCTCGCGCTTGTGGCGCACGACGCTGCCGTCCGCCCGCGTCAGCTCATAGGTCATGTTGCGTAGTACGAACCAGTTCTCAGAGAGGATTTTATCTTTAATGACGTGAATATTGAGTGACATACCGACCCCACAGCGTAAAAGGACGCCCTCATACTACGCTGCGGAGCCGGGTTTGTCGTCAGTGAAGCGGCGTCGTTTTCCGCGCCAGATAGTCCAGGATCCCCTGCGCCGCGTGACGGCCTTCCGCCATCGCCGTCACTACAAGGTCTGCGCCGCGCACGGCATCGCCGCCGGCAAAGATCTTCTCCTGACTGGTCTGATAACGGTAACGGCTCTCCACTCCGGCTTTAATACGCCCCTGGCTGTCCAGCGCCACCCCCGCCGCCTCCAGCCAGGGCATGCGGTGCGGGTGGAAGCCAAAGGCCATGATCACCGCATCTGCCGGCATAACAAACTCGCTGCCGGGGATCGGCGTCGGACGGCGTCTTCCCCCGGCGTCCGGAGCGCCCAGCTCGGTGCGCAAAAAGCGAACCCCGTTAACTCGCCCTTTCTCGTCCAGCTCAAGCGTCACCGGCTGGACGTTAAACTCAAAGAGCGCCCCCTCTTCGCGGGCGTTTTTGACCTCTTTTTTCGAGCCCGGCATGTTGGCTTCATCTCGCCGATAGGCGCAGGTCACCTGGCGGGCGCCGTGGCGCAGCGCGGTGCGCACGCAGTCCATCGCCGTATCGCCGCCGCCCAGCACCACCACGTTCAGCCCGGCGGTGTTGACATAAGGCTCTTGCGCCGATGCCGCCAGCCCCATCACCTGTTTTGTGTTGGCGATGAGGAACGGCAGCGCATCGTAGACCCCGGGGGCCTCTTCGTTCGGCAGCCCCGCCTTCATGGAGCGATAGGTTCCGGCGCCGACGAACACTGCGTCATAATCGGCCAGTAGTGTCGCCATGGAGATATCTTTCCCCACCTCGCAATTGAGCTCAAAGCGGATACCCATCTCGCTGAAGATCGCCCGCCGCCGGGCCAATAGCGATTTATCCAGCTTGAACGCCGGAATGCCGAAGGTCAGCAGACCGCCAATCTCCGGATGACGGTCGAAGACCACCGGCTGGACGCCGTGGCGCACCAGCATATCGGCGCAGGCCAGCCCGGCCGGCCCGGCGCCGATAATCGCCACCCGCTTGCCGCTCGGCTTAACCTGCGAAAGGTCCGGACGCCAGCCGCTGGCCAGCGCCTGGTCGGAAATATAGCGCTCAATATTGCCGATGGTGACTGCCCCGCTTTCATCGCGCAGGGTGCAGGCGCCTTCACACAGCCGGTCCTGGGGACAGACGCGGCCGGTGATCTCCGGCAGGCAGTTGGTCTGATGGGAAAGCGCGACCGCGGCGGCGATATTCCCCGCTTTAACCAGCTCGATCCACTGCGGGATATGGTTATGCAGCGGGCAGGTCCATTCGCAAATACTGTGCTCCCCACACGTGAGACAGCGGGCGGCCTGCTGCTGCGCCTGCTGCGGGGTGAACGGCTGATAGATCTCCTCAAAGTGGCTCTTACGCACCTCCGCCGCCAGCTTATCCGGCTCCCCGCGCGGGGGCGTCATCGCCATTTGCCTGACCTTCGCGCCAGCATTGGGCTTGCTGCAGAGCGGCGTAGCGCGCTGCCACGGCTGTACCTCCTGGCATGCCGAGCGCAGTCGCCGCTGCTTCGCCAGGGTGATCAACGTCTCATCGTCGGCGAGGGTCAGCGCCTGCGCGGGACAGTTTTCCACACAGGCCGGCCCCGCCTCGCGGCCCTGGCATAGATCGCACTTGTGCGCGCTGGCTTTCACCAGGCCTGCGGCCTGCGGCGTCACCACCACCTGCATCACCCCGAACGGGCAGGCCACCATGCAGGATTTACAGCCAATGCATTTCTCCTGACGGACCTGAACGCTGTCGCCGGACTGGGCGATGGCGTCGTTGGGACAACTGCGGACGCAGGGGGCGTCCTCGCAGTGGCGGCAGGTGATGGCGTTACGCTGGCCCTCCGCTTTGATCACGGTGATACGTGGCAAAAAGCGCTGCGGGGTCAGCACGTGTTGCTCCTCGTTATGCGCCATCACGCAGGCCACTTCGCAGGCCTGGCAGCCGATGCACTTTCGGCTATCGCTCAAAATAAAGTGGTTCATGGCTTCCTTTTGTCTTCTTGGTGAATAACCCCTCAATGCGCATGCCTATTTATTACCCGACAAGATGACGCCGGAACAATGTCCAATTGCCCAGGATAAACTTTTTCTGGAGAGAATCCGTTTTGGATCAATTTTTTTGACTTAAATGAAATGAGGTTTCACACCGGCAAGGGATAATGCGCCGGTCTGCGGTGACGAAGCAGACTCGCTACCTGCTGGCAGGAAAGCTCGAGGTTTCTTTACGATACGGCAAAAGCAACATGATAAATTACACTATCTCCTTAATTTCTCCACGATTGCCGGAGAGGCTGGCGCTAAAGTGGCACAGGCTGTGCAATAACAAGAAAATGTGCATATGAGGTTTTTATTCTGATGGCGAATTTCTTTATCGATCGCCCCATTTTTGCATGGGTGCTGGCAATCCTGTTATGCCTGACGGGCACCCTGGCCATTTTGTCGCTGCCGGTTGAACAGTATCCCGACCTCGCCCCGCCGAATGTGCGGATCACCGCAAACTATCCCGGCGCCTCCGCGCAAACCCTGGAGAATACCGTCACTCAGGTTATCGAACAGAATATGACCGGCCTCGATAACCTGATGTATATGTCCTCCCAGAGCAGCGCCACCGGCCAGGCGACGATCACCCTCAGCTTTACCGCCGGTACCGACCCGGATGAAGCCGTGCAGCAGGTTCAGAACCAGCTACAGTCGGCGATGCGTAAGCTGCCGCAGGCGGTGCAAAACCAGGGGGTGACGGTGCGCAAGACCGGTGATACCAATATCCTGACGCTCGCCTTCGTCTCCACTGACGGCAGTATGGATAAACAAGATATCGCCGACTACGTCGCCAGTAACATCCAGGACCCGCTCAGCCGCGTCAACGGCGTGGGGGATATCGACGCCTACGGTTCGCAATACTCAATGCGCATCTGGCTCGACCCGGCGAAGCTCAACAGCTACCAGATGACCACCAAGGATGTTACCGACGCCATCAGTTCGCAGAACGCCCAGATTGCCGTCGGCCAGCTTGGCGGGACGCCTTCGGTCGATAAGCAAGCGCTGAACGCCACCATCAACTCGCAATCTCTGCTGCAAACCCCGGAGCAGTTCCGCAATATCACTCTGCGCGTCAATCAGGATGGTTCAGAGGTGACGCTGGGCGATGTCGCCACCGTCGAGATGGGGGCGGAGAAGTACGACTATCTTAGCCGCTACAACCGCCAGCCGGCCTCAGGCCTCGGGATCAAGCTGGCTTCCGGCGCCAACGAAATGGCCACCGCGGAGCGCGTGATCAATCGCCTCAATGAGCTGGCGCAGTTTTTCCCCCACGGTCTGGAATATAAGGTCGCCTACGAGACCACCTCCTTCGTGAAGGCTTCCATCACCGACGTGGTGAAAACCCTGCTGGAGGCGATCCTGCTGGTCTTCCTCGTGATGTATCTGTTCCTGCAGAACTTCCGCGCCACCCTGATCCCGACCATCGCCGTGCCGGTGGTGCTGATGGGCACTTTCGCGGTGCTGTATGCCTGTGGCTACAGCATCAACACCCTGACGATGTTCGCGATGGTGTTGGCGATCGGCCTGCTGGTGGATGACGCCATCGTGGTGGTGGAGAACGTCGAGCGCATCATGAGCGAGGAGGGCCTGTCGCCACGCGAGGCGACCCGCAAATCGATGGGACAAATTCAGGGCGCGCTGGTGGGGATCGCGATGGTGCTGTCGGCGGTATTTGTGCCGATGGCCTTCTTCGGCGGCACCACCGGCGCCATCTATCGCCAGTTCTCAATCACTATCGTCGCGGCGATGGTCCTCTCGGTGCTGGTGGCCATGATCCTCACCCCTGCCCTTTGCGCCACGCTGCTTAAGCCGGTTAAGCCAGGTGAATCCCATGAAAGAAAAGGCTTCTTCGGCTGGTTCAACCGCACCTTCAACCGCAGCGCCAGCCGCTACGAAACCTTCGTCGGCAAAATACTGCACCGCTCGCTGCGCTGGATGCTGATCTACGTCCTCCTGCTCGGCGGGATGGTGTTCCTGTTTCTGCATTTGCCGACCTCGTTCCTGCCGCTGGAGGATCGCGGGATGTTCACCACCTCGGTCCAGTTGCCGAGCGGCAGCACCCAGCAGCAGACGCTGAAGGTGGTGCAGAAGGCGGAAGATTACTTCCTCAATAACGAGAAGCAGAACGTCGAGTCGGTGTTCGCTACCGTTGGCTCCGGCCCCGGCGGCAATGGGCAGAACGTGGCCCGTATGTTCGTTCGTCTCAAAGACTGGGACCAGCGCGACCCGCAAACCGGCACCTCCTTTGCCATTATTGAACGCGCCACCAAAGCGTTTAATCAGATTAACGAAGCGCGGGTTATCGCCAGCAGCCCGCCGGCGATCAGCGGCCTCGGCAGTTCGGCAGGCTTCGATATGGAGCTGGAGGATCATGCCGGGAAGGGGCACGATGCGCTGATGGCGGCGCGCGATACGCTACTTGAGCTGGCCGGGAAAAATCCGCTGTTGACCCGCGTCCGGCATAACGGGCTCGATGACAGTCCGCAGCTGCAGGTCGATATCGATCAGCGTAAAGCGCAGGCGCTTGGCGTCTCCATTGACGACATCAATGATACGCTGCAAACCGCGTGGGGGTCGAGCTACGTCAACGACTTTATGGATCGCGGCCGGGTAAAGAAAGTCTACGTCCAGGCGGCGGCGAAATACCGGATGCTGCCTGACGATATCAATCTTTGGTACGTGCGCAATAGCAGCGGCACGATGGTGCCATTCTCGGCCTTCGCCACCTCGCGCTGGGAGACCGGCTCGCCGCGGCTGGAGCGCTACAATGGCTACTCAGCGGTGGAGATCGTCGGTGAGGCGGCGCCGGGTATCAGTACCGGTACCGCGATGGACATGATGGAGAAGCTGGCCGCGCAGTTACCCACCGGCTTTGGCCTCGAATGGACCGCCATGTCCTACCAGGAACGCCTCTCTGGCGCTCAGGCGCCGGCCCTGTACGCGATTTCTCTGCTGGTGGTGTTCCTGTGCCTGGCGGCGCTGTACGAGAGCTGGTCGGTGCCGTTCTCGGTGATGCTGGTGGTGCCGCTGGGGGTGATTGGCGCCCTGCTGGCGACCTGGATGCGCGGGCTGGAGAATGACGTGTACTTCCAGGTGGGTCTGTTGACGGTGATCGGCCTGTCGGCGAAAAACGCCATTCTGATCGTCGAGTTCGCCAATGAGCTCAACGAGAAGGGCCAGGATCTGCTCAGCGCCACGCTGTCGGCTTGCCGTCAGCGCCTGCGCCCCATCCTGATGACCTCGCTGGCGTTCATCTTCGGCGTGCTGCCGATGGCGACCAGCACCGGCGCCGGTTCCGGCAGCCAGCATGCGGTCGGCACCGGAGTGATGGGCGGGATGATCTCCGCCACCGTGCTGGCGATCTTTTTCGTGCCGCTGTTCTTTGTGCTGGTGCGTCGCCGTTTTCCGCTAAAGGAGCGTCCGCAATAAACCGACGAGCTTCGGCGGCGAGGCGTAATAACAGAAAAGGCGACCACGGTGGTCGCCTTCTTTATGTGTTCAGAACCCTAGCGCGCTTATTTACTTCGCGTTATTCCCCTGCTCACATTGCGGAAATTTATTTACGAAGCATGCCTTCAATAAAGTCTTTCCAGTTCCCCAGTTCATGTTCAATCATAATAGCCTCTCTTATTATTATGGTCGATTCTATATAACTTCATTACCGATGGGAAGTTGTGCTCCCCTATTGCTCTGATTGTCTTATTGACCGCTGACAGAGATAAAACCTCTGGTTGTCGCTACTATGCCGCTTCGTATGTAAACATAATGTGACGTAGAGCAACCTCAGACAACATTTTTGCAATAATGTTAAAGCCCTCACATCATGCCCACAGGTGGCCAACATTTAACCACCCGATATATCGAATGAGATCCCCGGTAAAAAGTTATATTTATTCATCTGAATCACGTATTATTTCAGTAAGACTTATATATTCGGAAATATCTGAGTTAACCGCTTAATTGAATGTAAAAGGTTTATCTATGCTCACCATGTACGGAATTAAAAACTGCGATACCATTAAAAAAGCCCGCCGCTGGCTGGAAGCGCATCAGATTGAGTATCGCTTCCATGATTACCGCGCCGATGGCCTTGAGCGCGCGCAACTGGATACCTTTATTGCCGAGCTGGGCTGGCAGGCGCTGCTGAACACCCGTGGCACCACCTGGCGCAAACTCGACGAGTCGCTGCGCAATAGCATCGATAATGCCGACGCCGCTGCCGCATTGATGCTGGAAATGCCGGCAATTATCAAACGCCCATTGCTCTGCGCGCCCGGTCGTCCTATGCTGCTGGGTTTTAGTGAAGCAAGTTATCAGCAGTTTAACGAGGTATAGTCTATGTCTTGCCCGGTCATTGAGCTGGCTCAGCAGCTTATTCGCCGCCCTTCCCTTAGCCCCGATGATGCGGGATGCCAGGCGTTAATGATTGAACGCCTGCGTGCGATCGGCTTTACCGTTGAACCGATGGATTTCGGCGATACGCAGAATTTCTGGGCCTGGCGCGGCCACGGCGAGACGCTGGCCTTCGCCGGCCACACCGACGTAGTCCCGGCAGGCGACGCCGACCGCTGGATCAATCCCCCGTTCGAACCGACCATCCGCGACGGGATGCTGTTTGGCCGCGGAGCGGCGGATATGAAAGGCTCGCTGGCGGCGATGGTGGTTGCCGCAGAGCGTTTTGTCGCGCAGTACCCGAACCACAGGGGCCGACTGGCGTTTTTGATCACCTCTGATGAAGAGGCCAGCGCCAAAAACGGCACCGTCAAAGTGGTGGAGACGCTGATGGCGCGTAACGAGCGTCTGGACTATTGTCTGGTCGGCGAACCTTCCAGTACCGAAGTGGTCGGCGATGTGGTGAAAAACGGCCGCCGCGGCTCGCTGACCTGCAACCTGACTATTCACGGCGTGCAGGGGCATGTCGCCTATCCGCACCTTGCCGATAACCCTGTCCACCGCGCGGCGCCGATGCTGGCGGAACTGGTCAATATCGAGTGGGATAAAGGCAATGAGTTCTTCCCGCCGACCAGCATGCAGATCGCCAACGTGCAGTCCGGCACCGGCAGCAATAACGTGATCCCCGGCGATATGTTCGTCCAGTTCAACTTCCGCTTCAGTACGGAGCTGACGGACGAGATGATCAAATCCCGGGTGATCGCCCTGCTGGAAAAATACCAGCTGCGTTACAGCGTGGAGTGGTGGCTCTCCGGCCAGCCGTTCCTCACCGGACGGGGCAAGCTGGTGGATGCGGTCGTCAACGCGATTGAGCACTATAATGAGATCAAACCGCAGCTGTTAACCAACGGCGGCACCTCAGACGGACGGTTTATCGCGCGCATGGGGGCGCAGGTGGTTGAGCTGGGCCCCGTAAACGCAACGATTCACAAAATTAATGAATGTGTGAACGCCGCCGACCTGCAGCTGCTGGCGCGGATGTATCAACGCGTCATGGAACAGCTGGTCGCCTGACGAATTGACGTAAAGAGGAAGCGCGCATGGAATGGCTTATTAAACACTGGTGGATTCTGGTGCTGGTCTTTTTGGTGGGGGTAATTATCAACGTGATTAAAGATCTGAATCGCGTTGACCACAAAAAATTCCTCAACAACAAACCCGATCTGCCGCCGCACCGTGATTTTAACGATAAATGGGACGATGACGACGACTGGCCGAAGCACGACCAGTCGAAGAAACCGTAAGTTTGCCTTTATCGCGGTACCGCCCGCCTGTAACCCCGCTCTCCGGGGTTACAGCATTTCGATGATATCATCCCCTTTTGGCGTACTGCCGCTCAGCGCCTCATCAAAATAGTGCTTCGGCACGGTATAACGCAGACGCTCGATCGCCAACTGCATACTGCGATCGTCAATGGCATGCCCGAGATCGTCGACAATATCTAAGGTCACGTCGCCGCCCGCCTGCTGTAACGCCTCCTCGGCCGACACCGCCCACGCCAGGTCGATAACCCGATCTTCACCCCCGTGGATCAGGTGAATGGTAGTGGCCGTCGTTGCCGTCTCCGGCAGCGTCGCATAGCGGCCATTAAAGGCGATGACCCGCGAAGCCAGATCCGGCGCCGCTTTGATACTCTCCAGCGACATAATCGCCCCCTGAGAGAAACCGATCAGCGCGGTGGCCAGTGGACTGACGCCGCTCTTTTCCTGCCAGTAGCGTACAATTTCAATAAAGGTCGGCATAATGGCGTCGATGCGCTGCTGACGATTCTCTTCCGTCACCCCCTGCAGTGAAAACCACTGCCGACCGTTGGGGCCGCAAGGTTCCACCCCGCCGATACTGACGATCAGCGCATCGGGAAACTGCGGCGCGAACCAGCTGCCGATTTGCCCCATGGAGACCGGGTTATCCCCTACGCCATGAAACAGCAGCAACAGCTGTTGCGCAGGCGTCGCAGGACTTTGAACAATAAAATGATCGTGTTTCATGGCTGTCTCCTTAGTGTTTGCGGGCAGTGTACGCCGCTCGCCAGATATGACCATGCCATTTAACTGAATGAGTTAGTTAAAAAAATTGCAGATGCGCCACCTGCTGACGCAGCGCCTCAGCGCGCGCTGCATCAAGGAAGCGCAAGGCGTCAGCGGCCTCCCGACGCCATCTCGCCTGCAAGGCTTTTCGCCCCGTCAGCTGCAGCACGGCGCAGAGTGCGGCCTCCTCTTTGCCCTGCAGTCGTCCCCGCAGGGCCGGCAACGGCATGTCGGCCTGCATCAGTAGGCGGTTGAGGCAGCCCAGCGCCGCGGCCAGCGGGCGGTGGGCGAAGGCAAAGCTCGCCGCTTCCAGCCAGTCCTCATCACTAAGCATAGCGTCTGCGACGGCCGGCAGCGGCGCGGATTCCTCTCGCCACGGGCGAAGCCAGTATTCATCGCGCTGCAGCCGCTGCGCCTCCCGCTGCGCCAGCTGGCGCCCTGCCGCGGTCAACGGATAGAGGGCCATCGCCGTATAGCAGCCGCTGCTGGCCTCGCGATGGGTACCCAGCCGTACGAGGGTAAACCCGCAGCGTTGCCAGAAGCGCCACAGCTCAGCGGTATAGCCGAAGCTGACGGAGAGATAGTCATAGCCAGCGGCATCGGCGGCGATATCGGCGATCATCTTCCGCCCAAGGCCTTCCCGCTGGCGGGTGGGATGGACAGCGATCCGACTGACCCGCAGCCCGCGCAGCGTCGCCGCCAGGGGACTGCCGCCGTGCGCCGCCAGCGACTGGGCGACCAGATTCCCGCGCGGCCGGCGAAAACCCGCCCATACCGCCCGGCTCAGTTCGCGAGAAAGTCCCCCCTCGGCCACCAGCCACAGGGCGCCCGCTACCGCGGCGCCGGCGCGAGCGCAGCGGAAAGCCTGGCCCGGAGCATCCATCATGCGCCGCAGATCGAGCGGGGAAGTTCGGTAATGCGCCCCGGACAATAGCTGGTACATCGCCTCCGGTAGCGCTGGCTGCGTTTGCCAGCAGGACTGATTGACCGCCTCCAGGGCTAGCTCCCCCATCGGCGCGTCGCGAAATGCCTCATCGTTAAAGATAAGCAACTGACTGATAGCTGACTCCAGCGGACAGCCCGCCGCCCAGCGGATCGGGGCGCTCAGGGTGAACGATTGCAGATGGGGCAGACTGGCGCAAAATTTCAGCAGGAATCCGCGACCGGTGCCCTCGTACCCTTGCACCGTCGTGGTGAGTAGCGTGCGGGGAAAACGGCTCACCAGCTGCCGGAGAAGCGGAGCCGGGATAGCCGCGGCCTCATCGACTATCAGCCACGCCGCCTTTTCTTTCGACGCCAGCAGCGCATCGGGCGCTATAAAGCGCAACGTCTCCCCGGCAAAGCTGGCCAGCACTTCGACAGCGCTACGCGTTGGGGCGGTGACGATGGCCTCGCCCCCAAGCTGGCGCAAGAGCATGCCCGCCAGCGCGGACTTTCCCCGTCCACGCTCCGCCGTCACCGCCGCGATACCGGGCGGCAGGCGTATCAGTTGCTCAAGGATTGCCGCCTGCTCGGCCTGCGGGCGGCCATCGGCGGGATGCCAGTCTGGACGCGGGGCGGCCAGCGGGAAACGTGGCCGGTCCGACTGCCGCCAGAGCAACACCTCCGGATCGGCGATAAACTGCCGACAGCAGCGGTGAACAAAGTTAGGGGTAACGATAGGGTCAGGCGTATCGCTCCAGCGCAGAGAGTCCTCATCCGCCCGGGTCGGCCAGTCGGCGAAGGGGGGCGTCAGCAGCACCAGCCAGCTTCCCGCCCGCAGCGTGCCGCTCAGGGCCGCCATGGCGGCCACATCAAACCCGCGCCGGGCATCGAAAAAGGCGTGCATCACTTCCCGCCCCAGCAGCGTTTTCAGCGCGCCGGGCGCCACGCAGGGCGCAGAACCCGGCTCGGGGCCAACCCACAGGCCATCGCCGCCGAGCCTCTCCCGTAGCGCCTGCGCCTGCTGCAGCGTCCAGCTCTCATCGCCGCTGAGCACCAGCAGGCGACGGATCCCCTCCCGCGCCATTTGCGCGGTGAGGTCAAGCAGCGCGTCCATCATGGGGGACGATTACAGCGCGCTGCCGAAGGTATTGCACTGCGCCGGATCGCCGCTATCGAAACCGCGTTTGAACCAGGTGTAGCGCTGTTTCGAGGTGCCGTGGGTAAAACTGTCCGGCACCACGCGTCCCTGGCTCTGCTGCTGTAGACGATCGTCGCCGATGGCCTCGGCGGCGTTCAGCGCCTCCTGCAGATCGCCAGTTTCCAGAATATCCTGCTGCTGCATATTATGACCCCAGACGCCGGCGAAGCAGTCTGCCTGCAGCTCCATCTTAACCGACAGGCGATTGGCTTCGGCCTGCGTGGCATGCTGCTGTTGCTGGCGGACCTTCGGCTCAATGCCCAGCAGTTTTTGTACGTGATGACCCACTTCATGAGCAATGACGTACCCCTGGGCAAAGTCGCCGTCGGCGCCCAGTTTATTTTTCATCTCATCGTAGAATGACAGGTCGATATAGACCGTACTGTCGGCAGGACAATAGAAGGGGCCCATCACCGACTGACCGGTGCCGCAGCCGGTACGGGTCGCGCCGCGGTAGAGCACCAGCTTTGGCTGCGGGTACTGGCGGCCCATCTTTTCAAAGATCGGCCCCCAGGTATCTTCGGTGGTAGCCAGAATGACGGAAGTAAACTTCGCCGCTTCATCGTCTTTCGGACTGATGGAGCGCTGCGTGGAGGTCTGCTGCTGCGGCATCGGTTCGCCGGTCAACATGCCGGTCAAATCCACGCCGTAGTAGCCCGCCACCAGCACAATAATCAGCAGTACAATGCCGCCCTTCCCGCTCGGCAGACGGAAGCCGCCGCCCCCGCCGCCGCCAAACGGCGAGCCTGATTGTCCACGTCGATCTTCAACATTGTCGCTTTCGCGACGCCCTTGCCAGCGCATAAGCACCTCATTCCCTGTTATGTATCAATAGCAGAGATCGTAGGCGGTTCAGCGCAGGATTACCACAGGAAACAGCAAGAGACGCCAGAAGATGAGGCCATCTTCTGGCGGCGGGCGGGTTAGTCGAGCTTAACGCCCAGGCGGTGAGCCACTTCTTCGTAGGCTTCGATCAGGCCGCCAAGGCTCTGGCGGAAGCGGTCTTTGTCCATTTTATCGAGGGTGTTTTTATCCCACAGGCGGCTGCCGTCCGGCGAAAACTCGTCGCCCAGCACCACTTCGCCTTTGAACAGACCAAACTCCAGCTTAAAGTCCACCAGAATCAGACCGGCGTCATCGAACAGTTTTTTCAGCACGTCGTTGGCTTTGTAGGTCAGCTCGCGCATCCGCGCCAGATTCTCTTTACTCACCCAGCCGAAGGTTTCGCAGTAGGAGTCGTTGACCATCGGATCGTGCATAGCATCGTTTTTCAGGAACAGGTCGAACAGCGGCGGATTCAGCTCGATACCTTCTTCAATGCCTAAACGTTTTACCAGCGAGCCTGCCGCACGGTTACGCACCACGCACTCTACCGGCACCATATCCAGTTTTTTCACCAGACATTCGGTATCGGAGAGCAGCGCTTCCATCTGGGTAGGGATGCCCGCTTCTGCCAGTTTACTCATAATGAAATGGTTGAATTTGTTGTTCACCATGCCTTTACGATCGAACTGCTCGATGCGCGCGCCATCACCTGCTGACGTATCGTTACGGAATTCCAGTACCAGCAGGTCCGGATTATCGGTGCTGTATACTGTCTTCGCCTTACCACGATACAACTCAGCTTGCTTTTTCATCTTTCACTACTCCAGTGATATTGAGCCAAAAAATGACGTGTCGGTCTTACATAACATCCTGCAACGGGCGTTGGAGCGGATGCTGTACGCTTGCGGGGCGAACTGCAGTCAGGCGACTGGAGCAGCCTTAACGCGGCGATTTACAGGATTATATGGCCACGCACACGTTTGCGTCACTATACATGAAAAAGGGCCGGATTGCTCCAGCCCTTTTGATTACTTGTTAAATGCGGCCTGGAATACGGCTACCAGGGCGTCATTTTGCGACTGCGTCAGGGTGTGGCCTTTCGGGTCGATAAACTGCAGGCTACTGCGGTTATCGAGGTCGCCGACCTGCAGTTTGTAGTCGCCGGAGACCAGCTGCGGGTCACGTGCGCCCAGCTCCTGCCAGCTGCTGTCAGACAGCGGCTTATAGGTCAGCGCCATGCTGCCCTGAGAGCGCGTGCTGTCGGTCACTTTCATCCCCACTTTCTCGAGGGCGCCCGGCAGACGCTGCCACACCAGGTTAAACGGCGCGCGAACAACGAGCATCGGCAGGCCGGTATCGTCGGCGGCGCTCTGCACGTCGAAGGTGGCCCCCGCGCTGCGCTGGGCGGCGTTCTGGGCGCTGGTGGCATTCATGTCAAGGCCTTCCGAAATGACGTTCAGCATAGCGGTGCTGTAGCGCTGCAGAGACGCCGGATCGGCAACCGGTTTACCCGCCTGCTCCAGATTCACCAGCTTAACGACCACCGCTTGCTGATAACCCTGCGGTTTGACGGAGATTTGATAACGACCGCGATACTGCTGATCTTCATCAAGACGGTTCCACTCAACCCAGTCGGTGTTCAGCGTCTGGCTCGCATCATCGCGCTTGGCGATAACGTAGTTCTTCGACTGAAGAATGCTGGTGACCTGTGCCCACAGCGAACCGCTGCGGCCGTTCTCGACCATCAGCGTCGCGGTATCGCCGTTAAACTGGGTCCGCGCACCGCTCACCAGCGCCAGCGGCTGCGCCGGCGGACGAATGTCCAGCGCTTTACCGACCGCGCCGGTGCTGTTAGCCACCGGAATATTGTAATCACCCACCTGAATCGGCAGGATCATCCCCGCCGGCGCGTGAAGTTCGCTCAACGGTGATGCCTGTAAATAGGCCTCATCACCGCTCACCTGACGCTTATAGCGCGAGTCGGAACTACAGGCCGCGAGGAGTAGAACCAGCGAAACACCCGCAACCTTCGCCAGGCGCGACTTCTGTACTGAGTAAGCCATCAAATCTCCCTAAACTTTACAGCAAACCGGCATGCTTCAGCGCGGCAGTGACGGCTTCACGACCATGATCGGTGATAGGCGTCATCGGCAAGCGCAGCGTATCGGTCGCCACAAGACCCAACGCCTTGCATCCCCATTTCACCGGGATAGGATTGGGTTCGACAAATAATTTTGTATGCAGTGGCATCAGACGCTGGTTAATCGCACGAGCTTCGGCAAATTGACCCGCCAGCGCCAGACGGCACATGTCGGCCATTTCGCGCGCCGCCACGTTGGCCGTAACAGAAATCACGCCTACGCCGCCGAGCTGCATGAAGTCCATACCGGTCGCATCGTCACCGCTCAGCAGAATAAAGTCGTCTGAAACCAGCTCTTTGATCTGGTGAACGCGACTTAAGTTCCCTGTTGCTTCCTTAATACCGACAATATTTTTAATTTCCGCCAGACGGCCAACGGTTTCCGGCAGCATATCGCAACCGGTACGGGACGGCACATTATACAGAATTTGCGGCAGGTCAGTATGTTCGGCGATAGCTTTAAAGTGCTGGAACAGGCCTTCCTGGGTCGGACGGTTATAATAAGGAGTGACCGTCAGGCAGCCAACAACACCGCTATCGTTAAAACGTTTGGTCAGGCTAATCGCCTCTGCGGTTGCATTGGCTCCCGTTCCAGCGATAACCGGAATACGCCCGTCGGCCAGCTCCAGCGTCATCATCACCACGTCGCCATGCTCTTCATGGCTCAGCGTTGCGGATTCACCGGTAGTCCCTACCGAAACGATCGCCGAGGTTCCGTTGGCGACATGGTAATCAATCAGTTTTTTCAGGCTTGTCCGGCAGACATTACCGTTTTCATCCATCGGCGTGACAAGCGCTACAATACTTCCCGTGAACATGGGCCATCCTCAGAGCAGAAGTGCGACAAGATTCTCAATGTTACGTTTGGAGCTGTAATAAAAGCAAGAGACCCGACGCCATCAGGGATGTTGTATGGCGGTTTTTTTTATGCTTTCCTAATGTTACCTCACCTTTTTAAAGGAAGAACAGGTTTGACAGCCTCATTACAACACTATCTGGTTATTACCGCCCTGGGGGCTGACCGTCCCGGCATCGTGAATACGATCACTCGCCACGTCAGCAGCTGCGGTTGTAATATCGAAGACAGCCGGCTGGCCATGCTCGGTGATGAGTTTACGTTTATCATGCTGCTTTCCGGGTCGTGGAATGCGATTAACCTGATCGAATCAACTCTGCCGCTGAAAGGCGCGGAGCTGGAGCTGTTGATCGTGATGAAACGCACCACTGCGCGCCCGCCGCAGGCCATGCCAAACACCGTTTGGGTCCAGGTTGAGGTGCCGGACTCACCGCATATCATCGAGCGCTTTACTGCCCTGTGCGATACATGGAATATGAATATTGCGGAGCTGGTGTCCCGCACGCAGCCAGGAGACGGCGATTCCGCGCAGCTTTTTATCCAGATAACTGCCCACAGTCCTGCGACGCAAAATGCAGCAAATATCGAACAAGCGTTCAAAGCCCTATGTACAGAACTGAACGCACAAGGCAGTATTAACATCGTTAATTATTCACAGCATGATGAACAGGATGGAGTTTAACCCATGACCCCACTGAAAGCCGGTGATATCGCACCGAAATTTAGCTTACCGGACCAGGACGGCGAGGAAGTAAATTTAACCGACTTCCAGGGACAACGTGTCCTGGTTTATTTTTACCCGAAAGCCATGACCCCGGGCTGCACCGTACAGGCGTGCGGCTTGCGCGATAATATGGACGACCTGAAAAAAGCCGGCGTTGAAGTGCTGGGCATCAGCACCGATAAACCGGAAAAACTCTCCCGTTTCGCCGAAAAAGAGCTGCTGAACTTTACGCTGCTGTCTGATGAAAACCATCAGGTTTGCGAGCAGTTTGGCGTCTGGGGCGAAAAATCCTTTATGGGGAAAACCTACGACGGGATCCACCGGATTAGTTTCCTCATCGATGCCGATGGCAAAATCGAACACGTCTTTGATGATTTCAAAACCAGCAATCACCACGACGTGGTGCTGAACTGGCTGAAAGAAAACGCCTGATGCAAAGCAAGACGCCGGGAGAGGAAGCCCTCGCCCGGCGTCTTTTTTTATTCTCATTGCCTTAGTCGTCGACCGCCAAACCATCCGGCCAGGCATGCACCACTGCTTTAATCAGCGTGGCCAGCGGAATGGCGAAGAAGACGCCCCAGAATCCCCACAGTCCGCCAAAGATCACCACCGACAGGATAATCACCAGCGGGTGTAAATTGACCGCTTCCGAGAACAGCACCGGAACCAGCAGGTTACCGTCCAGCCCCTGAATAATCAGATAGACCGCAAACAGGCTCCAGAACTCGGTGCCAGCGCCAAACTGAAACAGCGCCACCCCCACCACCGGAATGGTCACCACAAACGCGCCGATATAGGGGATCAGCACCGAGAAGCCCACCAGCACTGCCAGCAGCAGCGAGTAGTTGAGGCCAAAGAGAATAAAGCCTATCCAGGTGGCGACGCTGACGACAATCATCTCCAGCACCTTGCCGCGAATATAGTTGGTGATCTGCTGGTTCATCTCTTTCCACACCTGCCCGGCAAGCCCGCGATTGCGCGGCAGAACGCGGCGCACCGCGTTGAGCATCTGCTCTTTATCCTTCAGCAGGAAGAAGACCATCAGCGGCACCAGCACCAGATAGACCGCCAGGGTGAGTAGCCCCACCAGCGAGGCCAGAGAGTACTTAACCACCGAGTCGCCCACCGTCAGCATCCGGGTGCGCATATTTTCCGCCATCGCATCGATAATGCCGGCATCCATTAACGCCGGATAGCGCCGCGGCAGCGTGGCGGCGAAATCAGAGAGCTTATTTAGCATGCCCGGCATATCGCGGATGAGGTAGATCCCCTGCTGCCAGGCTACCGGCAGCACCACAAAGGCCAGCAACAGCAGGATGCCCACAAAGAGGATCAGCACCAGCGAGGTGGCCCAGGTGCGCGACAGACCGATGCGCTCCAGACGAACGGTCGGCCACTCCAGCAGATAGGCCAGCACGATAGCCACCAGCAACGGGGCCAGCAGGCCGCTGAAAAAGAACATAATGCCGAAACCGGCAAGCAAAATAACCAGCAGCGCTATCGCCTCAGGGTCGCTGAATCGACGGCGGTACCACTGCATTAACATCTCAAGCATAAAACCTTCCCTGAAGGGCCAAGCGGCGACAATCCGGGGAATTGTATCGAAATGTCACAAAAAAGACTTCGCTTTTTGATGCGCCGCAGTCAAACCGTTCTCCGCCATGAAGAACATATTTTCAAGGCGGCCAACGCCAGCTAAACTCGCTGGGATGCGGCCAGGGAACATTACGCCGCACAATCGGTCAAACTGGCACACCCACATTACAGGACAGAGGTTATGTTCAGGCAGTTGAAGAAAACGCTGGTGGCGACCGCGATCGCGTCGCTGACGCTGGGTTCGATAGGTCCTGCTTTTGCTGACTCCGCAGATACCCTGCCGGACATGGGAACCTCCGCAGGAAGCACGCTGTCAATCGGTCAGGAAATGCAGATGGGGGATTACTACGTCCGCCAACTGCGCGGTAGCGCGCCGCTGATCAACGACCCTCTGCTGGTGCAATATATCAACGGGCTGGGTATGCGTCTGGTGGCTCACGCCAACTCGGTGCGTACCCCGTTCCACTTCTATTTGATTAATAACGACCAGATCAACGCCTTCGCCTTCTTCGGCGGCAATGTGGTCCTCCACTCCGCCCTGTTCCGCTACTCTGATAACGAGAGCGAACTGGCCTCTGTCATGGCGCACGAAATCTCCCACGTGACGCAGCGGCATCTCGCCCGCGCGATGGAAGATCAGAAGCGCAATGCGCCGCTGACCTGGGTCGGTGCCCTGGGTTCGATTCTGCTGGCGATGGCCAGCCCGCAGGCCGGAATGGCGGCCCTGACCGGGACGCTGGCCGGTACTCAGCAGGGTATGATCAGCTTCACCCGCCAGAACGAAGAAGAGGCCGACCGGATTGGCATTCAGGTTCTGCAGCGCTCGGGTTTCGACCCACAGGCCATGCCGATGTTTATGGGTAAACTGCTTGACGAGTCGCGCTACTCGACGCGACCGCCGGAAATGTTGCTCACCCACCCCCTGCCGGAAAGCCGACTGGCCGATGCCCGTAACCGCGCCAACCAGATGCGCCCGGTGGTGGTACAGTCCTCGGCGGACTTCTATCTGGCGAAGGCGCGTACCCTCGGGATGTACACCAACGGCGACAACAAGCTGGGCACCGATCTGCTGAACGCCTGGGATAAAGGCAATATCCGCCAACAGCATGCCGCCCAGTATGGTCGCGCTCTGCTGGCGATGGAAAGCAATAACTTTGACCAGGCACGCAAAACGCTGCAGCCGCTGCTCAACGCCGACCCGCAAAATGCCTGGTATCTCGATCTGGCCACCGATATCGACCTCGGACAGAAGAAAACCAGCGACGCCATCAATCGCCTTAAAAACGCCCGCGAGCTGCGTACTAATCCGGTGCTGCAGCTGAACCTGGCCAACGCCCTGCTGCAGGGCGGGCAGCCCGGGGAAGCGGCGACCATTCTGAACCGGTATACCTTTACCTATAAAGAGGATGGCAACGGCTGGGACCTGCTGGCCCAGGCGGAAGGCGCGCTGGGCAATCGCGATCAGGAGCTGGCGGCGCGGGCTGAAAGCATGGCGCTGGTCGGCCAGCTGGAGCAGGCGATTTCCCTGCTCAGCAGCGCCAGCTCGCAGGTGAAACTGGGTAGCCTGCAGCAGGCACGTTACGATGCCCGTATCGATCAGCTACGCGATCTGCAGGCTCGCTTCCGTCCCTATCAAAAAATGTAAGGAGACCCCATGACCGACGCGGTAAAAATTTACCATAACCCACGCTGCTCCAAGAGCCGCGAAACGCTGAGCCTGCTGCAGAGCCGCGGCATCGATCCTGAGGTGGTGCTTTATCTTGAGACGCCACCGGATGCCGGGACACTGCGCCAGCTGCTGCAGCTGCTGGGTATGGAGAGCCCCCGCGAGCTCATGCGCCAGAAAGAGGAGCTGTATAAATCGCTCAATCTGGCCGACCCGGCTCTCAGCAACGCGGCGCTGATACAGGCGATGGTCGACAATCCGAAACTCATCGAGCGCCCTATCGTCGTCAGCCGCGGCCAGGCGCGTATTGGCCGCCCGCCGGAACAGGTTCTTGAGATCGTAAGCTAACTCACCCGCGCCGCGCTTGCGCGGCGCTTTTTTTTACGTGGGCGATTCCAGATCTTTCACGCCAATATCTCCCGCCCTCCGGACGGTGCTACTGTTCATCCATCGCTCAATCCACTGGACGGATGAACATGAAAAAGCCGACCTCCACGCCCCATGACGCCGTGTTTAAGACCTACCTCTCCCATCCCGATACCGCCCGTGATTTCCTGCAACTGTATCTGCCCGAGACGCTGCTTAAAGTGTGCGATCTGCGTACGCTGCATCTCGAGTCCGGGCATTTTGTCGAAGACGATCTGCGTCCCTTTTACGCCGACATTTTGTATTCCCTGAAAACCACGGCGGGCGACGGTTATATTTATGCGCTTATCGAACACCAGAGCACGCCCGACCGGCATATGGCCTTTCGTCTGATGCGCTACGCCATCGCCGCCATGCAGCGCCATCTCGATGCCGGCCACGATCGCCTGCCGCTGGTGATCCCTGTTCTCTTCTACCACGGTCTGGTGAGCCCCTATCCGTTCTCTCTGCGCTGGCTCGATGAATTCGTCGCTCCGGAGCTGGCCGGCCACCTTTATCACGGGGCGTTTCCGCTGGCGGACATAACCGTCATTCCGGATGACGAGATTGCCACCCACCAGCGCATGGCAACGCTGGAGTTACTGCAAAAACATATTCGACAACGCGATCTGGCGCAGCTCCTCGACAAGCTGAGCGAATTATTATTGACTGGACTGGCGACGGAATCGCAGGTACAAGCCCTGATGCACTATCTGGTACAGGCAGGCAACACGCGCGAGCCGATTAAATTCATTCGCGAGCTGGCGTTACGTACGCCGCAGCATAAGGAGACGTTGATGACGATTGCGGAATATCTGGAACAACAGGGGCTGGAGCGGGGCCTGGCGCAAGGCCGTCAGGAAGGACGGAAAGAAGAGGCGCAGCGCATCGCTGTCGCTATGCTGCACAGCGGCCTTCCGCGCGACCTGGTCGCCCGGTTGACCGGGCTGACGGAGCAGGAGCTGACTCCCCTGGCGGACTAAAGCTTAAGGATCTCTTTCACGAAGGGGATCGTCAGCTTGCGCTGAGCGGTAATCGAGGCATGATCCAGCTGATCGAGGGTCATAAACAGCGAACGCATCTCGCGATCCAGCCGCTTCAGCAGGAAGCGGCACACATCTTCCGGCATCTCGAAGCCGCGCAGTCTGGCGCGCAGCTGCAGCGCCTGCAGTTTGTCTTCATCCGACAGCGGCTGCAGCTTATAGATCTGCCCCCAGTCCAGCCGTGAGGCCAGATCCGGCAGGCCAAGATTCAGCTGCCGCGGCGGCCGATCGCCGGTGATCAGCAGCCGGGTTTTGCCTGATTCCAGGATCCGGTTATAGAGATTAAAGATGGCCATCTCCCAGGGCTCATCGCCGGCGACGCACTCGATGTTATCGATGCACACCAGCGCCAACTGTTCCATCCCCTCCAGTACCTCGGGCACAAACCACGTCCGTTTATCCAGCGGCACGTAGCCTACCGCATCCCCGCGCTGGGAAAGCTCCGCGCAGGCGGCGTGTAACAGGTGGCTACGACCTGCCCCTTCACGTGACCAGATATAAATGTACCCGCTGTGTTCCTGGCGCAGTACGTTCTGGAGGGCGGCAAGTAGGGAAGGATTATCACCCGGCCAGAAACTCGCGAAGGTTTCGTCGTCAGGAAGATACAGTGGCAAAGAGAGCTGTGCCGGTGCGTTCAGATGGACCTCAACATAGGCTTACAGAAAAACGCGAAGAGTTTACCACAGATTTAGGTCAGGAGAGAACCGGGCGGGATCGCCGCCCGGTCAGGCGATCGTTATTTAAACTCTTCGCTATCCGCCGCGTCGAGGACCACCTCTTCCGGACGCAGGACGCTGATAAGCTTGAAAATCAGGCTGAGGGCGATGCCCACGATAGTCGCCAGCGCCATCCCTTTCAGCTCGGCGGCGCCAATGTGCACTTTAGCGCCGCTAACGCCGATGATCAGGATCACGGAGGTGAGGATCAGATTCTGCGCTTTACTGTAATCCACCTTCGATTCAATCAGTACGCGGATCCCCGAGGCGCCGATCACCCCGTACAGCAGCAGGGAAACGCCGCCCATCACCGGCACCGGGATGATCTGGATAGCCGCCGCCAGTTTGCCGACGCAGGAGAGCAGAATCGCAATGATCGCCGCGCCGCCGATTACCCAGGTGCTGTAGACCCGGGTAATCGCCATCACGCCGATATTTTCACCGTAGGTAGTGTTGGGCGTCGAACCGAAAAAGCCGGAAACGATCGTCGACAGGCCGTTGGCAAACATCGAACGATGCAGGCCCGGGTCGCGGATCAGATCGCGCTTAACGATATTGGCGGTCACCACCAGATGCCCCACGTGCTCGGCAATCACCACCAGCGCGGCGGGCAGTATGGTGAAGATAGCAAACCACTCAAAGCGCGGAGTGTAGAAAGTCGGCAGCGCGAACCAGTGCGCCTCGGCGATCGGGGTGGTATCGACCACGCCCATCACAAACGACAGCGCATAGCCCACCAGCACGCCGATCAGGATCGGGATAATCGCCAGGAAGCCGCGGAACAGCACGGATCCGAACACCGTCACCGCCAGGGTCACCATCGAGATAATAATGGTTTTACTGTCCGGTGACTGGCCGTCGGCCGGCAGCAGCCCGGCCATATTAGCCGCCACGCCCGCCAGTTCGAGGCCGATAACCGCCACGATGGCGCCCATCGCCGCCGGCGGGAACATCACATCCAGCCAGCCGGTACCGGCTTTTTTGACAATAAAGGAGACGAGGCAGAACAGCACGCCGCACATAATAAAGCCGCCCAGCGCCACTTCGTAGCCCAGCGGCAACAGCAGCAGCACCGGGGAGATAAAAGCGAAGCTTGATCCCAGATAAGCGGGAATTTTGCCTTTACAGATAAAGAGGTACAACAGCGTACCGATGCCGTTGAACAGCAGGACGGTGGCCGGGTTAATGTGGAACAGAATAGGCACCAGTACCGTTGCGCCAAACATGGCGAACAGATGTTGCAAACTAAGCGGGATTGTCTGTAAAAGCGGCGGTCTTTCACTCACCCCGATGGCACGGCGCGTCATAGTGTATTCCTCTGAGAGTCGTCTGTTATTTGCTGTGGATCACTTTTATTCAAAAAAAAGCCGACTCTCAAAGTCGGCTTTTTTCGCGGTATATTTTATTTCGTTCCAAAAATCTTGTCGCCGGCATCGCCGAGACCGGGAATGATATACCCGTGCTCGTTCAGTCCCTTATCGACAGAGGCGGTGTACAGCTCAACGTCCGGGTGGGCTTTCTCCAGCGCGGCAATCCCTTCCGGCGCCGCCACCAGCACCAGCACCTTGATGCTGGTGCAGCCGGCGTTTTTCAGCAGATCGATAGTGGCGATCATCGACCCACCGGTGGCCAGCATCGGGTCAACGACCAGCGCCATACGTTCATCGATGTTAGACACCAGTTTCTGGAAGTAAGGCACCGGCTCGAGGGTTTCTTCATTGCGATAGATACCGACCACGCTGATACGCGCGCTTGGCACGTGCTCCAGCACCCCTTCCATCATGCCGAGGCCAGCGCGCAGGATAGGCACAACGGTAATTTTCTTGCCCTTGATCTGCTCGACTTCCACCGGACCGTTCCAGCCTTCAATAGTGACTTTCTCAGTCTCCAGATCGGCGGTGGCTTCATAAGTCAGTAAGCTGCCCACTTCTGAGGCGAGTTCACGGAAGCGTTTGGTGCTGATGTCGTGCTCGCGCATCAGGCCCAGCTTGTGTTTGACGAGTGGGTGTTTGACTTCCACAATCTTCATTCTCTTTCTCCTCTGAGGGGCAGCCACAAAAAAAATCGCGGGATTATACCGCTTTTTGCGGATTGTGCCATACCCATCTTGCTTGACGTATATCAAGCAAAGTGATTTAGAGACAAAAAAACCGGAGGCGAGGCTCCGGCTTGGGTGCGGGGTGCAGTCCATACGCTTACGCGGGCCTACGTGTATTGTAGGTCGGTTAAGCGTTAGCGCCACCCGACTACGACAGGTTCTCCCCGTTGCTGGCAATTACCTGCTGATACCAGGCAAAGGACTTTTTCCGGCTGCGTGCCAACGTGCCATTGCCTTCATTATCTTTATCGACATAAATAAAGCCGTAGCGTTTTTTCATTTCCCCCGTGCCGGCGGAAACCAGATCGATACAGCCCCAGGGGGTGTAGCCCATCAGATCGACGCCATCCTCGACCACCGCCTTTTTCATCTCCGCGATATGGGCGGAGAGATAATCGATACGATACTGGTCATTGACGCTGCCGTCCGCTTCGCGGACATCAATCGCGCCAAAGCCGTTTTCGACAATAAACAGTGGCAGCTGGTAGTGATCCCAGAACCAGTTCAGCGAATAGCGCAGGCCGACCGGGTCAATCTGCCAGCCCCAGTCCGACTTTTTGACGTACGGGTTGGAGACCAGGCTGGTGGTTTCATCATAATCAAGCAAGGGGTTGTCTTCGGTGGCTTTGGTAGCGAACGACATATAGTAGCTAAAGCCAATGTAGTCGACACAGCCCTCGGTTAACGCCTGACGATCGGCTTCGGTGATATCCAGAGTAAAGCCGCGGCGGGCAAAATAGTTGAGCAGATGCTGCGGATAGCGACCGCGCACGTGGACGTCGGTAAACCAGTAACGGCGGTGCATGGCGTTCATCGCCATCATCATATCGTCCGGGGCGCAGGTCAGCGGATAGATGGGGCACATAGCGATCATGCAGCCAATCTGCAGCGCCGGGTTGATCTCGCGCGCCGCTTTCACCGCCAGGGCGCTGGCCACCAGCTCATAGTGCGCGGCCTGGTACATCACCGGTTCCCGGTCTTCATCCGGCAAATATTTCAAACCGGAGTTGGTGAAGGGGGCAAAGTCCTCATGGAAGTTGGCCTGGTTGTTGATCTCGTTAAAGGTCATCCAGTACTTCACTTTATGTTGATAGCGGGTGAAGACGACTCTGGCAAAGCGCACGAAAAAGTCGATTAGCTTGCGGTTGCGCCAGCCGCCGTACTCGGTGACCAGGTGATAAGGCATTTCAAAATGCGACAGCGTAATGACTGGCTCAATGCCGTGTTTCAGGCATTCGTCGAACAGATCATCATAAAACTGCAGGCCAGCCTCGTTGGGCTCCAGCTCATCGCCCTGCGGGAAAATACGCGTCCAGGCAATCGAGGTGCGAAAACATTTGAAGCCCATCTCGGCAAACAGCGCCAGGTCTTGTGGATAACGATGATAAAAATCGATCGCCTCATGGTTCGGGTAGTTTTTCCCGGCCACCACGCCGTCGGTAATTTCCCGCGGCACGCCGTGGGCGCCGGCGGTCATCACATCCGCCACGCTGATCCCCTTACCGCCCTCCTGCCAGCCGCCCTCTAACTGATGCGCTGCGACCGCGCCGCCCCACAGAAAACCTGCTTTAAATCCGGACATAGTCTCTCCCTAATGTCGATCGTCGTCTGGCGAACGATACAGCTGATTAAAATGGTAAACCGCGCCAATCAGGCCGGCATCGTTACCGTGACTGACGGTATCGAGATAGTCGGCAATGCCGAACCAGGCCAGATGCTGGCGCAGTAGCGTCAGAAATCCTGGGCGTTCCACAACGCCGCCACCGATAAAAATGGTCTGCGGATCGAAGATATGGACGAGGTTATAAAGGCCATGGCCCAGGCCATTGAAGAACTCGGCGACCAGACGCTGACAAACCGGGTCGCCGGCGTCATAGCGGTCGAAAATCAGTTCGCCTGTCACGCTATCCAGCGGCGCGCCAATATGTTGCGCATAGCGATGGCGCAGCACTCGCAGAGTGCAGTTCTCATTCATCGAATAGCGACGAGGATCGCGTCCGCCGGGACGGTCGGTAAGCATGTAGCCGAATTCGCCGGCACGAAAACGCGCCCCGTTGATCAGCTGGTGTTGGCAGAAAATCGCCCCACCGATGCCAGTACCGATAGTGAGCACCAGAAAATTGGCCATCTCCGCCGCTTTGCCCTGCCAGCGCTCGGCCAGCAGCACACAGTTGGCGTCGTTTTCCACCGAGACCGGCAGCCCGGTTCGCGTCTCGAGCCACGATTTCATGGCGAAGTTATCAAATCGACGGATAGCGCCGCCCATGGTGATAAGACCGCTGTGCGGATCGATATAGCCCGGCGCGCTGATGGCTATTCCTTCACACGACGGATGGGCCGCCAGCCACGACAGCATTGCCTGTAAGATCCGATCGCCATCGCTGTCATTGATTGACTGCCTGGCGGTTTCCAGCAGCCTGCCGTCGCGGGCCATCACGCCCATCTTTAACGCGGTGCCACCGATATCAAATGCCGCAATCTTCATTCATCCCTCTCCTGACCCGCGTCAATCACCGACAAAATGCGTGGCAAACCAACAAGGAAACCGGTTTCAGTCGTATAATGAGGATTCCTTTACGTAGAGGCAAGCACCAGACTGTACCCGGTTTCATTTTCGTGAGCAGTATCAAATTTAACCATTCATCAGCGGTTTTACGTCAACTGTAAAGCAGGCTCGCAAACGTTTGCTTTCCCTGTTAGAATTGCGCCGATTTTTCTTGCTTACCGCAAACGCGTGGAGACTTCGCAGTGACCGATAAAACCTCTCTCAGCTATAAAGATGCCGGCGTGGATATTGATGCAGGCAACGCTCTCGTCGACCGTATTAAGGGCGTGGTGAAGAAAACCCGTCGCCCGGAAGTGATGGGGGGACTGGGCGGATTCGGCGCGCTGTGCGCACTGCCGCAGAAATACCGCGAGCCGGTACTGGTCTCCGGCACCGACGGCGTCGGTACCAAGCTGCGTCTGGCAATGGATCTGAAGCGTCACGACACCATCGGTATCGACCTGGTCGCCATGTGCGTGAACGACCTGGTGGTTCAGGGCGCTGAGCCGCTATTTTTCCTGGATTATTACGCCACCGGTAAACTGGACGTCGATACCGCAGCCAGCGTCATCAACGGCATCGCCGAAGGCTGCCTGCAGTCCGGTTGCGCGCTGGTCGGTGGTGAAACCGCAGAGATGCCCGGGATGTACCACGGCGAAGATTACGACGTGGCGGGTTTCTGCGTCGGGGTAGTGGAAAAATCAGAAATCATCGACGGCAGCAAAGTGACCGATGGCGACGTGCTGGTGGCGCTGGCGTCCAGCGGCCCGCACTCTAACGGCTATTCGCTGGTGCGTAAGATCATTGAGGTTAGCGGCGTTGACCCACAAACTACCGACCTTGACGGTAAACCGCTGGCCGACCATCTGCTGGCGCCAACCCGCATCTATGTGAAATCGGTGCTTGATCTGATCGCCAGCGTTGACGTCCACGCTATTGCCCACCTGACCGGCGGCGGCTTCTGGGAAAACATTCCGCGCGTGCTGCCGGATAACACCCAGGCGATCATCGATGAGTCCTCCTGGCAGTGGCCATCCGTCTTCAACTGGCTGCAAACCGCCGGTAACGTCAGCCAGCATGAAATGTACCGTACCTTTAACTGCGGCGTAGGGATGATTATCGCCCTGCCGGCAGCGGAAGCGGACAAAGCGATTGCCCTGCTGAATGACAAAGGTGAAAACGCGTGGAAAATCGGGTATATCAAAGCCTCCGATTCCGAACAGCGTGTGGTCATTGCATGAAAAACATCGTGGTGCTGATTTCCGGTAGCGGCAGCAATTTGCAGGCGATCATCGACGCCTGCGGCCGGAAACAGATAAACGGCACCCTGCGTGCGGTATTCAGTAACAAGGCTGATGCGTTCGGCCTTGAGCGCGCGCGCCTGGCCGGCATCCCGGCCCATGCGCTGGCGCAAAGTCAGTTTGCCGACCGGGAAGCGTTCGATCGTCAGCTGATGCATGAAATCGACGCCTACGCCCCGGATCTGGTGGTGCTGGCAGGCTATATGCGTATCCTTAGCCCGGCGTTCGTCAGCCACTATCAGGGACGTCTGCTGAACATCCATCCCTCGCTACTGCCGAAGTATCCTGGCCTGCATACTCATCGTCAGGTGCTGGAGAACGGTGACGAGGAGCACGGTACCTCGGTGCACTTCGTCACCGATGAGCTGGACGGTGGGCCGGTTATCCTGCAGGCCAAGGTGCCGGTCTTCGCTGGCGACAGCGAGGAGGAAATCACGGCGCGGGTTCAGGCCCAGGAACATGCCATTTATCCGCTGGTCATCAGCTGGTTCGTCGATGGACGTCTGCGCATGGCAGGCAACCACGCCTGGCTGGATGAGCGACAGCTTCCCCCGCCGGGCTATGCCGCCGACGAATGAACAACCAGCCCCGCATGAGCACATCGCGGGGCTTTTTTTTAATTAAAAGTGTTTACTAATCAAACATCTCACAGAAATAATTCTTCTTACTGTCATATTGTTGTGACACAGTAAATCGCTACGCAGAAAAATTCGTCATAATAGTCTACGTCCTGTGAGTAAAACGGAGTGTGAGCGGTAATGGGCCAGGAAAAGCTATACATCGAAAAAGAACTCAGCTGGTTGTCTTTTAACGAACGCGTGCTGCAGGAAGCGGCGGACAAGAGTAACCCGCTGATTGAGCGCATGCGCTTCTTAGGGATTTACTCCAACAACCTGGATGAGTTTTACAAAGTGCGCTTCGCTGAGCTGAAGCGCCGGATTATTATCAGTGAAGAACAAGGCAGTACCGCCCATTCTCGCCACCTGTTAGGCAAAATTCAGGCCCGCGTTCTGAAGGCCGATCAGGAATTCGATAGTCTGTATAATGAACTGTTGCTGGAGATGGCGCGTAACCAGATCTTCCTGATCAACGAGCGCCAGCTGTCCGTCAATCAGCAGGCCTGGCTGCGCAACTACTTCAAGCAGTATTTACGCCAGCATATCTCGCCGATCCTGATCAACCGCGAAACGGACCTCGTGCAGTTCCTGAAAGATGATTACACCTATCTGGCGGTGGAGATTATCCGCGGGGAAAACATCAACTATGCTCTGCTGGAAATACCGTCGGATAAAGTGCCGCGCTTCGTGAACCTGCCGCCGGAAGCGCCGCGTCGCCGCAAGCCAATGATCCTCCTGGATAACATCCTGCGCTATTGCCTGGACGATATTTTTAAAGGCTTCTTTGATTACGATGCGCTGAACGCCTACTCGATGAAGATGACCCGTGACGCCGAGTACGATCTGGTGCATGAGATGGAGTCGAGCCTGATGGAGCTGATGTCCTCCAGCCTCAAGCAGCGCCTGACCGCCGAGCCGGTTCGCTTCGTCTACCAGCGCGATATGCCGGATGCGATGGTCGAAATGCTGCGCGATAAGCTCTCCATTTCCAACTATGACTCAATGCTGCCGGGCGGCCGCTATCACAACTTTAAAGACTTTATCGGCTTCCCGAACGTCGGTAAGGCCAATCTGGTCAATAAGCCCATGCCGCGCCTGCGTCATCTGTGGTTTGATAAATTCCGCAACGGCTTCGACGCCATTCGCGAACGCGACGTGCTGCTCTACTATCCCTATCACACCTTTGAGCACGTGCTGGAGCTGCTGCGTCAGGCCTCCTTCGACCCCAGCGTATTGGCGATCAAAATCAACATTTACCGCGTGGCCAAGGATTCGCGCATTATTGACGCGATGATCCACGCCGCCCACAACGGTAAGAAAGTCACCGTAGTGGTGGAGCTGCAGGCGCGCTTCGATGAAGAGGCTAACATTCACTGGGCGAAACGCCTGACGGAAGCGGGAGTCCACGTTATCTTCTCTGCGCCAGGTCTGAAGATCCACGCCAAGCTGTTCCTTATCTCGCGTAAAGAAGGCGATGAGGTGGTGCGCTACGCCCACATCGGCACCGGTAACTTTAACGAGAAGACGGCGCGGATCTACACCGACTATTCGCTGTTAACCGCCGATGCGCGCATTACCAATGAAGTCCGCCGGGTGTTTAACTTTATCGAGAACCCGTATCGTCCGGTTAGCTTCGACTACCTGTTGGTGTCGCCGCAGAACTCGCGTCGTCTGCTGTATGAGATGATCGATCGCGAGATCGCCAATGCGCAAAACGGGCAACCGTCCGGGATTACGCTGAAGCTGAACAATCTGGTGGATAAAGGTCTGGTGGACCGACTGTATGCCGCCTCCAGCTCCGGCGTGCCGGTTAATCTGCTGATCCGCGGCATGTGCTCGCTGATCCCGGGTCTGGAAGGTATCAGCGAAAATATCCGCGTCATCAGTATTGTGGACCGTTTCCTCGAGCACGACCGGGTCTACTGTTTTGAAAACGGTGGCGATAAACAGGTCTGGCTCTCCTCTGCCGACTGGATGACGCGTAACATCGATTATCGCATCGAAGTTGCCGCTCCGCTGCTCGATCCGCGTCTGAAGCAGCGGGTGCTGGATATTTTTGATATCCTGTTCAACGATACGGTAAAAGCGCGCTATCTTGATAAAGAACTGAGTAACCGCTATGTGCCGCGCGGCAATCGCCGTAAAGTGCGCGCGCAAATGGCGATTTACGATTATCTCAAATCACTCGAACAACCCGACTAACCTATGCCAATAAACGATAACACCCCTCGGCCGCAGGAGTTCGCTGCGGTTGACCTTGGTTCGAACAGTTTTCATATGGTGATCGCCCGTGTCGTCGACGGCGCCATGCAGATCATCGGACGCCTGAAACAGCGCGTACATCTGGCCGATGGCCTCGATGAAAACTCGGTGTTGAGCGAAGAAGCCATGACCCGTGGGCTGAACTGCCTGTCGCTGTTTGCCGAACGCCTGCAGGGGTTCTCCCCCTCCAGCGTCTGTATCGTCGGGACGCATACGCTGCGTCAGGCGACCAACGCGGCGGAGTTTCTTAAACGCGCGGAAAAAGTGATCCCCTACCCGATCGAGATCATCTCCGGTAATGAAGAAGCGCGCCTGATTTTTATGGGCGTTGAGCACACGCAGCCGGAGCGCGGCCGCAAGCTGGTGATTGATATCGGCGGCGGTTCAACCGAGCTGGTCATTGGCGAAGATTTTGAGCCCCGCCTGGTGGAAAGCCGCCGCATGGGCTGCGTGAGCTTCTCGCAGGCCTATTTCCCTGGCGGCGTTATCAATAAAGAGAACTTCCAGCGCGCGCGCCTGGCGGCGGTGCAGAAACTGGAGACGCTGGCCTGGCAGTTCCGTATTCAGGGATGGACCGTAGCGCTGGGCGCCTCCGGCACCATTAAAGCCGCCCAGGAAGTGCTGGTGGCCATGGGCGAGAAGGACGGATTTATTACGCCGGAGCGCCTCGAGATGCTGGTAAATGAGCTGTTGAAGCATAAAAACTTCGACGCGCTCAGTCTGCCCGGTCTCTCAGAAGACCGTAAAGCGGTCTTTGCGCCTGGGCTGGCGATCCTCTGCGGTGTGTTTGACGCGCTGGCCATCAAAGAACTTCGTCTGTCCGATGGCGCGCTGCGCGAAGGTGTCCTGTACGAGATGGAAGGCCGCTTCCGCCACCAGGATATTCGTAGCCGCACGGCACAGAGTCTGGCAAATCAGTACAACATCGATCGCGAACAGGCGCGCCGGGTACTGGAAACTACCACCCAGATGCTGGAGCAGTGGCAGGAGCAGAATCCCAAGCTGGCCAATCCGCACCTCGCGGCGCTGTTGAAATGGGCGGTGATGCTCCATGAGGTAGGGCTGAATATCAACCACAGCGGCATGCATCGTCACTCGGCCTACATTCTCCAAAATAGCGACCTGCCGGGCTTCAATCAGGAGCAGCAGATGCTGATGGCCACCCTCGTACGCTATCATCGCAAAGCGATAAAGCTCGACGATCTGCCGCGCTTTACGCTATTCAGGAAAAAGCAGTTTCTGCCGCTAATTCAGCTACTGCGCCTGGGCGTACTGCTGAATAACCAGCGTCAGGCTACCACTACGCCGCCGACGCTGCGCCTGCAGACGGAAGCTCACCACTGGACGCTGACGTTTCCGCACAACTGGTTTAGCCAGAATGCGCTGGTGCTGCTGGATCTGGAAAAAGAGCAACAGTACTGGGAAGGCGTGCCGGAATGGATGCTAAAGATTGCTGAAGAAGAGCCAGACGCCTGATCGTATCTCTGGCTATCAACCGAGCCGGGCGCTTACGCCCGGCTTTTTGCTGCTCAGCCGGTCATCTCCTCCGCCAACTGCGTCAGAGGTACCGGTACCCCGATATCATAGCCCTGCATATAATCGATCCCCAGCGTGATGACCGCCTGACGTATTTCCGGCGACTCCACATATTCGGCCACCACCTGCATGTTCTTCATACGCGCCAGACGACAAATAGAGTCCACGACCTGGTAATCAAGACTGCTGGCAAGCAGATTGCGAATAAAACTGCCGTCGATTTTAAGAATGTCGACGTTCATTGTTTTTAACCGGGCGTAGCTGGCGTAGCCGGTACCAAAATCATCGATCGCCACCCGGCAGCCCAGCGCCCGCAGATGCTCTAAAGTCTGGCAGACCAGCTCGGGATTGCTGAGCGCGTAGTTCTCGGTCAGCTCGAAAATAATCTGCCATGGCTCAATGTTGTAGGCCTGCAGCAGCGCTTCGACCTCCTGAGGAAACTGGCTGCGGCTCAGCGACACCGGAGAAAGATTGATCGCCAGCCGCAGACCGGGCAGCGCCCGCCGGTTGGCGTCCATAAAGGCCAGCGTATGCTCAATAACCCACTGGTCCACCCGCGTTGACAGCCCAAACTCGTGCGCCACCGGCAAGAACTCGTTTGGCCCCGTTAGCTCACCCGACTCCCCTTCCATCCTCACCAGCACTTCATGATAGCGATCGCCGCGAATGCCCTGGATAGGCTGCGCCATCAGGACAAAATGGTCATGTTCCAGCGCTTTGAGAATGCGGTTCATCATCACGACTTTATCTTTCAGATCCTGCTGAACATGGCCTGCGCCGCGGCGCTGTAAATTTTCCGGATGGCCGCTGGCTAACGACATGTCGGCAATGGTGTTCAACTCGCCAAGCAGTAAATACAGATGCTTGACCGGCGAGCGAACGCTACAATAGCTCATGCCGATCCGCGGCTGCAGGGGGACCCCGTCCCAGTGGAAACGGAACTGTCGCAGGGAGCGGTCAATTAAGTGAATGCGCGCCTGGTGCCCTTCGCTATTGAGACGGAACACTAAATCGTGACCGGCAAGATGATATACCGCTTCGTTGGGCTGCAGCAGCGTTCTCAGGTGGTTCGCCAGCATTTGCTTATACTGGATTCGCAAAAGTACCCCATAGTGGCGCCCCAGCAGTTCAAGCTCAGGAATGCGCAGAAAACAGAGCGTCGACCAGCTCGTGCCGTTGAGCGCCCGGCTTAGCGCCCGCAAGTTCGGCATATGAACCACCGGGTCGAGGAAGGCCATCTGCCGGACGCGAGCGTAGATCAGCCGCTGCTGTGTCGCCAGCATCGCCGTATAGGCGACAATAAACGAGAATACCAGATAGCTTGATGACGTGATCGCCAACTGGGTGTTATAGCTTGGGTAAATTGGTAAGTAACGGTAATGAAAATGGATCACGGCAATCAGCACCGGCGTCCAGATCAGTGAGATAAAGCGATAGCCAAAACGCATGGCACCCCAGAGCATCACCGGCATCAGCAATGACAACGTATAATTCGTACTAAATATGGTGCTGCTATCATTAAGCGGCATCAATAATAGCCACAGTAGCAGAATTAATACCGTCGCCCAGCAAATAATTTCAATTTTTTTTATTTTTGGATCAATTTGTAAGCGAACCTGAGAAATAAAGCCGCGTAAATGAAAAGGATTACGAATGACCCGTAACACAAAATAACACAGCGGCATGCCGGTCAGGCACCCTACCATTAGCGCCTGAAAGGTGATTAATGAACGTAAACTAAATGGCGTAACGCCGGTCATTTCCGTTGTGCGCGGATGAAGTCCAAGATATTCGGCAATCTGTGACAAAATCAGAAAAATGACCGAAGGGAGCAGCATTTGCCAGAACAGACGATGCGGCATCAGTCGGACGTTGCCGTGTGAGACCTGCTGACGCTGGGGGACAAAAATGCGGTAGCCGCCCCAGCAGAGCACGCAGGGGATAAGGAAATGGAACAGTACACCGATGGACTGCTCAAACATCATGCCGTGGGCCAGAGTTAACAGCAGGCCAATAATAATGCCAGGGATCGCCGCCCAACCAAAAAACATCATCAGGCTGAGCACCAGCGCCAGGGGAAGATAATACAAAAATACCATATGACCATTGAGCATGGTGTAGGTATTCGCCCATCTGGCGACCGGTAATAACAGCGCAGGCAGAACGAGCGGTAAAGCCCACCACTTGTCGCGATATTGTTGATAGTATTTTAATAAATTCATAGGTGCTCTACAGAGTGCCTCTGCTCCCGCGAGGCATATTCAGGCAGGCATCCAACCACCCATGCTGACCGCGTAAATAATAACGATACGGTAACGTCCGCTGATTTTAGTGGCCAAGAGAAGGAGACTATTGATATAAATCAACAAATGCTGACGCCAACATTAATAAATATTATTTTTCCCGACATTTCACGGCTAATAAAGTGAGCATGTAAATACGACGATTATCTTATATAACATTAATTAATGTTTTCACTGCCGCACTTTTACATCTGCATCAATTGACCCCATCTCGTTCCTGTGCCTTAATACCCCCATCGCCCATCTTCGGGTATACTTCAAGGATCCTTTTGTGAGTCAGGCACCCAGTATGCGTAAACGACATCGATTTAACCGTCGCATGACCCGTATCGTACTGCTTATCAGCTTTCTCTTCTTCTTTGGACGCTTTGTCTACTCCTCCATCGGCGCCTGGTACCATCATCAGGATAAAAAAGCTTCGCAGGAGTCATCGCTCACCGTCGAGCCCTCCCCCCGCGAGTAATCCTTTGATTCTAATACTGCAAGCGCCACACTCCGCAGGCAGAGCCGCTCGCTGCTGAAGTACTGTCTTTGATGCGGTAATTTTGCCGTCGGCGATTTATAAGCGCACGGTATGCAGCAGGCGCAGCATTTCAGCGATACCTTTTGTCACAATTTTGTCCTGACGCATGACTACCGCCAGCTGTCGATATAGCCGCGGCGCCAGCGAGTGTACGCGTAATCCGTCGCGATCCTCCACCCGCTCCACCGCCATGCGGGGCACGATGCTGTAGCCCAGCCCTGCCCGCACCATGCGCTTAATCGCCTCGATGCTCCCCAACTGCATTACCGGCGTCACCGCCAGTCCCGCCGAGCGGAACCAGCGGTCAATCAGATCCCGCGTGCCGCTACCCGCCTCGAAGGCAATGAGCGGCTGCGCCTGCAGCTCGGCGGGAGTATAAACCGCCGGCATCTCCGTCTCGCGGCTGGCATAGATGGTCACGAACTCCTCATCTAACATCGCAGTCACCGCCAGACTGCGCCCCTGCACGGGCAGCGTGACCAGCCCGAGATCGAGCCGGTTTTCTTCCACCGCGCGGACGATATCCAGCGTGTTGCCGGTGGTCACCCCCACCGTCAGCAGCGGGTGCTGCTGACGAAGATGCTGCAGCAGCGGTGGAAGAAGATGAATGCAGGCCGTCGCGCCGGTCCCCAGCGTCAACGATCCATTAACCTCCTGACTGAATGCGCTGACCGACTGCACCGCGCTATTCACCGCCCGATCGATCTGCTCGCTGTGGGCCAGCAATGCCATTCCCGCCGCCGTCGCCTTGATCCCACGTCCGGTTCGCTCCAGCAGCCTGGTCTGTAAAAACTGCTCCAGCTGACGTACCTGCAGGCTGACGGCAGGTTGGGAGATCCCCAGCGCGTCGGCGGCGGCAGAAAAGCTGCCGCGCTGTACGACCAGCCGGAAGGTCGCCAGATTTCCCAGGTTCAGTGTTGTCATAAAAGTTTCTCTTATACCGCGCATAAGGTGGCCGCTCTGCCAGAACAATAGCCTGCCGGGTATGCTCAGGACAACTGTCTTAACGGAATGAAAAACCATGGAAATAAACGCTATTCCCCGACGCCTTGCCTTCACCGCGGGCGGTCAGCAACTCATCAACTGGGGGATCTCTTTTTATATGCCCGGCACCTTTGCCGGGGCTATTGCCGCCGACAAAGGATGGTCCTTGCCGCAGATCTATCTCGGCCTGACGCTTGCGATGCTGATGATGGCCGCTGTCTCCCCGTTCGTTGCCAGGCTGCTGGCTCGCTTTGGCGGAAGGCTGGTGGTCACCAGCGGTACCTTACTGATAGCCGCCAGCTGCGCCATGATGGCCTGGCGCCCTTCGCTGGCCGGCTGGTACGGCGCCTGGTTGCTGACCGGCATCGGCATGCGGCTCTCACTGTATGATGCGCTGTTCGCCGCAGTGGTGAATCTGTACGGTCAGCAGGCGCGGAAAACTATCTCTCATATCACTCTCGCTGGCGGTCTGGCCTCTGCCCTCTTCTGGCCGCTGGGCGAGGCGTTATTAACCATCATGCCCTGGCAGAATGCCCTGCGGATCTATGCACTGTTTGGCCTGCTGAGCGCATGGCTGAGTTATCAACTGCCTCGCCAGCGGCTCAATTCAGCGGCGAAATCACCAGCCTCGCCAGCGACAGCAGAGGGCGACCGGCGTAACGGGGCGCGTTACGCGATCTTTATTGCGCTGATCACCTTCATCTCTAACGGTACCTCTACCCATCTGCCGGAGTTTATCAGCCACTTTGGTCTGCCGGTTGCCGTCGGTATGCTGTGGGGATTCGGCCAGACCGGCGCCCGGCTGGGGGAAGTGCTGGCCGGTCCCCGGGTCACCTCACTCACGCTAACGCGTTTTACTGCGCTCGCCATGCCGCTCTGTTTTCTCCTTGGATTGAGCAGCACGACCTTTGCCGGATGCGCAGCCGGGTTTGTGCTGGGCTATGGCGCGATTAACGGGCTGGTGACGATTGTCAAAGCGACGCTGCCGCTGGCGCTGTTTAGCGCAGAAAGCTACGCCAGCCGCACGGGTCTCCTGCTGATCCCCGGGCAACTGATGGCAGCTGTTTCACCCTTTGCCTACGCATGGCTGAACCACCGGCTGGGCATTATCGGCGGAATGTGGGTGTCCACCGGGTTAACGTTGATCGTTGCCGGACTGGCGCTGGCGATTGTGCGCGAGGCGGGTAAGGCGCAGGATGAACGTAATGTAGAATATCCGGCAGCGGCCGTTGACCAACCGATAGCCAAAAACAACCTTGCTGAAGAGTAAACGTGGATCACTACGCCCTTGATAATTTACGCCTGCCCTTATAGCCATATGGCAGGCATTATTCATATTATAAATTTTTAATGAAAATACATTCACCAAATCAATGATGAAATTTTTAAGAGAATAGCAGGGCATGCTGTCACCTGCGAAAAATAACGATACCGCCTGTATTTTTCGCTTGCATAATGATCCAAAAAATAAAGCCAGTCGCCATCGGTAACATTAGCCACACCTCCGGTAACACAATTAGCCTTACTCTCTTCCTCATCGAAACCGTTCGAGCATAGCAAAGAATGAGCGCTAATTTTAATACCGTAGCAAAACCCGGCGGCAATCGATGCAATCTGGCCTGTCGGTATTGTTTCTATCTGGAAAACGAGGTTCCGCGTCCAGGGTATGCCACCATGGACGACCTCACGCTGGAAGCATACATTCACAACACCATTTCATCGACCCCCTCGCAAAACGTCGAGTTTTGCTGGCAGGGCGGTGAGCCTACCTTATGCGGGCTGGATTTTTTTGCAAAGGTGGTCGAGCTCCAGCAGCGTTACCGTGGTAACAAAATCATCGCCAACAGCCTGCAAACCAACGGCATCTTGCTGAACGATAAATGGGCTCGTTTTTTGCGTCGTCATGGATTTCTGGTCGGATTATCCATTGATGGCCCTGCGTCACTCCACGACACCTGGCGTACGACGGGCTGCGGAAAACCCACCTGGGAAAAAGTTGTGCAGGCCATACGCTGCCTGCAGCAGCATGACGTTCCGGTGAATGCCATGGTGGTGGTCAGCCGCCAGTCTGCAAGCCAGGGGAAAAGTCTCTATCGCTGCCTGAGCCGCGAGCTAAACCTTCACCATCTCCAGTTTATTCCTCTCGTTGACTCCCCTGCTCCCTGGTCAGTTACCCCTGAGGGCTGGGGCAAATTTTTGTGCAGTGTTTTCGACGACTGGCTGGAAAACGATGTTGGCAGGGTGTTTATCCAGTACTTTGATAATCTGCTCGGCGTATGGGCCGGCCAGCCCGCCACGCTCTGCACCATGCAGCCTGTCTGTGGGCAGAGTTTACTGGTGGAGCAAAACGGCGATGTCTACAGCTGCGATCACTTTGTCTCAGCGGAATATAAACTGGGTAATCTGAAGCAAGATGCTATGGCAGCGATGGCGAGCTCGCCATTTCAGCAACAGTTCGGGAAGCAAAAGGGCCAACTCTCTGCCCGCTGTCAGAGCTGCCACTGGCGCTTTGCCTGCCATGGGGGATGCCCTAAACACCGTTTTACCATCCATGACGACGAAGCACAGAATTACCTGTGCAGCGGCTATTTAGCCTTTTTCGGCCATATCACGCCCTATATGAACGTCATGCGAAGGCTTTTATTAAATTGCCAGCCGCCCGCGCTCATTATGAGTCTTATCCCGGAGATTCGGCAAAATATATTACAATTAACGGAGTCTGAAGATGAAAGAACCAAATAAAATAGATGGAAATCGCCGCCATCTCCTCAAAGGTCTGGGGATTGCCGCTGTCGTGAGCCTGTTACCAGAGACGGGAAACGCCGCACAAAATAATGCCGCCGCGAAAGCGGCATGGGATATTCCTTTCACCGGCGAAATCCCTGACACACTGCCCGAAGGCTACAATATTTTACTCATAACCTGCGATCAGGAACGTTATTTCGAGCGGTATCCCTTTCCGGTGCCGGGCCGGGAACGCCTGATGAAAACGGGTATCACTTTTACCAATCATCAGAACACGGCCAACGTTTGTACGCCATCGCGCTCTGTCATGTACACCGGGCTCCATATGCCGCACACCCGGATGTTTGATAATCTTGGCTTCCCCTAGATGAATTACGATCTGGATCCGGAATTACGTACCGTGGGCCATATGATGCGTGAACTGGGTTATTACACGGCGTATAAAGGTAAATGGCATCTTACCCGGGAGATCGATCAGCCGGTCGCTGGTAAATCGGTAGAAGAAATGGACCTGGGCGAGATCCCGACGCCGCGACTGCATGAAATTATGGAAAAGTATGGTTTCTCTGATTATCACGGCATTGGCGATGTCATCGGGAAAAGTAAGGGCGGCTATTTCTTTGATTCAGTCACCACGGGGCAGACCATTAGTTGGCTACGTAACACCGGCCGCCCGCTGAATGATGAAAATAAGCCCTGGTTCGCGGCAGTAAACCTGGTTAACCCCCACGATGTCATGTTTATCGACACCGATGAGCATGGCGAGCAGGTGCAGTGGAAAGGGCCAATGGATAAAGAAAACCACACCCTGCTGCCAACCCAACCCCCGCACAACCAAATCTATCAGCAAAGCTGGCCAGACTATCCGCTGCCTGCAAACCGCCACCAGCCGCTCGATGAGCCTGGCAGACCTGCCGCCCATAAAGAGTACCAGAATGCCAGGGCGGTGATGGAGGGACAGTTCCCCGATGAAGACCGGCGCTGGCGCAAATTACTGGATTATTATTTCAACTGTATTCGCGATAATGACCAGCATCTTGAGGCGATTCTCAATGAGCTGGATAACCTGCAGCTGACGCAAAATACGATTATCGTCTTTACCGCCGACCATGGGGAACTCGGTGGCTCCCACCAGATGCATGGTAAAGGTTCCTCGGTGTATAAAGAGCAGATCCATGTGCCGATGATCATTCGCCATCCGGCGTATCCGGGAAATATCTGCTGCAACAGTTTGACCAATCATCTGGATTTAGTACCGACCCTGATTGGTCTGACTGGACGCGATCGCTCGCTGCGAGAGAAAGTCCTGAAGGGCAGAAAAGGCCGGGATATGAGCCCATTACTGGCGCATCCTGAGCAAGCGGGCTTAAATGCGCTGCGTCCGGGTTCGCTTTATTGTTACGGCATGATCCTGTATATGGATGCGCAATACACGGCAAAATTCAGAAAGCTGGCTGGAGAGAAACTCCCGCACGATCAATTTAAAAAAGCGATCGCGTCACTCCATCCTGATTTTTCCCATCGCTCAGGGATCCGTATGATCAACGATGGACACTATAAATTTGCCCGCTACTTTTCGCTCAAGCAGCATCATATTCCTGCTTCCCTGGCCGAGCTGCTGGAGAATAATGATGTTGAACTTTTCGATCTGGTTAACGACCCCGAAGAAAATCATAACCTCGCCCGGGAGCCAGAGAAATACCGGGATCTGTTAATGACAATGAACGATAAACTCAATCAGCTCACTGCCGCTGAGATTGGCGAAGATGATGGCAGCTATATGCCCCCGTTTGAAGGAAGCCAGTGGGATCTGACGGCGGCCCAGATGCATCAATATATGCGCGATTAGCGCTTGCCGTCAGGTGGGAGATCTTAATGTAGCAGCTATAAAAAAACCCTCTGTAAACACAGAGGGTTTCGTTTCATTCAGCTAACGCCGGGGATTATTCCCACTCAATCGTTGCTGGCGGCTTGCCGCTGATGTCATACACCACGCGGGAGATACCGTTCACTTCATTGATGATACGGTTGGAGACGCGGCCGAGGAAATCATACGGCAGGTGCGCCCAGTGCGCGGTCATGAAGTCGATGGTTTCCACCGCACGCAGGGAAACCACCCAGTCGTATTTACGGCCATCGCCCATCACGCCGACGGAACGAACCGGCAGGAACACAGTGAACGCCTGGCTGACTTTGTTATACAGGTCAGCTTTGTGCAGCTCTTCGATGAAGATAGCGTCCGCACGACGCAGCAGGTCGCAGTACTCTTTCTTCACTTCGCCCAGCACGCGCACGCCAAGGCCGGGGCCCGGGAACGGGTGACGGTAGAGCATGTCGTACGGCAGGCCCAGTTCCAGGCCGATCTTACGCACTTCGTCTTTGAACAGCTCACGCAGCGGCTCAACCAGGCCCATCTTCATCTCTTTCGGCAGGCCGCCCACGTTGTGGTGAGATTTGATGACGTGTGCTTTACCGGTGGCGGAAGCGGCAGACTCGATAACGTCAGGGTAGATAGTACCCTGCGCCAGCCATTTGACGTCGTCCAGCTTCAGCGCTTCTTCGTCGAACACTTCCACGAAAACGCGACCGATAATTTTACGCTTCGCTTCCGGATCGCTTTCACCCGCCAGCGCGTCGAGGAAACGCTGCTCGCCTTCAACGTGAACAATGTTCAGGCCAAAGTGGTCGCCGAACATCTCCATCACCTGCTGCGCTTCGTTCAGGCGCAGCAGACCGTTGTCCACGAATACGCAGGTCAGGTTTTTGCCGATAGCGCGGTGCAGCAGCATCGCGGTCACCGAAGAGTCCACACCGCCGGAGAGGCCGAGGATCACTTTGTCGTCGCCAACCTGCTGACGGATACGCTCAACGGCGTCGTCAATGATTTTCGCCGGGGTCCACAGCGCTTCGCACTGGCAGATGTCGCGCACGAAGCGCTCCAGCATACGCATCCCCTGACGGGTGTGGGTCACTTCCGGGTGGAACTGCACGCCGTAGAAGCGTTTTTCTTCGTTGGCCATAATGGCGAACGGGCAGTTGTCGGTGCTGGCGACGGTTACGAAGTCCGCCGGGATGGCGGTCACTTTGTCGCCGTGGCTCATCCACACGTCCAGCAGCGGTTTGCCGTCTGCGGTCAGGGAATCTTCGATACCGCGCACCAGCGCGCTGTCGTTAACCACTTCAACCTGTGCGTAACCAAACTCACGCTCGTTAGAACCTTCTACATGGCCGCCCAGCTGCATCGCCATGGTCTGCATGCCGTAGCAGACGCCAAATACCGGCACGCCGGCTTCGAACACATACTGCGGCGCGCGCGGGCTGTTCTCTTCGGTGGTGCTTTCCGGGCCGCCGGAAAGAATGATGCCGCTTGGATTAAATTCGCGGATCTGTGCTTCCGTGACATCCCATGCCCACAGCTCACAGTAGACGCCCAGCTCACGCACGCGACGCGCCACCAGCTGAGTATACTGAGACCCGAAGTCGAGGATGAGGATGCGATGTTTATGAATGTTTTCCGTCATTGACGCTAATTCCGAGGCAAGTGAAACAGAGTAAATAAATCGCCCGACGCAAGGTCGGGCGAAGAAATCAGGAGCCCAGACGGTAGTTCGGGGACTCTTTGGTGATGGTCACGTCGTGAACGTGGCTTTCCTGAATGCCCGCACCGCTGATGCGTACGAATTCAGCTTTGGTACGCAGCAGGTCAATGGTACCACAGCCGGTCAGACCCATACAGGAACGCAGACCGCCCATCTGCTGGTGAATGATCTCTTTCAGGCGGCCTTTATAGGCCACGCGGCCTTCGATACCTTCCGGCACCAGTTTGTCAGCGGCGTTATCGCTCTGGAAATAGCGATCAGAGGAGCCTTTGGACATCGCGCCAAGGGAGCCCATCCCGCGGTAGGATTTGTAAGAGCGACCCTGATAGAGTTCGATTTCACCCGGGGACTCTTCGGTACCCGCCAGCATGGAGCCAACCATCACCGCCGCCGCACCGGCGGCGATCGCTTTGGCGATATCGCCGGAGAAACGGATACCGCCGTCAGCGATAACCGGAATACCGGTCCCTTCCAGCGCTTCCACCGCGTCGGAAACAGCGGTGATCTGCGGCACACCCACGCCGGTGACGATACGGGTAGTACAGATGGAGCCCGGGCCGATGCCCACTTTCACCGCGCTGCAGCCGGCTTCCGCCAGCGCGCGTGCGCCTGCGCCAGTGGCAACGTTGCCGCCGATGATCTGCAGGTCAGGATATTTCGCGCGCGTTTCACGGATACGCTGCAGAACGCCTTCTGAGTGACCGTGCGAGGAGTCGATCAGCAGAACGTCAACGCCTGCCGCTACCAACGCGTCTACGCGCTCTTCGTTGCCGGCACCAGCGCCGACCGCCGCGCCTACGCGCAGACGGCCCTGCTCATCTTTACAGGCGTTCGGTTTACGTTCTGCTTTCTGGAAGTCTTTGACGGTGATCATGCCGCGCAGGTGGAAGCTTTCATCCACAACCAGCGCTTTCTCAACGCGTTTTTCGTGCATCTTAGCGAAGACCACTTCACGGCTTTCGCCTTCACGAACGGTGACCAGACGCTCTTTCGGCGTCATGTAGACGCTGACCGGCTGGTTCAGATCGGTGACGAAACGCACGTCGCGGCCGGTGATGATGCCGACCAGCTCGTTTTCTTCGGTAACCACCGGGTAGCCGGCGAAACCGTTGCGCTCGGTCAGCTCTTTCACTTCACGCAGAGTGGTCGTCGGCAGAACAGTCTGCGGGTCGGTGACCACGCCGGACTCATGTTTCTTCACGCGACGAACTTCTTCCGCCTGGCGCTCGATGGACATGTTTTTGTGAATAAAGCCGATGCCGCCTTCCTGTGCCAGGGCAATAGCCAGACGCGCTTCCGTTACGGTATCCATGGCTGCGGAGAGCATAGGAATATTCAGACGAATGGTTTTCGTCAGCTGAGTGCTGAGATCGGCAGTATTCGGCAGAACGGTAGAATGAGCGGGAACGAGGAGGACGTCGTCAAACGTCAGGGCTTCTTTAGCGATACGTAGCATGGGCAATATCTCGACCAGGGTGGATAAATATTGCCGTGGCATTATACAGAGCGTAACCGATTGCATCTACCCTTTTTTGCAAATAATACTTGCCATCCCCTCTGAGCGCGTTACTATCGACTGAATAACCTGCTGATTTAAAGTTTGATCTTGCTCACATGTTACCCTCTCAATCCCCCGCAATTTTTACCGTAAGCCGCCTCAATCAGACGGTGCGTCTGCTGCTTGAGCGCGAAATGGGCCAGGTTTGGATCAGCGGCGAGATCTCTAACTTCAGCCAGCCCTCCTCCGGCCACTGGTACTTCACCTTAAAAGACGATAACGCCCAGGTGCGCTGCGCGATGTTCCGCAACAGCAACCGCCGGGTCACGTTCCGCCCGCAGCACGGGCAGCAGGTGCTGGTTCGCGCCAACATCACGCTGTATGAGCCGCGCGGCGACTACCAGATTATCGTCGAAAGCATGCAGCCCGCCGGCGAAGGGTTGCTGCAGCAGAAGTATGAGCAGCTGAAAGCGCAGTTAACGGCGGAAGGACTGTTCGAGCAAAAACATAAGCAGGCGCTCCCCTCTCCCGCCCACTGCGTCGGCGTCATCACCTCGAAAACCGGTGCCGCGCTGCACGATATTCTCCATGTGCTCAGGCGCCGCGATCCCGGGCTGCCGGTGATCATCTACCCAACCGCGGTCCAGGGTGACGACGCCCCCGGGCAGATTGTGCGCGCCATCGCGCTGGCCAACGCGCGCCAGGAGTGTGACGTACTGATTGTCGGACGCGGCGGCGGTTCGCTGGAGGATCTGTGGAGTTTTAACGATGAGCGGGTGGCGCGGGCTATTTTCGCCAGCCAGATCCCTATCGTCAGCGCCGTCGGCCATGAAACCGACGTCACGATCGCTGATTTTGTTGCCGACCTGCGGGCACCGACTCCCTCAGCCGCCGCGGAAATCGTCAGCCGCAACCAGCAGGAGCTGCTGCGCCAGCTGCAGTCCGGACAGCAGCGGCTGGAGATGGCGATGGACTATTTCCTCGCCAGTCGCCAGCGCCGTTTTACCCAGCTGTTCCATCGCCTGCAGCAACAGCATCCACAGCTGCGCTTGGCCCGCCAGCAGACCGCCCTGGAACGCCTGCGCCAGCGGATGCGTATCGCCGTGGAGTCACAGCTTAAGCGCGCAGAACAGCGGCAAAAGCGCACCGTTCAGCGTCTGAATCACTACAACCCGCAGCCACGGATCCACCGCGCGCAGTCGCGGATCCAGCAGCTGGAATACCGGCTGGCGGAAATTATGCGTGGCCGCCTCAGCGAGCGGCGTGAACGGTTTGGCAACGCGGTGACCCATCTGGAGGCGGTGAGCCCCTTAGCCACCCTGGCGCGGGGCTACAGCGTCACCTCGGTGAGCGACGGTACGGTGCTGAAGCAGACAAAACAGGTCAAAACCGGCGATCTGCTCACCACCCGCCTGAAAGACGGCTGGGTCGAAAGCGAAGTGAAGCAGATCGCGACGGTGAAAAAAACGCGGGCCAGAAAGCCTTCGCCCACTAAACCAGCGGAATAAATTCCACCCGTTTTTTCGAGATAAGGCCATGCCCATGCTGGCAAAAGTAATCCACCGCGCCGCACGCCTTCAGCACCTCCAGCGGCTGGTGGCATTCCGGGCAGCGGGCCTCAAGGGTAAATACCCTTTCGCACTGGGCGCAATGCGCGCTACTGCCTTTGACATCTAACGGCGCGTGGCACAGAGGGCAATCAAGTTCCATAACCATTCCTTTCAACGTTTATCTGCACCTATTTTATCATGTTCCGGGTTTAATGCGGGCCGCGTAATTGCTGCTGCAACCTGAGCAGCCATTCCACTTCCTCAAGCCTACGCTGCGTTAGCCCGGCCACGCTGTCCGGCGCCCGGATAAACAGATTATCAGCGCCGAGGATCTGCTCATCAAGACAGTGCGTATAGATCGCCCCGGGCCGGGTCCAGCGCTGCACCCGCTCGCCGTCCTGTAGCGTCACCACTTCGCCCTCAGGGGCGCGATCGAAGGTAATTATTCGCCCGTCCCGCAGTCCTATCCGCATTCCCTTTTGCCCGCCCGCGGGACCCGCGTATTTGTTGAGCCAGATATTGAGCGGGATAGTGCCCAGGGTTCCCTGCAGATGCGCCTCCCCCTCGGCAGTGCTCGTATCCCCAGGAGCAATGTCATGGCCGAGGCGGTCTTTCGCCACCCGAAGGGAAAGGCTCAGCGCCGTATCGCCTCCGCTGGCGTGCAGGGTTTCGCGGAGCATCGCCAGGACATGGGTGCCGATATCGAGGATCACCCCATCAGGGTGACGCAGCTGCCGGGTATCCAGCTCCCCGGTGGCAAAATTGAGTGCGACCGGCTCACCAGCGCTGTTAAAGCCGCTTGGCTCCTGCAAATAACCTTCGATCCAGACGATATCCTGCGCTGACAGGTGCGGCGGAGGCAGGCCGCTGGCCTCCCCTTCCGCCCGCCACAGCGGGCCAGGAGCGTTCAGCGCAACGCCTCGCGCCATCCAGTGGTCAAGAGCCAGCACCCGCGCGGCCTGCTCAAGGTTGGCCACGATCGGCTTTTCCACCACGATGCGGGAAATGCCGCTGGCTAACGCCCTCTCCAGTACGGGCAGATGCTGAAGTGATGAGGTGGTAATGAAGAGCGTATCCAGGGGTTCGGCCAGCAGCGCCGACAGCGAACTACAGCGCTGGATCCCCGGCAGCGCTCTGCTGCAGTCCAGGTCATAGCCCTGGCAGCGGTCGATGACGTCCCCCAGGCGACGCAGCGCCGGTAAATAGGCGGTTTCCACCACCGCGCCGAGGCCGATAAAACCAATCTGCATAGTAAGTCCACCTTTGAGCCGCTCTGTTCCCGGCGAAGTATCGCGGGATTATGGCGGAAGGTTTTGACATTTACCGGCATGGCGGCCACAAAAAACCCGCCGAAGCGGGTTTAATGATTATTTGCTTTTCTTGATGTGCTTGATCAAGCGCTTACGTTTACGCATCTGGTTCGGCGTCAGGGTGTTACGCTTGTTAGCGAACGGGTTTTCCCCTTCCTTGAACTGGATACGGATCGGCGTGCCCATCACGTCCAGGGATTTACGGAAGTAGTTCATCAGATAGCGCTTGTAGGAATCCGGCAGATCCTTGACCTGGTTACCGTGGATCACCACGATAGGCGGGTTGTAGCCCCCGGCGTGGGCGTATTTCAGCTTCACGCGACGGCCACGCACCAGCGGTGGCTGATGATCTTCCGCCGCCATGTTCATGATCCGGGTCAGCATCGCGGTGCTTACGCGGCGCGTAGCGCTGTCGTAGGCTTCGCGTACCGATTCAAACAGGTTGCCGACGCCGCTGCCGTGCAGGGCGGAGATGAAGTGCACCCGGGCAAAGTCGATAAAGCCCAGACGATAGTCGAGGGTCTCCTTCACCTGCTCCTTCACTTCCTGACTCAGGCCATCCCACTTGTTAACGACGATCACCAGCGAACGGCCGCTGTTGAGGATAAAGCCCAGCAGCGAGAGGTCCTGGTCGGAGATCCCTTCGCGAGCATCGATCACCAGCAGCACGACGTTGGCGTCTTCAATCGCCTGCAGCGTTTTGATCACCGAGAACTTTTCCACGACGTCGGTGATTTTCCCGCGCTTGCGCACCCCGGCGGTATCGATGAGCACGTATTCGCGCTCGTCACGCTGCATCGGGATATAAATGCTGTCACGGGTGGTGCCCGGCATATCGTAGACCACCACGCGATCTTCACCGAGGATGCGATTGGTGAGGGTTGATTTACCGACATTAGGACGCCCGACAATCGCCAGCTTGATCGGCAGATCCTGCGGATTGAAGTCGTCTTCCGGCTCTTCTTCCGCTTCGCCATTCTGCTCGGCTTCGAATTTCGCCCAGTATTCGGCGTCTTCATCCACTTCTTCCTGCGGATTAACCTCATCTACCCATGGCAGCAGGGCCTGCTCCAGCAGGCTGGTCACGCCGCGGCCGTGCGAAGCGGCAATCGGATAGATATCGCCCAGGCCGAGCGACCAGAAGTCCGCCATTGCCTGGTCGACGTCGATGCCGTCGGTTTTGTTAGCCACCAGGAAGGTGGGCTTTTCACGAGAGCGCAGGTGTTTAGCGATCGCGATGTCCGCCGGCATCAGGCCCGCGCGCGCATCGACCATAAACAGCACCACATCGGCCTCTTCGATTGCCAGCAGCGACTGCTCCGCCATCCGGGTTTCCACGCCCTCTTCCGTACCATCAATACCACCGGTATCGATACAGATGAATTCGCGGCCTTCGACTTCGGCCCGACCGTACTTACGGTCACGAGTCAGCCCCGGGAAATCCGCAACCAGCGCATCACGAGTGCGCGTCAGGCGGTTAAAGAGCGTGGATTTTCCAACGTTAGGGCGCCCGACAAGCGCGACCACAGGTATCATGTTAAATGCCTCATACAATCACTAAGCAACATCGTCTTAACGACGTTTTTAAAAAAGTCAAAACGGCCCCTGTCTGCCAGGGGCCGTTTCTTAATCACTCACGACAGCGGTAATTAACGCGTAATCGCGTACAGCGTACCGTCTTTCGCCTGGATCAGCAGTCGACCATCGGCAACCACCGGGTCGGTCAGGAAGCCGGAACTATCGACTTTCTGCTGCGCCACAAAATGGCCATCTTCCGGATTAACCCAGTGCATGTAGCCTTCGCTATCGCCGACGACCAGATTGCCATTATACAACACCGGCGCGGTCAGCAAACGGTGCAGCAGATCGCTTTGCGTCCACAGGGTTACACCGCCGTCGGTGGTCAGTGCCAGCAGGCGATCGTTCTGGTCTACCAGGTAGATACGGTTACCATCGACGATGAAATCATTCACCGAACCCAGCTCGCGTTTCCACATAATCTGGCCGCTACGCAGGTCCAGCGCGGTCAGGTTACCGTTATAAGCCAGCGCATAAACCACACCGTTAACGATGATCGGCGTCGTGTCGACGTCGTTCAGGCGGTCAATTTCCGTCGGGCCGGTGGCCGTAGAAATACGCTGCTGCCAAATCATCTGCCCCTGCTGCATCAATACTGCACTGACGCGGCCGTTGTCGCCGCCGACGATCGCCGCGCCGTAGGCGGTCGCAGGCGCAGACTCGCCGCGCAGGGAGAGCGCCGGCATATCGAGGTTAACGGTCCACTTCACGGCCCCATCGGTCTCGTTTAGCGCCTGCAGCTGGCCGTTACTGGTATGCACCAGCACCATGCCATCGCTCACCACCGGACGCGACAGCGCCTCGCCGGCGACACGGGTTTGCCAGGCCACGGTACCATCGCTGGTATTCAGCGCATAAAGCTGCGCTTTCTCGCTGCCGATATAAACATGGCCGCCAGAGACGGTCACCCCGCCAGAAAGCAGCGCTGGCGTGCGCGAGAACCAACCATCTTTCTCCGCCAGATTCACCGACCACACCTCTTTGCCGTCGTCGGCGTTCAGCGCTTTGACGGTGCCTTTACGGTCAGCAGCATACACTACGCCGTCGGCAAAGGCCGGATGAAGGTTAGAGTAAAATTCGCCGATACCATCGCCAACCGAGGTGCTCCAGGACGTGGACGGCGTAAACTGGTTTTCTACCGTCGGCAGCGGTGACATTTTCACCACATCTTCTTCGCTATTAAACAGCGAACACCCGCTCAGCAAGGTAACGGAAAGCAGCCCTGGCAACAGTAATTTACGCAATTGCATCGAGTCCCTCTCAGATGGACAAATTATTCATTTTCATACGCATCATTTCGCTGAGCGCAGGAGAAGCATCGCTTTTCACGCCAGCTTCCCACGCCGCACGGGCCCCTTGCTTATCGCCTTTGCTCAACAGAATTTCGCCGCGCAAATCGGCCACAATGGCGGTCCAGCCCTCACCTTTGATGCTGTCGAGGGTTTTCAGCGCCGCATCAGCCTGTTTCATTTGCAGCTGAACGCGGGCCAGACGCATACTGATAACCGATTTCAGATTATCATCAGATGCGGCCGCCAGCCCCTGCTGCAGCTGCTTTTCAGCGTTCGGCAGATCGTTCTGTTCAACAAAATGCTGTGCCAGCTCGAGAGAGGCGAAGGCGCCGTAGGTATTTTTATTGTCAGCCGCGAATTTCTCTGCCCCTGACAGCACTTCTGGCGTATTCGATTTCAGCGCGGAAGTCGCCTTCTCGTAAGCCAGCGACGCGTCTCTGGCGGTATCCTGCTGATGGGAGGTCCAGTAGCGCCAGCCTACCAGCGCGCCAATCCCTAAAATCACCCCGACCGCCAGCGCTTTGCCGTTTTCGGCAAAGAAGCGCTTCAGCGCATCGACCTGATCGTTCTCGTTGTTAAAAGTTTCCACGCAGTCCTTCTCCTGACTAATAATTCCCGGGAGATTAACCCAGAAGTGTGCGCAAATGCGCGGCAACGCTCTCCTGCGTTACGGTAGTTTGCTCACCTGAGCGTAAATCCTTCACTACCACGTTTCCGTCAGCAATCTCTGATTCACCGACCACCAGCGCGACGCGCGCCCCCCACTTGTCAGCGCGGGCGAACTGCTTCTTAAAGTTGCCGCCGCCGTGGTTGGTCATCAGCTTCACGCCGGGCAGCGCATCGCGAACCTGCTCAGCCAGACGCATTGCAGCAGACTGAGTATCGGTCCCGGAGGCTACCAGGTATATATCGACAACAGGATCGGCTTTAAATTCCGGATTCACTGCCTGGACCAGTAAAACAAGACGTTCCAGCCCCATGGCAAAACCCACGCCCGGGGTAGCGCGACCGCCCAGCTGCTCAACCAGGCCGTCGTAACGACCGCCGGCGCAGACGGTGCCCTGGGAACCAAGGCTGGTGGTCACCCACTCGAACACGGTGCGGTTATAGTAATCAAGGCCGCGCACCAGGCGCTGGTTGACGGTGTAGCGGATCCCGGCATAGTCAAGCAACGCGCGCAGGCCGGCAAAGTGGGCTTTCGACTCTTCGTCAAGATAATCGCCGAGCGCCGGCGCGTCGTTGAGCAGCGCCTGAACGTCCGGGTTTTTGGAGTCCAGCACCCGCAGCGGGTTGGTATACATCCGGCGTTTACTGTCTTCATCCAGTTTATCGGTAAACTGCTCCAGGTATGCCACCAGCGCGTCGCGGTAGTTGGCGCGCGCTTCCAGCGAACCGATGGAGTTCAGCTCCAGGCTGACGTGTTCGGAGATGCCCAGCTCACGCCACCAGCGCGCGGTCAGCATAATCAGCTCCGCGTCGATGTCCGGGCCCTGCAGGCCAAACACTTCGGCGCCGATCTGGTGGAACTGGCGGTAGCGACCTTTCTGCGGGCGCTCGTGACGGAACATTGGCCCGACGTACCACAGACGCTGTTCTTGATTGTACAGCAGACCATGTTCGATGCCGGCACGTACGCAGCCCGCCGTCCCTTCCGGACGCAGCGTCAGGCTGTCGCCATTGCGGTCTTCGAAGGTATACATCTCTTTTTCAACCACGTCGGTCACTTCGCCGATCGCGCGTTTGAATAACGGGGTCTGCTCTACAATCGGCAAACGGATTTCGCTGTAACCGTAGCTACCGAGCACCTGCTTCAGTGAGCCTTCAATGCGCTGCCAGAGAGCGGTTTCGCCCGGCAGATAATCGTTCATGCCACGGATGGCTTGAATGTTCTTTGCCACGTTTATTCTCTTTATATATACAAAAATGAACCCCGGCGCCTCGCGCCCGCAGGTTCAATCATACACGGGAAGCGTATCGCTTCCCAACACGTTATTTTGCTTCAACCTGTTGAACGTCAATCCGACGGGCTTCATCGAGCATCGAGGCTTTGGCGCGGATCCGCGCTTCCAGCTGGTCGATCATGTCGTTGTTGTCCAGGCGATCTTTACGCACGCCGTCTTCATACAGGCCGCTTTTCTTGTTGCCGCCGGTGACGCCAAGGGTGGAGACCAGCGCTTCGCCCGGGCCGTTCACCACGCAACCGATGATCGAAACATCCATCGGGGTGATGATATCTTCCAGACGCTGCTCCAGAGCATTCACCGTACCGATAACGTCAAACTCCTGGCGTGAACAGGTCGGGCAGGCGATAAAGTTAATGCCGCGGGAACGAATACGCAGAGATTTGAGGATATCGAAGCCGACCTTGATCTCTTCCACCGGATCCGCCGCCAGCGAGACGCGCAGCGTATCGCCGATCCCCTCGGACAGCAGTAGTCCCAGACCGATCGCCGATTTTACCGCGCCGCTGCGCGCGCCGCCCGCTTCGGTGATCCCGAGATGCAGCGGCTGATCGATCTGTTTCGCCAGCAGACGATAGGATTCCACCGCCAGGAAGACATCGGAGGCTTTAACGCTGACTTTAAACTGATCGAAGTTCAGACGATCGAGATGATCGACATGACGCATGGCGGATTCGAGCAGCGCCTGCGGCGTCGGCTCGCCATATTTTTCCTGCAGATCTTTTTCCAGCGAGCCGGCGTTGACGCCGATGCGGATCGGGATGTTTTTATCGCGAGCGCAATCTACAACCATGCGGATGCGCTCTTCGTTGCCGATGTTGCCCGGGTTGATACGCAGGCAGTCGACGCCATATTCCGCCACTTTCAGCGCAATACGGTAGTCAAAGTGGATATCGGCGACCAGCGGGACGTTAACCTGCTGTTTGATAAGTTTGAACGCCTCAGCAGCGTCCATCGTCGGAACAGAGACACGGACAATGTCCGCGCCTACGCGCTCTAACGCTTTGATTTGATTTACGGTCGCCGCCACATCGGTGGTGCGCGTATTGGTCATTGACTGAACGGCGATGGGAGCCCCATCGCCAATTGGCACATTACCAACGTAAATACGTTTAGATTTTCTACGTTGAATCGGAGCCTGGTTATGCATGAAAAATCTCCCGCGTTACCCGTCTGTTACTGCGCCGGTGATGCTTCGGCATTGAGGGTCAGACGCGCAACCTGGTTAGTTCTGATAAAACGACTTAAATCGACAGGCTTGCCCAGATACTGGATCTGTACCGCGGCCGGGGCGCCAATTTTCAGCTTATACGGCGCCTGACCGCTCAGGTTCAGGTTACCGCCTTTACGCTGCAGGCCGCTGAACAGTTTTTTACCGGTGGCATCGCTCACTTCCAGCCAGCAGTCGGCGGAAAAGTTCATCACCAGATCCTGCGCCGACGCCGCCGGAGTCGTGACGTTCGCCTGATCGGTCGGCAACGGCGAGGCTGGGGTGGTAGCCGGAGCTGCCGGCGTCGTCCCCGCGGTATCGACATTGGCCTGGGAAGGCGCCACGACAGCGTTATTATCCGCTGGCGTCTGGGCCGGCGCGCTGGTGGTCGGTGCGCTGGCGGTATCGGTTGGCGCGCTGTTCGCGGCGCTATCGGCGGTCGGGGCTGCAGGGGCGCTGGTATCCAGCGGCACGTTCTGGCTGTTGGCGTCGCCGCCGTTCAGCTCTGCGGAAGACTGATCGGCCATGGTCGAAATCTCTTCCTGCTGCGCCTTATGGTCTTGCCACCACCAGGCGCCGCTCAGACCGATAACCACAAACAGCACCAGCCAGGTGAAGCTCATCAGCCAGCCGTCGCGCTTTTTGCGGCGCTTGCCTAAAGAGAAACTCTGCATTGGCGCGACTTTCGCCGCGCGGATGGGCGCCTGCTTGGCCATCATCGGCAGCAGCTCGTCTTCTGGAATATGTACGAGGCGAGCGTAGGAGCGGATGTACCCGCGCAGGAAGGTGGAGGCGAGGTCGGCGGGGGCCTTATCGTCTTCAATATCACGAACCGTGGACACCTTCAGGCATAAGCGTTCGGCCACCGCTTGCTGGCTAAGTCCGAGTTGTTCGCGGGCGTGACGCAGACGCGCGCCCGTGGTGTTTGCTTCTTGATGATCTTGAGTGGCTTCAGTATTCATTCGCTACAACTACTGGTACGTGAAATTTAAAGTTCAGCGCGGGAAAAAGCCGGCGCCGCGAGACATCTGTGCTACGTCAGCCTCACAGTATAGGACTGTCAGCCGCGCGATCACAGAGACGAATCAAAATTGAATGCTAAGCGGTTGTTGTGCCGCTACATACTGCCTCAAAGTCGACAAAAACGCACCGTAATTATTAACCGAATCAGCGTATTTCGCCTGGCTATCGGCCATAAATATGACCCGTGCCGCCTGCGCTGCACGGGTCATCATTTGTCAGACCGCTTTTACGTCAATCGCTTCGCCCTGCATCCGCTTACGCAGCGTACGCTTGGTACGGTCAATGACGTCGCCCGCCAGCTGGCCGCAGGCGGCATCGATATCGTCGCCGCGCGTTTTACGCACGATGGTCGTAAAGCCGTACTCCATCAGGACTTTGGAGAAACGGTCGATGCGGCTGTTGGAGCTGCGGCCATACGGCGCGCCCGGGAACGGGTTCCATGGGATCAGGTTGATCTTGCACGGCGTATCTTTCAGCAGCGCCGCCAGCTCATGGGCGTGCTCGGTGCCGTCGTTGACGTGATCCAGCATCACGTACTCGATGGTCACCCGGCCCTGGTTGGCGTTGGACTTCGAAATATAGCCGCGCACCGAGTTGAGGAACGTCTCGATGTTGTACTTTTTGTTGATCGGGACGATTTCGTCACGAATGGTGTCGTTCGGCGCGTGCAAGGAGATCGCCAGCGCAACGTCGATCATATCGCCGAGTTTATCCAGCGCCGGCACCACGCCGGAGGTAGACAAGGTCACACGACGCTTGGAAAGGCCAAAGCCGAAATCGTCGAGCATGATTTCCATCGCCGGAACGACGTTGTTGAGGTTCAGCAGCGGCTCGCCCATGCCCATCATTACTACGTTGGTAATGGGACGCACGCCGGTGGTCTTCACCGCGCCGACGATCTTCGCCGCGCGCCAGACCTGGCCGATAATTTCGGATACCCGCAGGTTGCGGTTAAAGCCCTGCTGGGCGGTGGAGCAGAATTTGCACTCCAGCGCGCAGCCTACCTGGGAGGAGACGCACAGGGTGGCGCGGTCTTCTTCCGGGATATAGACGGTCTCGACGCGCTGATCGCCAACGGCAATCGCCCATTTAATGGTCCCGTCGGTTGAGCGTTGCTCTTCAACCACTTCCGGGGCGCGGATCTCCGCCACTTCTTTCAGTTTACTGCGCAGGACTTTGTTGATGTCGGTCATCTCATCAAAGTCGTCGCAGCAGTAGTGATACATCCATTTCATCACCTGATCGGCGCGGAAAGGCTTCTCGCCCATGTTTTTGAAAAACTCGCGCATCTGCTGACGGTTTAAATCCAGCAGGTTGATTTTGGCATCTTTGTTCGGCACCGTCAGAGCGGCGGTATCAGGCGTGACAATTTGTTCAGACATAATATTTTCCGGCCTCGTTATTACACGTTATGGCCCCAGGTGGGTTGAAAAAGAAACGCCCCGGAGAGCGACTGCTCGTCCAGGGGCGCTATATTCTACAAATTCTGGCGCATCATTGCCACGTTTGCACAAAGCAATGAAAAAAAATCTGTAACTGACTGCTCAATCCTCTAAGGCTTTTCGATTGTCGCAAGGCGGCAAGCAAGTGACAAATTCGTCGGGAACGAATTTGACCAGCCGTAGGCTGGCCTCCGGTGAGAGGCAGGAGCCTCTCATTAATCCCCGGGAGCATAGATAACTATGTGACCGGGGTGCGCGAAGGAAGCCAACAATGCTGTGGCGTGAAAGACGCAGGAGATTAGCGAGTGCGCGGGCAAACCTCGCCTTCAGCAAAGAAGAACGCGATTTCGCGGGCAGCGGATTCTACAGAGTCGGAACCGTGGGTGCCGTTCTCGGTGAAGCTGTCAGCGTAGTCAGCGCGCAGGGTACCCGCCAGGGCGTTTGCCGGATTGGTGGCGCCCAGCAGGTCACGGTGACGCTGTACCGCATTTTCGCCTTCCAGAACGGAAACCACGATCGGGCCGGAGGTCATGAACTCAACCAGACCGTCGAAGAACGGGCGACCTTCGTGCTCAGCATAGAAACCACGAGCCTGTTCAACGGTCAGGTGCAGCATTTTGGTGCCGACGATTTTGAACCCTGCAGCTTCAAAGCGGGAAAAGATGCTGCCAATAACGTTTTTTGCCACCGCGTTTGGTTTGATGATGGAAAAAGTACGTTCAATAGCCATGATTACCTCTAATTAAATGTTCTGTTGTTGCACATACGATTGTATGGCCTGGCGCGCATTATAATGAGCATCCCCGCCCCTGCCTACGGATGAAGGTAACATTTTGTTAAAATAAGATGAGTATTGAAAACACAAACCGCCAACAACAAATTCACCCTGGTTATTGCAGGGTGAAGCTGGCGGCCGCCGTCTGACCCGCTTCATCCATCACCACCAACTGCCACTCGCCGGGTTTATCCAGCATTAGCGTGGTTCTTGCGCCGGCGGCCTCTAACGGTTCGCCATTAATAAACCACCAGCGCCGCCCCTCCCCACCGCTGGTTTGTAGCGGCAACATCACCCGCGCCTCACCCGGGAGACGTTTTATCACCGCCCCATCACGGATGCCGGACAGCACCAGCGGCGCGGTATCCTGAGTCTGTAACGGCGGGCATGACTCCGATGCCGGTCCCAGGCGCGCGCGCCGCCTTTCGCTGGCCGGCAGCCAGGGATCCAGCGGCAGCGGCCAGACTTCGACCTGGCTTTCCCGAGCGCCGGGACAATCCGCCGCCACCCGTTCGCCGTGTTCATTGCGCCACACCGGGAAGCGGATCCCGCGTACGCTCTCCTGCCCCGGCAGCAGCAGAGTCGGCGGCTGGCTGGCATCCAAAAGCCAGCTGGCCAGGCGACGACGACAGTTGCTGTCGCCCGCCGGCAGATCCTGCCCGCCAGGCCAGCAGATTGTCCCCTGGCTGACCGTTGCCGGGCGCGGATCGCTCGGCAGCCCGCCGCGGCTCATCGCCGGGCGGGCCAGCAGCAGATTATTGACCTGGTTGAGCAGCGGTACGGCGCTGGCGAAGCCAAACTGGCCCACCACCGGCGTACCGTCCGGGCGCCCGGTCCAGATGCCTATCAGATATCGCGCATTGAGGCCGACCGCCCACGCGTCGCGATAGCCGTAGCTGGTGCCGGTTTTCCACGCCAGCGGCACCGCCTGCGGCAGCGAGGCATCGGGAACCGGTTGCGCTTCGCCGGCCAAAATACGCCGGACGATCCATGCCGCCCCGGGCGACATCAGCGCGCGCTCGGTCAATGGATCGCTCGGCTTCAGGCGCAGCCGCGCCGCCTTGCCATGGCGGGCGAAGGCGCTGTACGCCGCGACAATATCTTCCAGCCGCGCCCCGGCGCCGCCGAGGATTAGCGACAGATTCGGCTCTGCGCCAGCGGGCAGCGTCAGGGGCAGCCCGGCGTTGCGTAAATTAGCCGCAAAGCGTTTTGGTCCATAGGCTTCGAGCACCTGCACCGCCGGCAGATTCAACGAACGCACCAGAGCCTCGCTGGCGCTCACCGGGCCATGAAACCCGCTGTCGAAATTACCGGGGCGATAATCGCTAAAACGCCGTGGCACATCCTGTAATAGCGATGCCGGGTGAATCAGCCCCTCATCCATCGCCATCGCGTAGATAAAGGGTTTCAGCACCGACCCCGGCGAGCGTACCGCCGAGACCATATCAATATGGCCGAAGCGGCTGTCGTCGGTGATATCCGCCGAGCCCACCCAGCCGCGAACTTTCATATCCGTGTGGTCGACGACGACCACCGCCAGCGAACTGCGCGGCGGCAGGCGCGATTTCCAGTTCAGCGCCAGATCTTCCAGTTGCCGCTGCAGTCCGGCATCCAGAGTCGTCACCACCTTTTCATCACGACTGGTCGCCAGCGCGCGGCGTGAAAAAAGCGGCGCCAGCTGCGGCATCTGGCGCGGAAACAGCCATACTGGCTCCTCCATCGCTTCCTTTACAGCCTGCTCCGGCCAGACGCCCTGGCTGACCATTCGCGTAAGCACTTTATCACGCGCCGCCTGGGCCCGCTGCGGCCAGCGGTCCGGACGTAAACGACTGGGCGCCTGGGGAAGTACCGCCAGCATCGCCGCCTCGCCGTAGCTAAGCCGGGCAGGCGGCTTACCGAGATAGGCCCAGCTGGCCGCGCCGATCCCCTGCAGGGTGCCGCCAAACGGCGCGCGGTTCAAATAGAGGGTTAGAATGTCGCTTTTTGACAGATGCCACTCCAGCTGCAGCGCTCGCCACAGCTGGCGCAGCTTGCCGCCGAAGGTGCGTGGATGGGGATCAAGCAGGCGTGCCACCTGCATGGTAAGCGTGCTGCCGCCCGAGATAACTCGCCCGGAAGTAAGATCCTGCCAGGCGGCGCGCAGCACCGCGAAGGGATTGACCCCCGGATGGCGCCAGAACCAGCGGTCTTCATACTGGATGAGCGCCTGCAGATAGCGCGGCGACACGTCGGCGAGCGTGACCGGATAACGCCAGACGCCCTGCGCGTCGGCAAACCGCCACAGCGGCGTCCCGTCTTCCGCCACAACCACACGGGCAGGCGTGACGTCATGCAGCGGCAGCGGCCACAGGCGATCGGCCGCCAGCACCGCCAGCCACAGCAGAAAAATAAACGCCGCCAGCCAGCGCCAGCGGCGTTTTACCCGAGGCAATACGCGCATTTACGGCGTCACGGTGAGCGGACCGCTGGCCGCTCCTGTCGCCCGCCACTGCGGCGCATACATCGATTCCACCTGCGGCTGCGGGACCTGATAAGTGCCCGGCGTCACCGCCCGCGCCAGATAGACCAGCGTCACCGGCTGGCCTTCATTGACAGCGACGGCAGCGACGAAACGGTCATCGCGGAACTCGATATGCTGAATATCCGCCTGCTGCATCTGGTTAAGCAGGTTTTGCACCGCGTCGCCATTCTCCTGCAGGCTGGCGCTGCTGTTGGCCAGATTCTGGTTTTCCAGCTCCAGACCGGCTGGCAACAGATCAACCACCAGCGCGTCAGGCACGTTGCGTTTGGCGGTCACCTCCAGCTTGACGAGCACCAGTTCGCCGCTGCGCAGTGAAGACAGCGATTTCTGCTGCCCCTGGGTATCGAAAATAGTGCGTTCAATCCCCAGGACGTTACCGCCCGGCTGCGGCGCGCTTTGCGGATAGCCGCTGCTGTCGAGACGCAGCCACAGCGGCTGACTGCCGGTATTACTCACCTGCAGCGCCGCCAGCCGATCGCCGTCGAGATTGCGGGTTTGCGCTTTGTCGCCGGCCAGCGGCTCCGCCTGCAGCGAGGTTTGCGCCTGCCAGCTGCCCGGCAGGTCCGCCAGCGTACGTCCGGCAAGGAACAAGGCGTTGGTTTCCTGGGTCGACAGCCAGCGCTGGCCATAGGCCTCTTCCGACAGCGTGCTCAACAGCTGATTTTGCACCTCCGGCAGCAGCTTATTCTCTTCCAGCAGCGCCAGCTTCAGGGCGTTATCGCGCAGCGGGCTACCGTAATCGCCCAGCCAACGATTCTCATCCTGGCGCGGGGTGGCAACCGCCAGCTTCAGGGCGGCGTCGCCGCGCGGCGCATCGCCCATGGTTTTCAGCGCAATGCCGAGCTGCAGCAGCGGCAAGCCGGATCGCGCCTGGTCGTGACGGCTCCAGATTTCACGCAAGGCGCCGAGCGGCGCTTTTTGCTGACGCGCCAGCACCAGCGCGGCATAGGCCTGAGCGGCAAAGCGGCTAGCCTGGGCGTCGTCGCTGTAGCGCACGGTCATCAGGCCCGGCTCCTGCAGATAGCGCAGCAGGCGCTCGTTGCCTTTATTAATGGCGTTGACCGGTACGCTATAGCCCTGCTCGCTGGCGCGCACGAGGAAGTCCATGGCGTAGGCGGTCAGCCAGTACTCTTCCGGCCCCTCTCTATCCCATAGCGCAAAGCCGCCGTTTTCCAGCTGCATCTGCAGCAGGCGTGAAATACCGACATCGATGGCCGCGCGGCGTTTTTCGTCGCTGTCCCCGCTAATGCCCAGCGCCTTTAGCTGCGCCGCGCTGGTATACAGGGACGGGAACAGGCCGCTGGCGGTCTGCTCAAGGCAGCCGTAAGGATAGGCTTTCAGCTCGCGGATATAGCGGGCGAGATTCAACGGTGGTTTACCGCTGAGCAGCAGTTGGCCCTGCAGCGTTTGCGGGGCAAAGCCCTGGCTCTGCGCCGCCGGCGGCTGCCAGCTTTCACCTGGCTGCAGCACTGCGCCGCTGTTGACGGTCTGTGCCGGGTACGCCGGACGCACGCCGATTTTCCACTGTTTTTGCAGCGGGGCGAAGGTTTCGCCCGGCAGGCTCAGGCCGCTGATGGTGGCATTAACCTGACCATCGCCGAAGCCCGCCAGCGCGCTCACTGGTATAAACAGCGTGCTGCGCGCCCCCGGCGCCAGCTGTACCGGCGGCAGTTGGCCATCGGTCAAGGTCACCAGCCCGCTGGCGGTAAGATGTACCTGCAGGGTTTGCGGTTTGTCGGTCAGATTGCTGAGATCCAGCGCCAGCCGTGTGGTATCGCCGCTGGCGAGGAAGCGCGGGGTGTTCAGTTCGGCGATGACCGGGGCGGCCACCACCACTTTATCTTCGCTGCTGCCGAAGTCATCCGCCGTCCACGCCTGGGCCATCACCCGCAGCTCGCCGTTAAAATCGCCAATGGGTAACGTCACCGTGCCTTCGCCCTGATCGTTCAATACCACCGGCTGCGCCTGCTGGGCGACGATCGTCACGTGGTTAACCGGCGGTTTGCCGCCGCGTTTTAACTCGTCGCCATCGCCGCCGAAGCGCAGGCTGGCCACCCGCCCCTGCCCTTCGATCACCTGGCCGTAGATGTCATAGATATCTGCGCCGTAACGCTTCTGGCCAAAGAAGGCGTTCCACGGATCCGGGGTAGCGTAATCGGTGATATTCAGTACCCCGCTATCCACCGCCGAGAGCAGGACATTGACCTGTTTCGGCGCCTCGCCCTCTTTGACGCTGGCTTTCACTTTCACCGTCAGCGGCTGGTTGGGGCGCATTTTGTCCGGGGCCTCCAGCGCCAGCGTCAGGCGACGGTTTTCATCGCCCAGCGGCAGATGCAGCAGGCCCACCGCGCGTTTCGGCGTTGCCGAGCGCGATTTATCGCCGGGACGAACCACCAGCGTGCTGAGGTAGAGGTCGTGGCGATTCCAGGTTTTATCCACCGGGATCGACAGGTCCATCCCCTCCGCCGGGACGTCAATTTCCTGCCACCACAGCGGCCCTTCGCTGGATTCCACCATTGCGTAGCCTTTACCCGCCGCCGGGGCGGCGATGTGCAGCCTGATGGTGTCGCCCGGTTTATAGCTCGGTTTATCCAGCTTCATGGTGACCCGGTCAGGACGCGCCGCGCCGGCGCCTTCGCTGTTATCCTGCCAGCTGTAGCCCGCCCAGAAGCGCACGCTGCTGACCACGTCGTCCGGTCCTTTCACCTCCAGGCGATAGGATCCCCACTCCACCGGGAAGCTCACTTTGCCGATCTGGCCGGCCTGCAGGTCTAGCGACTCCTCGCCCTCCTGCAGATCTTTTTGATCGAACTGCGACTGCCAGCCTTCGCTGTCGGACCAGTTCCAGTAGTAGTCGCGTCGCTCGCGGATCAGCCGCACCTGGAGACCGGAGATCGCTTTTTTCTCGCCTTTGACGTCGGCATAGACGATATCAAACGCGGCGTTACTGTTTTCATCCACCACCGGCTGTTTCACGGTGGTATCGGTGCGGTAATCGTAAACGTCCTTCAGCGTAAATTGCGGGCGGATCCCCGGCAGCGCCTCGGCGGGCCAGATCGGCTGCTTAACCGTACGGGTCACCGGGCGACCGCCGGATTCCAGCAGGCTGGCCTGCAACACCACCTGCAGCGGCGAATGGCTATCCTGCCACTGGCTTGAGGTAGTCACTTCGCCATGGCCTTTTTCGTCCAGCGTCAGCTGGACTTCATCCAGACTACGGGAGAGGTTTTCTTCCGCAATATCGCCGAACTGGAAGCCCGGCAGCGCAGCGACGGCGTCGCGCAGCGGGCGCAGGAACAGCTTGCCCTGCAGCTGGTTGCCGCTGGCCGGCGCGCCGTAGAGATAAGCGCCGCTAACGCCAAAGGTGACGTCGGCATCCGGCGCGACTGGCGCGGCCTGCGGCGTCAGGTTCAGGGCCATGCGTTCCGGCATAAAGTCTTCAACGTGGAAATCCCATTCGCGCGGCTGGTTGTCGCCGGCGCTGGCGCGAATGTGCCACATGCCGGTAGCCGCGCCGCTGTCGAGCGGATAAGTAAACTGGTACAGGCCATTCACTGGTTTACTCATCACCGAGCGGATCACCTGGCCGTCCGGCTGAACCACCTCCAGTTTCACCGGCTGCTCCGCCAGCGGCTTGCCGTCGCTATCGCGCAACAGCGCATTAAGGATCACCGTTTCGCCGGGACGATAGAGATCGCGCGGGCCAAACATAAAGAACTGTTTGCTAAAGCCGGGCGCCCCTGCGATAGAGAATTCCGCCAGATCCAGCGCCGGCAGCTTGAGGTCGAGGAGCGTGGTCTGCCCCTCTTTGCGCGCCAGCAGCAGCGCGGCTTCTTTATCGGTTTGCAGGGTGACGTGGCCCTGGCTGTCGCTTTTCGCTTCCGCCAGGGTCTGCCCTTTGGCATTGAGCAACTGCACCTCAATACCCGACTGGGCGGCGCCGTTTTCCAGACTCTGGGTAAAAACTTCCAGCCGGTTATGGTAGCGATGCGCCGAGACGCCGATATCGCTGAGGGTAAACAGCGTCGCCGCGTTGCTGTAGCTATAACGGCCCGCCGGGTTCATGACCGCCACGTAGACGCCAGGCTGCTGGAGCGGCTTGATGTCGCTCAGCGGCAGCAGCAGCTTTTCGCGAGTATTACGCGCCGGGTTGAGATCGAAGCGGCCGCTGTAGACCAGATCCGCCATCTTCAGCAGTTCATCAGATTCCCAGTTGCTTAACGAGTTACGGTATTCCCACTGACTGACAAAGGCGGAGAGCGATTCCGGCTTAATGCGGAAGAAATTAACGTCGACATTATCGACGTTCAGCGCCATCACCGGCAGCCCGGCGACCACGTTGCCCGGCAGCAGCGAGCCGCGGCTGGCAAACCCAACGCTCGGCGCGATATCGCGGGTGGTCAGGGTCTTCTCAAACGGTTTATCAAGCGTCGCCTTGTTCAGGGCGGTCAGCGTCGGGTCGACCGAGACAATCAGCTCGCGCTTTGGCTCAAGGTGACGCAGACGCAGCTCTTTCAGATTCGGCGCCAGCTCCCAGGCACCGTCCACCTTACCGCTTTTCTTGTCGACCAGATGCACGCTGCGGGAGAAATCCTGGTCCGGCTGCAGCGGGACGGAAAACGTCAGCACCAAGGTCGCGGCGCCATCCAGTTGCACCTCCGAGGCGTCGAGGAGCGTCAGCGCTTTACCCTGGCTTTTTTCCGCCAGCGCCGCCAGCTGGGCGCGGTCCGGTTTTGCCGTCGCGGCTGGCGCCGGGGCCGAGGCCTGCGGTGTACCGCTGTCATCACACCCGGTTAATGAAAATGCGGTAAGGAGCGCCAGTGATAGCGCCGCTAAACGAAATGGTTTCATCCTTCTAACCCCTCGGCCGATGAGCCTGATGCAATTTGTCACATTTATTATGCGTTATGGCGGCGCTTCTCAACAGTGACGAAGCGGGTTTCTGCCGATTAATCAGAAAAGTGCCGTGACGCCGTCCCCACTCTGGCGTCCTTAACTTGTCAGCGCCAGCTAAAACGCCGACAATTCAGTCATGAATAATAAAACGGAGGCACCTATGTCCACCTCGTTTTTTGTCGCTGCCGACTGGCTGGCAGAACATATTGATGACCCGGAAATTCAGATTATCGACGCCCGCATGGCGCCCGCCGGGCAGGAGGCCCTGCGGGATATGGCCGCGGAATACCGCGCCGGCCATGTGCCGAACGCGCTGTTTTTCGATATCGAGGCGCTATCCGACCACACCAGTCCGCTGCCGCATATGATGCCGCGGGCCGAAGCGTTTGCCGTCGCCATGCGCGAACTGGGCGTCTGCAGCGATAAGCATCTGGTGGTCTATGACGAAGGCAATCTGTTTTCCGCCCCGCGCGCGTGGTGGATGCTGCGCACCTTTGGCGTAGAGAAGGTGTCAATTCTGGCCGGCGGGCTGGAGGGCTGGCGGCGCGACGAACTGCCGCTGGAACAAGGGATGCCGGAGGTGGCCGAAGGGGAATTCGACGTGCGGTTCGATCCTCAGCAAATTAAGCGTCTGACCGACGTCCTGTTGGTCAGCCATGAAGGATCGGCGCAGATTGTCGATGCCCGTCCGGCGGCCCGGTTTAACGGCCAGGCCGACGAACCGCGCCCGGGCCTGCGCCGCGGGCATATCCCCGGCGCGCTGAACGTACCGTGGACGGATCTGGTGATTAACGGCGAACTGAAAACCGTTGACGAGCTGAACGACATCTTTTTACGTCAGGGTGTCGATTTTGAACGGCCGATCATCGCCAGCTGCGGCTCGGGGGTGACGGCGGCGGTGGTCGTGCTGGCGCTCACCACGCTTGGCGTGAACGGCGTCTGCCTGTATGACGGCTCCTGGAGCGAATGGGGCGCGCGGAGCGATCTGCCGATTGAACCGGCCCCTGCCGCTCCGTAAACACGGCGTGACCGCGGGCCTCCCGTTCCGCGGTCACTAAATAATTTCTGATTTTCTCTCCCACTTTCTTCTGCTTCTCGCTAAACCGGTTACTCTGTGCTGCCGCAGGGCTTGTACCTGTCGAGTTCGCTTTGCCTGATGCGGAGGCAGAGCACTGGTACAGAATTCCTCAGGGCTGATAGCGCATCCAGTCCATCCCAATCTGATGTCACCACAAGGAGTGAAAATGGCATTAGTCTCTAACCCACATTCGGCTTATTCACCGCGCCTTCCCTGGCTGGGAGGTATAGCTGGCCTGCTGGCAGGCGGCGCGATCCTTTATTTTTGGCCGCAATGGAACCGGACATGGCTAAGCCTGGTGCCTGCGCCAGTCTCCGTGTATACCCGCTTTCTCGGGGTCACTCTCGAAGACGTTCCGTTAGTCACCTATTGCCATCAGGCGCTGCTGGGTTTTCTGATGGTGCTGCTCGCGCCCGGTTACGGTAAGTCGACCCTTGCCGCGTGGATGATGCATAACCCAGCGTCAAGCCGGCGCTGGCCCGGCGAGGTATTCCGTGCCTGGGTCACAAAATTTGGCCTGCTGGTCATGGTCTTTTGCAATCTGTTCTTTTTGTCCCGGGTCCCATCCGGAACCCTGGCGTTATATATTTTTATTCTCCAGCACATCAGCGTTGCCGCGGCGGTGGCGTCAGGGGTGCTGCTCCTGCGTGACGCCCGGCGCCTGGCCCGCACGTTCGACGCTCAGCTGGCGGACCTGCGTCTTCTCATGATACTTACCCTCGGGTTCCAGACGATTTTGCCGGCGCAGATCGCGCTGATGAGCGCCCGGGGCGTGAATACGCCGCTGGGCTGGTACATTGTTATCGCGCAAATGGCAGGGGTGTTACTGGCGTTTATGCTGGTCGGCGGGCTGGTGGCAGCGCTACGTTCTCTGCTGGGCGAAGAGAGGTGCCGGGCCTGGCGCGGGGATATGGCGCTCTTCAACGGCATTGTCACACTGTGCGTGACGGGATTTCTCCTCTATCACATGGTGTCTGCCTATCCGCGAATCTTTGCCGCCCTGCATTAGCTTTTGCCACCCCGCTTTTGTGCCTCGAACTGGAAGCAGAAAGAAACAGCGGGGGCTGCCGCCCCCGCTGTCAGATAATGCGGTTCTGCTTAAAATCGCGCAGGAAGCTGCCCCAGCGCTTTTCATAGAACGGCGTGATATGGGCAATCATAAAGTGGCTGATGCCCTTCTCGCCTTCCACCACCTGGCAAATATCGATCGGTTCGTCGCCTGGCAAGGTATCGGTGGCCACGCTGCCGGTAGTCTGGATAATGGCTTCAATATCCCCTTCCGCTTCAATCCCGATCAATAAGTTTGCCGGCGCGTCGGCGCGCTCTTTAATCGAGCACAGAAACGCCCGCTTGACGGTCTTCAGCGTTTTGAACAACGTGGTCAGCGAATCGACCATCTGCGCCGGCGGTTCGGCGACTTCAGACAGCAGCAGCGCTTCGCCGCCTTCCAGTACCGTCTGGGTGCTCAGTGGGCTGCCCTCTTCGCCTAACAGATGGCTGATTTCCCGTGGGGTGAACTCTTTGCCGCTCGGCAGCTTCGGGTTGAGGAATAACGATTCGCCCAGCGTCATCGCCATCAGCGTGCGGGCCGGCATCATCACGAAAGCCTGTTCATCCGCCACCGCCTGCTGCAGCGCCTCCAGCGAGGTAAAGAATGGGATCACCGAGGTACCGTCGTCTTTTTCCCAATGCTGCAGATCCAGCGCGCTATCTTCGACAATCTGCTCGCCATCGGCTGCCCTGCCCGGCACCCAGACGGTGGCCTCCAGCAGAGCGCTGAAAAATGCCGGACGATGGGCAGGCTCAGTCGCCGCTTTTTCCAGCAGGGTTTCTAATTCATTTTTTGTATCTGACATAGTTTGGCTACTTCACAATGAATTGCCCGGCGGCCATTCGTCCACGCGGGCATATGGTTTTCCTGGCCGGGTAAGCGCGGGCGCCACCCGGCAAGGCCATTACTCAGCTGTCAGCAGGTTAGCAATGGTACGCACGCCAAGCCCGGTGGCGCCCGCCGACCACTGCTCAACGGCAGATTTGCGGTAGGTTGCCGAACAGTCGATATGCAGCCAACCCTGATGGTAGTTTTCCACGAAGTGGGACAGGAAGCCCGCCGCGGTGCTGGCGCCGGCCGGATAGGCCGCGCTGCCGGTGTTGTTCAGGTCAGCAAAGTTGGACGGCAGCTGGTTGCGGTGGAACTCGGCCAGCGGCAGACGCCAGAAGGCTTCGTTTTCCGCCTGAGCGCTCGCCAGCAGGCGATTCGCCAGCGCATCGTCAAAGCTGAACAGCGCGTGGTAATCATTGCCCAACGCGGTTTTCGCCGCGCCGGTCAGGGTAGCGGCGTCGATGATCAGCTCTGGCTTCTGCGCCGAGGCGTCAATCAGGCCATCCGCCAGCACCAGGCGGCCTTCCGCGTCAGTGTTCATAACTTCAACGGTTTTGCCGTTGCGATAATGAATAATATCGCCCAGTTTGAAGGCGTTACCGCTGATCAGGTTGTCGGCGCAGCACAGGTAGAGCTTCACGCGTTTGTTCAGCCCACGGGTAATGGCAAAAGCCAGCGCGCCGGTGATAGTCGCCGCACCGCCCATATCGGATTTCATCGAATCCATAAAGGCGCTTTGCTTGATGCTGTAGCCGCCGGAATCAAAGGTGATGCCTTTGCCCACCAGGCAGGCGTATACCGGCGCCTCTTTATCGCCGGTCGGGTTATAGTCCAGCGCCAGCAGAACCGGCGGGCGCTCGGAGCCGCGGCCCACGGTATGCAGACCAAGATAGCCCTGCTCGCGCAGATCTTCGCCTTTGGCGATGCGATAGCTTATCTTCTCACCCGCCACGCCGCACAGCAGGTCGACAGCGCGCTGCGCCAGCTGCTCCGGACCCAGCTCTTCCGCCGGCGCATTGATGGTGTCGCGCACCCAGTCGATGATCGTCAGGCGGTTATCCAGCTCGCTGCGCTGCGCGTCGTCAAGGGATGGCCATTCGACCTGACGCTGACCTTTCGGCCCTTTATAGCCGGCCCAAAAGGCCCAGGCGCGATCGGTGTTCCAGCCTTCGCCGCTCAGGGCGACGTGCTTGATGCCCATGCCGTCAATTTTGCGCGCCGCGCGCTGGATAAGCCCGAGGTCGTCTTTACCGTTGAGATGTAGAGCGATGCCGTCGTTATTGATGCTCCAGGTCGCTTTTTCTCCCCAGCGTCCATCGGCTGGCTGAGTAGAAAGCGTAATCTTCATAGCTTCGGTCATTATCATTATCCTTCTTAGCAAACGGGCCACCCTATGGCAGCCCGTTAAAATGTTTTCGCTTAACGCGAAATTATTCGGCCTCGTCTAGCCAGACTAGCAGAATCGCCTCGAGAATTTTTTCATTGGATGCGTTTGGATCATCATCAAACTCTTCCAAATCGCAAATCCACTGATGCATGTCGGTAAAGCGAACGGTTTTCGGGTCGAGATCCGGGTAAGCGTCGTACAGCGCTTCGCCGATTTCACGGCTGTCGGTCCATTTCAGTGCCATATTAGTGCTCGCGTGCGTGGTTGATGGTGTAACGCGGGATCTCAACGACCAGATCTTCGTCGGTGACGCGCGCCTGGCAGCTCAGACGGCTGTCAGGTTCCAGCCCCCAGGCTTTATCCAGCATGTCGTCTTCATCTTCGCTACTTTCCGCCAGCGAGTCAAAACCTTCACGCACGATGCAGTGGCAGGTGGTGCAGGCACAGGATTTTTCGCAGGCGTGTTCAATTTCGATACCGCTACGCAGCGCGGCATCGAGAATGGTTTCACCGGTCTCAGCTTCCACAACGATGCCATCCGGACACAGGTCCTGGTGGGGCAGAAATACAATTTTTGGCATTTTAAACCTCGTCCACGGATTGGCCTTTCAGCGCGATACGGACCGACTGATCCATACGGCGAGCGGCGAATTCCTGGGTTTGTGTGTCGATATTTTTAATCGCTTCTTTAATCGCGTCAGCGTCGTCGCCTGCCGCGGCGGCGCGTACCTGCTCCGCAGCGGCATCGATGGCCTGACGCTCCGCGGCGCTTAACAGCGCGGCGTCGGCGGCCAGCGCGCTTGTCAGGCTCTCCAGTACGCGCGCGGCTTCCACTTTCTGTTCAGCCAGCATGCGCGCCTGAATATCCTGTTCGGCGTAGCTCATCGAATCTTTAATCATGGTGGCGATTTCGCCATCGGTCAGACCGTAAGACGGTTTCACCTGGATGGAGGCTTCCACGCCGGTCGATTTTTCCATCGCCGTAACGCTCAGCAGGCCATCGGCATCCACCTGGAAGGTAACGCGAATATGCGCCCCGCCCGCCGGCAGCGCCGGGATACCGCGCAGCGCAAAGCGCGCCAGCGAACGGCAATCCTGGACCAGCTCACGCTCGCCCTGCATCACGTGAATGGACATCGCCGTCTGGCCATCTTTGAAGGTGGTAAACTCCTGCGCGCGGGCCACCGGAATGGTGGTATTACGCGGGATCACTTTCTCCACCAGGCCGCCCATGGTTTCCAGGCCTAACGACAGCGGGATAACGTCGAGCAGCAGCAGTTCGCTGTCCGGCTTGTTGCCCACCAGGATATCGGCCTGGATCGCCGCGCCGATGGCGACAACTTTGTCCGGGTCAATGGAGGTCAGCGGAGTGCGACCGAAGAACTCGCCAACGCGCTCACGCACCAGCGGCACGCGGGTCGAACCGCCGACCATCACCACTTCCAGCACTTCTTGCGCTTCAACGCCAGCGTCTTTTAGCGCCCGACGGCAGGCCATCAGGGTACGTTTTACCAGCGGGGCAATCAGATCGTTAAACTGGCTGCGGGTGATATCGCCCTGCCAGCCGCCGACCTCGACGTGCGCTGCCTCGGCATCGCTCAAGGCGATTTTCGCCGCGATGGCGGCATCCAGCAGCTCACGCTGCAGACGGTTATCGCTGCGGTCGCTGAAGCCCGCCTGCTCGCGCAGGTAGTCAGCCAGCAGGTGATCGAAATCATCGCCGCCGAGAGCCGAGTCGCCGCCGGTGGCCAGCACTTCAAACACCCCGCGGCTTAAACGCAGAATGGAGATATCAAAGGTGCCGCCGCCGAGATCGTAGACCGCAATCACCCCTTCCTGGCCGGAGTCGAGGCCGTAGGCAATAGCCGCCGCGGTCGGCTCATTGAGCAGGCGCAGCACGTGCAGGCCCGCCAGACGCGCCGCGTCTTTGGTTCCCTGGCGCTGAGCGTCATCGAAGTAAGCGGGAACGGTAATGACCACGCCGTCGAGTTCGCCGGCCAGCGCTTCGGTCGCCCGGGCGGCCAGCGCTTTGAGGATATCGGCGGAGACGCGAATCGGGTTCAGCAGGCCGCCGGCGGTCTGGATCATCGGCAGGCCGTTTTCACTGGCCTGCAGCTGATACGGCAGATGCGGGTAACGGTTTTGAATATCGGCGAGGGAGCGCCCCATCATCCGCTTCACGGAGCTGATGGTATTGGCAGGATCCTGAGCGGCGTTAAGCCGGGCGTCATAGCCGACGGTCAACCCCGAAGCGTGGTAGTTCACCACCGACGGCAGCAGATAGCGGCCTTGATGATCGGGCAGAGTCTCGGCCTGGCCGCTACGCACGGTAGCCACCAGAGAATTGGTGGTGCCCAGGTCGATACCGGCCGCCAGACGACGCTGGTGCGGCGCGGCGCTCAGGCCGGGCTCACTAATTTGTAATAAGGCCATAATTGCTTCCGAAAATTAAAAATCGAGCAGTTTTTCTTCGAGTTCTTCAGCACTGCTGCGCAGTTTATCGAGGAAACGGAGCTTACGAACCGTGTCCGCCGCCGCCTCCCAGCTCTCATTATGCAATTGGTCAACCATCAGCTGCTGACGGGTATCAAACAGCGCTTTCACCCGTTTGATAAAACCTTCCAGCCGCGCGTCGTCTTTCGCCTGGCCGATCTCATCCAGCTCTTCGCGCAATTCCAGCTGTTCCATCAGGAACGCGGTATCGCGAACGGTATGCTGCTCGCTGGCCAGATCGAAGCCATGCAGCGAAAGGAGATATTCTGCGCGAGTCAGCGGATGGCGCAGCGTCTGCCAGGCCTGGTTTATAGTGGCGGAATGCTGAACCGCCGCAAGCTGTTCCGCCGCAGGCGCGCTGGCAAATTTATCCGGATGGTACTGGCGCTGCAGATCCTGATACCGGACAGCCAGTTGTTCAAGCGAGAGGGTATAGCTGGCTGGTAACCCGAAGAGGGTGAAATAGTCCATAGTAACCTCAGGGTCATACATCTAAATTAAAACCCCACGCGCGGCGTGACCGCGGTGGGGTTGAGGAGTACCGATTATACGTTAAAGCTTTCGCCGCAGCCGCACTCATCTTTGACGTTAGGGTTAGTGAATTTGAACCCTTCGTTGAGGCCTTCTTTGACGAAGTCCAGCTGAGTGCCGTCGAGGAATTGCAGACTTTTGCCGTCGATCACGACCTTCACGCCTTTGTCTTCAAACACGGTGTCTTCAGCCGCCGGCTCGTCAACAAACTCCAGTACATAGGCCATACCCGAGCAGCCGGAGGTTCTTACGCCCAGGCGCAGGCCAAACCCTTTACCGCGGTTCGCCAGGAAGGCATTGACTCGCGCTGCTGCACTGTCGCTAAGAGTAATCGACATAACAAAACCTCAACTAATTATTTTGCTTCACGTTTGCTTTTGTAATCCGCAATCGCGGCTTTAATCGCGTCTTCCGCCAGGATCGAGCAGTGGATTTTCACCGGCGGCAGTTCCAGTTCATCGGCGATATCGGTGTTCTTGATCGCCTGCGCTTCGTCCAGCGATTTGCCCTTCACCCACTCGGTAACCAGGGAGCTGGAAGCGATAGCGGAACCGCAGCCGTAGGTCTTGAAGCGCGCGTCTTCAATGATACCTTCATTGTTGACTTTAATCTGCAGCTTCATCACGTCGCCGCAGGCCGGCGCGCCGACCATGCCGCTGCCGACGTTCTCGTCGCTGTTGTCAAAAGAGCCGACGTTGCGCGGATTCTCGTAATGATCGATAACTTTTTCGCTGTAAGCCATGATGAATTCTCCTTATTGGTGCCGAATTAGTGATGTGACCATTCAATGCTGTTCAGATCCACGCCCTGTTTGAACATTTCCCACAGCGGAGAAAGCTCGCGCAGACGGCCAATGGATTTGCGAATCAGATCGATGGCATAGTCAATCTCTTCTTCGGTAGTGAAACGACCTAAAGAGAAACGAATAGAACTGTGCGCCAGTTCATCAGTCATGCCTAACGCGCGCAGCACGTAGGATGGCTCAAGGCTCGCGGAAGTACAGGCTGAACCGGAGGAAACCGCCAGGTCTTTCAGCGCCATAATCAGCGACTCGCCTTCAACATAGTTGAAGCTGACGTTAAGAATGTTCGGCGCGCCCTGCTCGAGGTCGCCGTTGAGGTACACTTCTTCCATATCCTTCACGCCGTTCCACAGACGGTTGCGCAGCGTGCGCAGACGCGCCATCTCGCTTTCCATCTCTTCTTTGGCGATACGGTAAGCTTCACCCATGCCGACGATCTGGTGAACAGGCAGAGTACCGGAACGCATACCGCGCTCGTGGCCGCCGCCGTGGATTTGCGCTTCGATACGAATACGCGGCTTACGACGTACGTACAGCGCGCCGATGCCTTTCGGACCGTAGATTTTGTGACCGGAGAAGGACATCAGGTCAACTTTCAGCTGGCTCAGATCGATAGGCAGCTTGCCCACGCTCTGGGTGGCGTCTACGTGGTAAATGATACCGCGGGCGCGACACATCTCGCCGATGGTAGCGATATCCTGCACCACGCCGATTTCGTTATTCACATGCATGATGGAAACCAGGATGGTGTCGTCACGCATCGCCGCTTCCAGCTCTTTCAGATCGATAATCCCGTTGCTCTGCGGCGCCAGGTAGGTCACTTCGAAGCCTTCGCGCTCCAGCTGACGACAGGTATCCAGAACCGCTTTATGCTCGGTTTTGCTGGTGATGATGTGCTTGCCTTTTTTCTGATAAAAGTTGGCTGCACCCTTGATCGCCAGGTTGTCGGATTCAGTCGCACCAGAGGTAAAGACGATTTCGCGCGGGTCGGCGCCGACCAGCTCGGCAATCTGATTGCGGGCGATATCAACCGCCTCTTCAGCCTGCCAGCCAAAACGGTGGGAACGGGAGGCCGGGTTACCAAAGGTCCCGTCCATGGTCAGGAACTGCATCATTTTCTCGGCAACACGCGGGTCCACCGGCGTGGTTGCGGAGTAATCGAGGTAAATCGGTAATTTCATTGCTCTTAAACTCCGTACATCACTCAATGCAAGGAATCAGGCAACCGGCTTGATGTACGACCGAGTACACGGAATGTCGGAGCATCCCGGCCTGATTCTGAAAGCTCTTTATAATCGTTGTCCCGCCGCTTCGCGCCGCCTTGCCCTGTCAGCCGCAGCCCGAAACGGGACGGGTCACTCAGGCGCGCAGTTTAACGTCAATCGCGTCCTGGGTGCGCGCATTGCGCTGGGTTTCGTGCTGATGCTGACGACCGGAAACATCGAGGATCTCCTGGTTATTCACCAGTTCCCCGAGGGTGATATTGTTCAGGAAGCCGGTCAGGCGCTCGCTCAGGTCGCGCCACAGCGCGTGAGTCAGGCATTTATCGCCGCCCTGACAGCCGCCCTTGCCCTGGCAACGGGTGGCGTCAACGGATTCGTCCACGGCGCTAATGACTTCGCCGACGGCGATACTGCCGGCATCTTTACCTAACAGATAACCACCACCTGGGCCACGAACGCTGGAAACCAGGCCATTTTTACGCAGGCGAGAGAACAGCTGTTCCAGATAGGAAAGCGAAATTCCCTGACGCTCTGAAATATCTGCCAACGGCACCGGGCCCGTTTCAGAGTTGAGCGCAACGTCAAGCATCGCGGTCACGGCATAACGCCCTTTAGATGTCAGTCTCATGTCTTACTTAACCTCAAACTCGCCCCTGGCCGGGCTTTTTATTAATATGGGTATTGCATAGCAGGGCCAAGTCTGACATTCCCGAGTAATTTGGTCAACTATTTACTTGACTGTTTTAGTCAGGTATTTGGCTTTCCGTGCCGTTTTACTTCCGCATAGCCTGACACCTTCATCCCGCCAGGCGAGCCCGATTCGTAGCCCGGATAAGCGAAGCGCCATCCGGCGTTAACGCGGTTACTTACCTTTATTCTGCTGCTCAATAGACGCCAGCATGCCGCGCAGGATGTTCAACTCCTGGCTTTCCGGACGCGCGCGGGTGAACAGACGACGCAGCTTGTTCATCACCTGCCCCGGATGATTCGGGCGGATAAAGCCCGTCGCCAGCAGCGTCTGCTCAAGATGGTCGTAGAATCGCTCCAGATCGTCCACCAGCGGGTACGGCGCCTCTTCATGCTCAACCGCCGGCTGCGCTTGCTCCTGCGCCGCTAGCCAGGCCATCCGCACTTCATAGGCGATAACCTGCACCGCCATCGCCAGGTTCAGCGAGCTGTACTCCGGGTTGGCGGCGATCGCCACGTGATAGTGGCACTTCTGCAGTTCATCGTTGGTCAGACCAACGCGCTCGCGGCCAAAGACCAGCGCCACCGGCGCATGCTGACCTTCGGCGACGCTTTTCAGACCGCATTCGCGCGGGTCGAGCATCGGCCACGGCAGCGTGCGGGAGCGCGCGCTGGTGCCAACCACCAGGCTACAGCCTGCCAGCGCTTCATCAAGGGTATCGACAATCTGCGCGTTGCCGATCACGTCGCTGGCGCCCGCGGCCAGGGCTATCGCCTGCGAATCAGGTTTGACCAGCGGATTGACCAGCCACAGGTTAGTTAAGCCCATGGTTTTCATCGCGCGGGCTACGGAGCCCATGTTGCCGGTATGGGAGGTTTCTACCAGTACGATTCGAATATTTTGCAGCATTATGGTTCTTCGGCTAAAGATTATTCGTGCATGCTACCATAAAACGGAGACATAAGCAGATTTGGCTGCTATTATATGCGCCGTTTTTTCCCGTTCTTTAACATCCAGTGAGAGAGACCGATGCATCCGATGCTGAACATCGCCGTGCGCGCCGCGCGCAAGGCGGGTAATTTAATTGCCAAACACTACGAAACGCCAGACACCGTAGAAACCAGCCAGAAAGGCAGCAATGATTTTGTGACCAACGTCGATAAAGCCGCCGAAGCGATTATTATCGAAACCATTCGCAAATCTTACCCGCAGCACACCATTATCACCGAAGAAAGCGGTGAACACGCTGGCGAAGAGCAGGATGTTCAATGGGTTATCGATCCACTGGATGGCACCACCAACTTCGTTAAACGTCTGCCGCACTTCTCTGTTTCCATCGCCGTACGCATCAAAGGTCGTACTGAAGTCGCGGTGGTCTACGATCCGATGCGTAACGAACTGTTTACCGCGACCCGCGGCCAGGGCGCGCAGCTGAACGGCTACCGTCTGCGCGGCAGCAACGCTCGCGACCTCGACGGCACCATCATCGCGACCGGCTTCCCGTTCAAAGCGAAGCAGCACGCCACCACTTACATGAATATTCTCGGCAACATGTTTACCGAATGTGCCGACTTCCGTCGCACCGGCTCTGCCGCGCTGGATCTGGCCTATGTAGCCGCCGGCCGCGTTGACGGTTACTTTGAGATCGCCCTGAAACCATGGGATTTCGCCGCAGGCGAGCTGATCGCCCGTGAAGCTGGCGCGATTGTCTGCGACTTCACCGGCGGTCATAACTATATGCTGACGGGCAACATCGTTGCCGGTAACCCGCGCGTGGTGAAAGCGATGCTGGCGAACATGCGCGAGCAGCTGAGCGACGCGCTGAAGCGTTAATCTCTTACTGATGTCAAAAAGGAAGCCGCGGCTTCCTTTTTTTATGTCATTTTATCATGTTGAGGATCTGGCGAATCACCGCATTACCGCCAATACAGAGCACCGTCAGGCCGCTAAATAAGGCCAGCGGTCCGCGCCAGCGCAGACAGCCCTGCGTCCCCAGCCAGCGCCGGAAACACAGCGCTATCCCTACCGTCGCCAGGCGGGCTAACAGCACGCCGACCATCGCCGGAACCAGCAGCAGCCATCCCCACAGCGGCAGCTCATACTGCTGCGCACTGAGTAAAATCCATACCAGCTGAAACGGCAGATAAAAACTCAGGGCAAAGATCAGCGGAATGCGAATATTGCCTGCCGGTGCGGCAACGCCCTGAAAGTCGCGCCAGCCGTCGCGCAGCAGTATTCCAGCCAGCACCAGCGTGGCCAGATAGCATACATCGTTAAAGATGCCCACGATCTGCATTAGCCTGTCGCTGCTTAGCTTACCCATAAACGCGAAACGCCAGAAAATGATCACCAGAAAACCGAACTGCAACACCCAGCTGCGCAGGATCCAGTCGACCATCTCCCGCGGCGAGGGCTGGTTATGCACAGCCCAGGCAACAATGGGCAGTTTACTGTGACCGGGATGACAAAAGGCCAGCACGAAGCCCGACAGCGTTAGGGTGGCGTAGGCCACCAGCGGAATATCCGCGACACTCGCCACCCCGAATCGCATAACATACGGCATGGCGTGGTAGACACGCACCAGATCTGACGGCCACCAGCTGGCCAGGGCTGGAAACCAGAATACGATCGCCAGGCCCGCCAGCAGCCCGGCGGCGCCGGCGCAGCCATAATAGAACCGCCCGCTCTGCGCGGGAGAAACGATATTTGCGGCCATAGCGACTCCTTGTCATCCGCCGAAAAGCGGAAAACTAGAGCATCGCTTCGCCAGCGGCAAGCGCTGGCGCCCACTTTAGGATTTGCGCCCGGCGTCTGTCTAAAACGGACGGATCCCACCGCCGGCAGGGACGGCGCTGAGCCACATCACCCCTGCCGCCGCCAGCAATATGACGCCGCCGGCCAGCGCCAGCGTCGCCCAACTAACCTGCTTCCATAACGCTGGCGCCTGATGGCGACTGAGGCGGATCGCCAGTTGGCGGAACCCATGCACCAACAGCGCCAGCGCCGTGATAGTCAACGAGGTTCCCGCCGCCATCGCCAGCGTCGCCGCCATCCCCCAGCCAAAAACGCCGATTACCTTGCTGAACAGCAGAACCATGATCGCCCCCGAGCAGGGACGCATGCCCATCGACAGGACAATCGCGGCGCGAGCCCGCCAGTCGTCGCCGGCCTGCAGCTGCTCCGGGGCCGGGAGATGCTGATGCCCGCAGCCGCAGTGTTCGTTATGAACATGATGCGGGGTAAAAGCGGTAAACGTTGGCCGGCGCAGCAGCAGACGCAGCTTTTTTAACGCCCGCCAGCACAGCAGCAGCCCTAACGCACCCACCAGCAAATAGCTCCCCTTCTCCAGCCAGAAACTGCTGAGGTGCAGCTGGCGCGCCGGCAGCTGCAGCAGCGCCAGCACCACGACCACCAGCGCGATGGCCACCAGCCCCTGTAATAAAGAGGCGGCCAGCGTCAGGCCAATGCTTGATTTCAGCTTCGCGGGATGGGTGGCAAGCCAGGTCGTAATGACAATTTTACCGTGTCCGGGCCCTAAGGCATGGAGCACCCCGTAAACGAAGCTAAACCCCAGCAGCGACAGCCCTGCCGCCGCCGGGTTCTCCGCCACCGCCTGCAGCAGGCGGCTGAGTTCCAGATTGAGCGAACGCTGCCAGACTGCGCTCTGCATCAGCACCTGCGGCCACGCCCGCCACAGCCAAATGCCGCCGATGATGCTCACCGCCAGCAACAGCGCCAGCGGCCACAGCGCTTTCCAGCGCGAAGATCGCGCGCGCGGAGTAAAAATTACTGACATGTCAGGGTCACCTTCTGGGCAAAATAGCTGCCCAGCGCCATATCCTCCGGCGGCGCATCCGCTTTATCCAGCGACTGGGCGTATGAGAGCATTTTGTCGTTCGGTTTTGGCGTCATCACCGTTGCCTTACAGGCGGCCCGCAGCCCTGCGGGCAGGGAAAAATCGCTATCCTTGTCATAAAACATATCGACGTAGTAGGTCGGGTCGAAGGTGGAAAAGGTAAACGTCTGCCCGGCAATGGGTTGCGGCGTCGCCAGCGGCAGAGTAAAGGTGAGTACCGCCTGCAGTCCGTCACGTTCGAGGCCGTAACCGTCGGGACGATTGTCAAATTTAACCCGCTGACCGTTATGCCACAGCTCGCTGAAATAGTGCTGGCCGAGCACGTTGGCCATCACCTCCGCCGCCAGCTTTTTCCAGACTTCGCTGCCCGGTTTGGCGTTTCCGGCATCATAGAGCAGATCCGATGAGGTAATTTCATCCATCGTCCAGCGCATTTTAAAGGCGCTCAGCAGACCGTCCTTGACCACCGGCTCGCTTTGCAGGCTGATGAAGCTATGCGGATGCGCAGCGGCCGACCATGATAAAACCATGAAAAACGCCGCGCTTGTGCATTGTTTCACTCTGTTCATCTGTTCCTCACGTGAAAAATTCTGTGAACTTCGCCAGCAATCCTGAGTAAAAGCGGACGCTCTTCCCTGCCCACGCCGCGGTCATTGTCTATCCTTAGCGGAAACCCTAACTGGAACTTACCAGATGATGACCGTCATTGAACCACCATCTGCGCTTTCCAGTCCACAGCGCCGTAGCCAGGTGCTCCTGATGTTTTATCTGCCCGGACAGTCGGTGACGACTGAACGGCTTGGCAGGATCAACCTCGTTGATGAGACCACGGCCCGGCAGGATATTGAGGAGACCGGACGCGAAATTCAGCGTTACCACCGTTTGACCCTCCAGTCACAGGTGGACGGCAGCTATCGGATTGAAGGCGCCGCGCTCGACCAACGTTTATGTCTGCTGCATGCGCTGCGGCGGGGGCTGCGCCTCTGCCCACAGTTCGTTAATCATCATTTTACCCCGGCGCTGAAAACGCAGCTTAAACAGGAAGGCATTGCCCGCACCTTATACGATGATACCAATCTGCAGGCGCTGGTGAACCGCTGCGCGCGGGCGCTCAATCGCCAGTTTGACTGCCGCGACGTGCAGTTTCTGCGCTTGTACCTGCAGTACTGTCTGCTCGAACATCACCGGGGATACTCTCCGGACTTCAATGAGGAACAGCAACGCTGGGCTCAAACCGCCGCCGAGTTCACCCTGGCGCAGGAGATTGTCCGCCACTGGCAGCGTCGGGTCGGCGCTCCGCCCCATGTCGGAGAACCTTTTTTCCTCTCGCTGCTGTTTATGTTGCTCAAAACCCCCGACCCGGTCCGCGACGGTCACCCGCACGATCGCCGCCTGCGGCTGGCTATCTCCGGCCTGATCCACCGCTTTCAGATCCTCGCTGGCAGAGCGTTCAGTGATGAGCAGGGGCTCAGCGATCAACTCTATATTCATTTGTCGCAGGCGTTGATCCGCAGCGTGTTTGCTATCGGCATCGACAGCACGCTCACAGAGGAAGTGACCCGGCTCTACCCTCGCTTACTGCGTACCACCCAGGCGGCATTGAGCGAATTCGAGGAGGCCTGGCACATCCGTTTTAATGAGGAAGAGACCGGTTTAATCGCGGTGATCTTTGGCGCCTGGCTGATGCAGAAAAGCGACCTGCACGAGAAACAGGTGCTGTTGCTAACCGATGACAACCCAGCTATTGAAGAGGCCCTGGAACAACAGCTGCGCGAACTAACGCTGCTGCCGCTGAATATCAAATACCAGAGCGTAGAGCGCTTTCAGAAGGAAGGTGCGCCCAAAGGGGTGACGCTTATCGTCACCCCCTATGCGACGGCGCTGCCGCTGTTTTCGCCGCCGCTGATCCACGCGGAGAACTACTTCACTGAACGCCAGCAGCAGCATATCTGCGCCATGCTCGAGGACTAGGCCGCCACCGCTTTTGGCCGTATAGCCATCGCCGGGAGCGTCAGCAGGGCCATCACCCAGAATACGCCCTGGTGCAGGTGCTGATAGAGGAAACCGGCGAAGACGGTCATGATGGCAATACTGCCGCCCATCGCCACCGCGGAGTAGACGGCCTGCAGACGGATCACTTCGCTACCCTGACGGGCGGCGATATAGCGCATCGCCGCCAGATGACACACCGTGAAGGTGCCACAGTGAAGGATCTGCGCAAGGATGAGTCCCGGCAGCGCCGTGGTCCAGCCCATCAGTCCCCAGCGAATCAGCCCGCAGGCGGCGGAGAGCAACAGCAGGTCGCGGGCGCTGAAGCGGCGGAACACCTTTTTACTCAACGCGAAGATCACCACTTCCGCCACCACGCCTAACGACCACAGATAACCGACCGCCGAGGCGGAATAGCCGGCCTGCTGCCAGTAGATGGCGCTAAAGCCATAGTAGGCGGCATGCGCTCCCTGCAGCAGACAAACGCAGGCGAGAAAGCGCCAGCTTTGGCGCACCAGCGTCAGCCAGGCCGCCATTCCGGCCCCCTGCTGCTGGCGCGACTCCCCCTGGGGCATCACCGACGGCTTAAGCAGCATGCCGAGCAGCATCGAGGCGACCCCCAGGCTTAGCATCAGCAGGATCGCCCGGTAATCAAACAGGCTCACCAGCTTGCCGGTCAGCGCCGAACCAATCACAAAGGCAATAGAGCCCCATAGCCGCACCCGGCCATAGTCCATGGTGATCTGCTTTTGCCAGGTGTTGGCCAGAGCATCCGTCAGCGGCACCAGCGGCGAAAAGAACAGGTTGAAGCCGATGATGATCGCCAGCAGCCATGCTACGTGGCTGCCGGCCCAGAAGGCCAGCGCGAAGAGCAAGGTTAACAGCGCCAGCACGCGCAGCGCGGTGATCAGCCGGGAGGGATCGCTCACCCGCGGGGCAATCAGCAGACTGCCGAGAAAACGGGCCACCAGACCGGCGCCAAGCAAAATGCCGATGGTTTCCGGAGTCAGCCCGTTTCCGGCCAGCCAGACGCTCCAGAAGGGCAGAAAAATACCGTAGCTAAAAAAGTAGGTGAAATAACTGAGCGCCAGCCAGCGCGTGGAGTGCAAGACCATGATTTCCTCCCGAATGGTGGCGACAGTCTGGCGATAAACCCCGGCGGGCGCAAGATGCTCTTGTCTGCTGATAGCTCGTTATTTATGCCCCCTCGATGATGATTTTCAGCGAAAAATTGAGCTTCTCTCCCGCGCCTAAAACTCGCAGCCCCGGCTGCCCGTCCATGTTGTGGGCGTTTACCGGATGGCTTTGCGGCTCGAGGCAAAGGAATGATTCACCTTGCATTCTGAACAGCATCAACCACGGAGTTTGCGATAGAATTGTGATACTCATCACGT
>NZ_JAGRRB010000025.1:0-106526 GCF_018223925.1 Klebsiella sp. 10
GATATCGCCAGCGCCTACCCGCGCCTGGCGGTTTTAGACTGACGACAGTTTGACGTTACGCCAGCCGCGGGTAGGCGCTGGCGATATCGTCGCCGGTAAACTGAGCGATCCAGCCTTCCGGGTTATCAAAAATGCGGATGGCGGTGAAGTTCGGTTCTGAACCCATATCAAACCAGTGCGGAGTGTGGGCGGGAACCGAAATCAGATCGTTCTTTTCGCACAGCACCTGGAACACCTCGTCGCCAATGTGCAGGCAAAACAGGCCAGCGCCCTCGACAAAAAACCGCACCTCGTCTTCGCCATGGGTGTGCTCGTTCAGGAACTTTTCCCGCAGCGCCTCTTTTTGCGGGTTATCGGCGCGCAGGCTGATGACGTCCCAGCTCTGGTAGCCCTTTTCGGCGACCAGTTTATCAATCGCATGCTGATAGGCGGCAATCACCGTTTCCGGGCTGGGATTTGCGCCGAGGTCGCGGTCGGCCTGCCAGCGCTCGAAACGGACGCCTTTGGCGTTAAGTTGATCCTGAATCGCTTTGGCGTCGGTGCTGTGCCAGACCGGCGTTTGCGGATCGGTCACGGAAAAAAGAGTTAATGCGCTCATGCTGGGATCTGCTCCGGATGAATGTCGTCAAAACGCTGAACCTGAGGGTGATGGCTCGCCGGGTCGCGGTCGCCGCGAACCAGCTGCACAGTGCGCAAACCCGCGGCCTCGGCGGCATCAAGTTCCTGATGGATATCCGACAGAAACAGGATGGTGCCAGGGGCATGGCCCAGGTGTTCAGCAATGTTACGGTAGGACTGCACCTCACGTTTGGCGCCTACCAGGGTATCGAAATAGCCCGTGAACAGATGAGTAATATCACCTTCATCGCTGTAGCCAAATAACAATTTCTGCGCAGCCACCGAGCCTGAGGAATATACATACAGATCAATACCCTGCGCTTTCCATTGCTCCAGCGCCGGCAGTACGTCCGGGTAGAGATGGCCGGTAAAGTCGCCGTTGAGATAGCCGTCGCGCCAGATGATCCCCTGCAGCGCCTTCAGCGCCGTGGATTTACGGTCTTCATCCATAAAGGCGAAGAGGGTAGTGATAAGGTCGGCGGTGCTGGCGGCGGGGGCGTCTGTTTCGCGGCGCAGGTTGTCGAGAATGGTTTTAACCGGTTCAGCGTGCTGCTGAGCGGTCACAAAGCCGGCCAGTCGTTCGCGGGCGTAGGGGAACAGCACGTTATGCACGAAGCGGATATCGCTGGTGGTGCCTTCTATGTCGGTCACGATGGCGCGGATCATGGTTTCTCCAGAGTGGGCGTAGCGTGGAATAACATTAGCATTTAGACGTCTAAGCGTCTTGATTGCCAAATATTAACATCGTGTTATAGTGGCTTCAACAACAGCATTACAATCGGTATAAAAAGAATGAACAATAACCCCTTGATTCCAGAGAGTAAACTTCCTGCGCTCGGCACCACGATTTTTACCCAGATGAGCGCCCTGGCCCAGCAGCATCAGGCCATAAACCTGTCCCAGGGCTTTCCCGATTTTGACGGCCCGCGCTATCTTCAGGAGCGTCTGGCGTACCACGTGGCGCAGGGGGCGAATCAGTACGCCCCGATGACCGGCGTGCCGGCGCTGCGCGAGGCGATCGCCGGGAAGACGGCGGAGCTGTATGGTTACCAGCCCGACGTTAACAGCGAGATCACGGTCACCGCCGGCGCGACGGAGGCCCTGTATGCGGCGATCACCGCCCTGGTGCGCCGCGGCGACGAGGTGATCTGTTTCGATCCCAGCTATGACAGCTACGCCCCCGCGGTGGCGCTGGCCGGCGGCGAGTTACGTCGTATTGCGCTGCAGCCGCCGCATTTTCGCGTCGACTGGCGGCAATTTGCCGCCGCCCTGAGCGAGAAAACCCGGCTGGTGATCCTCAACACCCCGCACAACCCTTCGGCCACCGTCTGGCAGCGCGAGGATTTTGCCGCCCTGTGGCAGGCGATCGCCGAACGCGAGATCTATGTCCTGAGCGATGAAGTCTATGAGCATATCTGCTTTGCTGAGGGCGGCCACGCCAGCGTACTGGCGCATCCACAGCTGCGCGAGCGGGCGGTGGCGGTCTCTTCGTTTGGCAAAACCTTTCATATGACCGGCTGGAAGGTCGGCTACTGCGTGGCCCCGGCGGCCATCAGCGCCGAACTGCGCAAGGTGCACCAGTATCTGACCTTCTCGGTGAATACCCCGGCGCAGCTGGCGATCGCCGACATGCTGCGCGAAGCGCCGGAGCATTATCGTGAGCTGCCGGCGTTTTATCGGGAACGTCGCGATCTGTTTATTGAAGCGCTGCGCCCAAGCCGGCTGGAAATCCTGCCCTGTGAAGGGACCTATTTCCTGCTGGCGGACTACAGCGCCATCTCCGATCTTGACGATGTCAGCTTCTGCCGCTGGTTGACCACTGAGATCGGCGTGGCGGCGATCCCGCTCTCCGTCTTCTGCGCCGATCCGTTCCCGCACAAGCTGATCCGCTTGTGCTTCGCCAAACAGCCGGCGACTCTGCTGGCTGCGGCGGCGCGTTTGTGCCAGCTGTAGTTACTTAATCGTCCACGCCTGGGAGAACTGGCGGCCGGCGAACATTTCTGTCAGGCCGCTAATTTGCTTCAGACGCAGCACTTCATCGGCATCCATCCCCAGCTCTTTGCCGATTTTCTGCGGCGTCCAGCCGAGCTGGGTCAGCTCGCGGACGATCTCTGACATGGCGTGGATTTAGTGGCGACCGCGCGCCCGGTTATGGCGTATGGTCGCTGCCATCAGCCCGTCACGCGAGGCAGCTTCACTCGTCAGGCAGGTCACCGGCAAATAGCCTTTTAGCGTTTTTTTCAGCGCGGCTTTGCTGCAGGCCAGCTCATGGCGGTGAAAACCATCGACAATCGTATACGCCTGTGGGCGTTGCTGGATGACGACGACCGGCTGGGTAAAGCCGTCGGCCTCCAGCGACGTTTGCAGCAGACGCTTCTCCGGCGGCGCCACGTTATTCGGGTTGTAATCGTTGGGGGCGACCAGCTCCTGTTTGACCCACAGCACGCAGTCGACGGGCTGCGAGCGGAAGGGGCTGTAGTGGTGGAGCACCTGGCGAAACGCGTTGATAGCCTCAATGCGCGCCTCGTCATCCAGCTTTTGCAGGTAAGCTTCCAGCGCCTGCGTCAGTTGTTGTTGCATAATATCCCCCATTGTTGGCGATGTTTTTCCATGCGTTTACGGTAGCGCTGATAGTGGCTGCTTTTGGTTGGGCTAAACGAAAGCTGACGGCACCAGTAATCGTTATTGAGCAGTACTTTGCAGACTCGCCGCCAGGATGGGATATCTTTGGTGCCAATGTCCGCAGGTTGGGTATCCGGAATATCCTCCATACCTTTTTTCTGGTACCAGCGCAGGTAGACGGCGATTTTATTGCGGTAGTGCTCGGCGGTGGTTTCCGGCATGCTGTCGAGCAGGAACAGGGCGTAGCTTTTCCACGTCAGGTGGTCGGGCTTGTCGATTTTCCGATGACCGTAGAACTGATTATCATGCCCGGCATAGACCCCGCCGCTGTGCGCGCCGCTCACTCGCTGGCACATCGCGGCCCAGCGCTCAGGTTCCAGCACGTGATACAGCCACAGCCCCTGGCGCTGCTCGGGACCAAACGGTTCGCAAATGCGCATATAGCGCAGCGGCACCCCGGCCTGATACATCAGATCGTACAACGGGTTATAGGGCTCGCCGCTTTTGGCAAACCAGGTCCAGATATCGGCGGTTTTCCAGTCATAGAGCGGGTAGATGTACCAGGCATGGCCGCCCGGCGCTGAAGTGGTCCATGGTTTATCGTCGGCGAAGCGCTGTTTACGCTGTGAAGAAATCGTCATAAAGCGATTTAGCGATTCGTCGGCGCGAATGCCCACCAGCACGGCGGCGGGACGACGCTGCGAAAACCACTCGGCGAAGTGGCTGACGAAGGCTTCAAAGCTCATTCCGGGTTGATAAAATGAAAAATAGCCCGGGTGGGTAATGGCCCAGGGCGGCGGCTGGCGTACCCACTCGGTTCCGGGCTCCCAGCATTGCCATTGCGGCTTATACTGCGTCAGGGCATTTTGGGTGGTGAGCGGCAGGGCGACCCAGTAAAAGGTTTCGATAACATCCGCATACAGCGCACGCAGTTTTTCACAGTGGGCGATGGTGCAGGAGAACTGCGCTTCCCAGTCAATAAACAACACGCAGATTTTTTTCCCCTGTAACCGCGCCGCCTGGGCGGTTAAATGCAGCATAACGGTGGAGTCTTTTCCCCCGGAAAAAGAGACACAGATGCGCGAAAAATTATCCATGACCCACTGGATCCGCTGCTCAGTTGCCTGCAGCACCGATTCCGGTAAGGGATATTTAATAAACGACATGACCATTAATCCTTTAATAGTAGAAAATTCCCGTTAGCTCAGTATAAACGATGAGGGGTAGGAAATTAATGATCGATTATTGTTTCTGGCAGCGGGGGAACAGAAGGGCGTTATTCGCTGTGATTAAATTTGGGCCGTGATGCCTCTCGATCATTCATTAATATGGTGATTAATTCAGTTAAAAAATGATTTTGCGAAGATGCATGGTGGTAATTAATGTAGATCGTGATATCCGGAAAAAGATTATCTATGTTGATGGCGTGAAGCTGCATAGTGGGTGAGATAAAGTCATATAAATAGGAAGGCAAAAAGCCAATTAAGTCGGTTTTATTAATCATGTTAAGAATGGTCATAAAAGAGTCGCTGCGAAAGGCAATATTGCGCGGATTCAGCCAGGCGATGCTGCTTTGCTGCACGCGCTGAATAACGGGATCGTTGGTAATATAGTGAGTGAAAAACTCCTGCGCCAGTGACTCTACCGAGGTAAGCGTTTCGCGTCGCGGATGGCCCGCCCGGCAAACCGCCAGCGTCTGCACCGTCTGATAGGGCTGACAGATCGTGGTGCGGTTGGTAATGGGCATGCGGGTGAACACCAGGTCCGCCTGGCGATACGCCAGCAGCTCCTCAGCCGATTCGGTGGTGGTCAGGTTATGGTGCTCAATTTGCAAGTTCGCCTGATGACAGAGCTGGTTAATCATAACGTGGCTATTGACTGAACAGAACAGCGGGGGGCCATATATCACAATACGTTTACGCAGTTCTGAGCGATTATTAAGATTGATGGTTTTTTCCAGCTGCTCCAGATTTTGCTGTAGATGATAATGAAGATTGACGCAGGCGGTGGTGGGCGTCATTCCTTTGCCAACACGAACAAATAGCGGATCGTTTAACTGCTGGCGCAGACGCTGCAACGACTGACTCACCGCTGAGGGGGTGATAAATAACATCGCCGCCGCTTTGCTGATGCTCAAATGTTGATAGATACATTCGAAAATAACCAATAAATTCAAATCGAACTTTTTCAGATCGTAAAGATTTGCCATTAATGCAGTCCTGTTTATTACCGGTGCGGATTATAATATTCTTAATGATAATGTTTTGTGGCTTAATATTTGCGGTGTGAATTTAACTATTGGCAAATACAGTTAAGTTCTGCTTAATATATCTTATCGTCGACAGTGGCGCCAGCGGTCGCTTCCGCCAGGCGCCATTGCGGGATGGAATTACTCTTTTTCACCCATCATAATATGCAGTTTCTCTTTATCCGGTAGGCCGACCACCTGCTGCAGCATATTATCTTTATTCATATAATAAATCGCCGGCGTCACGTTGGCTCCCAGATCGTCCATCAGCTGCTGGTTGACGTTGAGCATTTTCATTTTCTCCGGCGGAATAACTTTCGGGATCGTCAGAGCCATTTTCCCATTCGATTGCTCGTAATCATGCCAGGTTTTCGCCGGATCGTTGCTGGCGAGAATCGCCGCGGCGGTGGCCGGGCTCTCCGGCTTGATCACCCCCACCAGCAGAGTGCGGATCTGCACTTTACCGGCCTCTACCCAGGGGCGGGATTGCTGCCAGAACTGTTTGCAGTAGGGACAGAAGGGATCGGCAAAGACATACAGCACGATAGGGGCGTCCTTGCGACCATCCTGCAGCCAGTGGGCGCTGGCCATCTTCTTCCACATCTCTTGTCCCGCCGGGGTATAGAGTTCTTTCTGAAACAGCTGCTCGCTGAGGTTGCTGCCGTTCTCATCATACATATAGCCGGAGATCGCGTGTTTACCATCCGGCGTTAGGTAGATGGCGACCCCCATGTCCTGGTATTTGCCCAGCCAGCCTTTCATTCCCCCCGGCGCCTCAAAGGGTTTTATAATGGTAATGCCCTGTTTTTCAATCGCTTTTACCGGAGCGGGGAGTTCCTCCGCATGGCTGCATAACGGCAAAAGGCTGAGTAACAGCAGACGCTTTAACATAAGTATTCCTTGTAAAATCAGCAGGAAAGGGCAAAACGATTGTCGAACCTATCACAGTCATAGGCAAGATCAGCAGAATGACGGATTGCCCTTTGCTGGCGTGGGTGATGTAATCTTGGATGCTGTTACATTAAGGTAATGTAGAGCGCAACACATAGCCAGTCTGACTGGCGCTGAACCTACCCTCGGGTATTTCAGGTAACGGGGCCGCCTGAAAAGGTGGCCTTTTTACTTTTGTCGCGGCAAATGATGCGAAAAACAGCGATTAGCGCTGAACGCGTCGACAGGTTCACAGAGTTGTCTTGTTCCGGTTGTTAGATAACGCTTATTGATTCGATAATGTAAACGCATTGGTCGGGTCAGGAAAAATTCGTTAACTTAGACCTCAACGAAAACACGGAGGAAGTATAGATGTCCTTAATTAACACCAAAATCAAACCGTTCAAAAACCAGGCATTCAAAAATGGTGAATTCATCGAAGTCACCGAGAAAGACACCGAAGGCCGCTGGAGCGTCTTCTTCTTCTATCCGGCTGACTTCACCTTCGTCTGCCCGACCGAACTGGGCGACGTGGCTGACCATTACGAAGAACTGCAGAAGCTGGGCGTAGACGTTTACTCTGTGTCTACCGATACCCACTTCACCCACAAAGCGTGGCACAGCAGCTCTGAAACCATCGCCAAAATCAAATATGCGATGATCGGCGACCCGACTGGCGCCCTGACCCGTAACTTCGACAACATGCGTGAAGATGAAGGTCTGGCTGACCGCGCTACCTTCGTCGTTGACCCGCAGGGTATCATCCAGGCGATCGAAGTTACCGCTGAAGGTATCGGCCGTGATGCGTCTGACCTGCTGCGTAAAATCAAAGCGGCGCAGTACGTTGCTTCTCACCCAGGCGAAGTCTGCCCGGCGAAATGGAAAGAAGGCGAAGCGACGCTGGCTCCTTCTTTAGATCTGGTTGGTAAGATCTAAGTCTGTTTGTGCCCGGCGGCGCTACGCTTGCACGGGCCTACAAGATCGTAGGTCGGGTAAACGGCGTGCCACCCGGCAATCAATGGGCGCTTTCGCGCCCATTTTATTCCAACACCATGATGCAAGCGCATTCAGGCAGCCTGACGAGGCCGCTTGCATGATGATGTTTTAAGCCCAGGAGATAACAATGCTCGACACCAACATGAAAACCCAGCTCAAGGCCTACCTTGAGAAGCTGACCAAGCCTGTTGAGCTGATTGCCACGCTGGATGACAGCGCTAAATCGGCAGAAATCAAGGAACTGTTGGCTGAAATCGCTGAACTGTCAGACAAAGTCACCTTTAAAGAAGACAACACGCTCGCGGTACGTAAGCCCTCGTTCCTGATTACTAACCCAGGTTCCGACCAGGGGCCGCGTTTTGCGGGCTCGCCGCTGGGCCACGAGTTTACCTCGCTGGTGCTGGCGCTGCTGTGGACCGGCGGTCATCCGTCGAAAGAGGCCCAGTCGCTGCTGGAGCAGATCCGCGATATTGATGGCGATTTCGAATTCGAAACCTACTATTCGCTCTCCTGTCATAACTGCCCGGACGTGGTCCAGGCCCTGAACCTGATGGCGGTGCTCAACCCGCGCATCAAACACACGGCGATTGACGGCGGGACCTTCCAGAATGAGATCACCGAGCGTAACGTCATGGGCGTGCCAGCGGTGTTCATGAACGGTCAGGAGTTTGGTCAGGGACGGATGACGCTGACAGAAATCGTCGCCAAAGTGGATACTGGTGCGGAAAAACGCGCAGCGGAAGAGCTGAATCAGCGTGACGCTTACGATGTACTGATCGTTGGCTCCGGCCCGTCCGGCGCGGCGGCGGCGGTCTACTCTGCACGTAAAGGGATTCGTACCGGCCTGATGGGCGAACGCTTCGGCGGTCAGGTGCTGGATACCGTGGATATCGAAAACTATATTTCGGTGCCGAAAACTGAAGGCCAGAAGCTGGCAGGCGCGCTGAAAGCGCACGTCAATGACTATAACGTCGACGTGATCGACTCCCAGAGTGCGACCAAACTGACGCCGGCGGCGACAGAGGGCGGCCTGCATCAGATCGAAACCGCCTCCGGCGCGGTGCTCAAGGCGCGTAGCGTCATCATCGCCACCGGGGCGAAATGGCGCAATATGAACGTGCCGGGCGAAGAACAGTATCGCACCAAGGGCGTGACCTACTGCCCTCACTGCGATGGTCCGCTGTTTAAGGGCAAACGCGTAGCGGTAATCGGCGGCGGGAACTCCGGCGTGGAAGCCGCCATTGACCTGGCGGGCGTCGTAGAGCACGTAACCCTGCTGGAGTTTGCCCCAGAGATGAAAGCCGACCAGGTGTTGCAGGATAAAGTCCGCAGCCTGAAGAATGTCGACATCATTCTTAATGCGCAGACCACGGAAGTGAAAGGCGATGGCAGCAAAGTCACCGGTCTGCAGTATCGTGACCGGGTGAGCGGCGATGAGCATCATGTCGCGCTGGCGGGGATCTTCGTCCAGATTGGCCTGCTGCCTAACACCACCTGGCTGGAAGGCGCCGTTGAGCGCAACCGCATGGGTGAGATCATCATCGATGCGAAGTGCGAAACCAACGTCAAAGGCGTGTTCGCCGCGGGCGATTGCACCACCGTGCCGTACAAACAGATTATTATCGCGGCAGGGGAAGGGGCAAAAGCGTCGCTGAGCGCTTTCGACTACCTGATCCGCACGAAAACCGCATAACAAGTCAGACAATAGACCTGCATAACAAAGAGGCTACCCAGGGGTAGCCTCTTTTTTTATACTCTTTTCGTCATTCTTACCTGACGACCATTACCGGGATATGGGCATGGCGGATCACGCTTGAGGCATTGGAGCCGAGCAGGTGGGTACTGATGGAGGGATTGCGTGAGCCAATAACTACCACGTCGGCGTTAATTTCGCTGGCCAGCTCGTTGACCATATCGCGCACGCTGCCAAAACGGACATGTAGCTTGATACGAGACGGGTCAATGCTGAAGTGGCTGACCATCGTCTGCAGGCGAGTCTCCGCCTCATGCTGCAGATGTTCCTCAAACCGCCGCAGGTCGGCGGTAAAACGGCTCATGGTAAAGCTCGCGGAACCCGGTAAGACGTGGAGCAGATGGATCACCCCGTCCTGCTGGGCCAGAAACTCCGCGTGCCGGACGGCTTTATCGCTCAGCGCCATCTCAAAGACATCAACCGGCATAATGATAGTCTTATACATATGCAATCCTCCTTGTTCGTTTGCGTCTATATCAACATATTATATGCGGATATTGTGTCATTCAGGTCGCAAAACTGTCAGCCAGGCAGGCGCAAAGCGTAAAAAAGGGTAAGCGGCGGGAAAACAGCAGAAAGAGGATGTGCGGACATCCTCTGAATAAAGCGCGAAACGCCTCAGGCAGCGGGATTAGCGGTGGAATTCGCCAGCGGCTTCCGGCTGGTACAATAGCTCCAGCACTTCCAGGTGCGTCGATGCGCCGCCCGGCAGCTCCCAGTGAATGGTGCTGCCGACTTTCAGGCCCAGCAGCGCGGCGCCCACCGGCGCGAGGACGGAGAGCTGGCTGGCGCTGTCGGTCACCTGTGACGGAAACACCAGCGTCCGCACGCGCTCTTCGCCGCTGGTTAAATCGCGGAATTTTACCCTGCTATTCATGGTGACGACATCATGCGGCATCGCTTCCGGGGCCAGCATTTGCGCGCGGTCGAGTTCCTCATTCAGGGCATCGGCAACCGGTGAGTTGGCGAAAGCCGGCTGCTCCAGCAGCCTGTCGATACGTTCGGCATCCAGTTCATTAATGATGATTGCGGGTCTGGTCATTGCATACTCCATGTTATCCAGGAACCTGTCCGTAAAAGAAAACCCTCGCCGAAAGGGGCAAGGGTTAAGGTCCTACCATCATACTGAGAGTTGCCGGCAGTTTGAAGTGATGAAACGCACATTCAGCGTGCAACACCATCCGGCAGACGGTGTTTTCCAATCAGCATCCCGCTTTGCGCTAGTGGCCAACCTTATCGAGGATAAACTGTGCGCCGCAGTTACCCGGGTGAGGCTGGGGCAGAAAAGCGGAAGTGGCCAGCGGGGCGTTGATGGTCGCGGCGTTGAGCGAGATTTGCATCTCCGTCAGATAGGCCGGACTACCGTTGCAGGTTAGCTTAAACGCCTTTACGCTCTGCGGACCCCAGGCGCGGGCCACGGCGGCGTCGAAGTCGGCGCGGCTGACCGTTTGGCCATAGTGCTTCGCGAGAAAATCCCCCACCGGGCTGCGCTTAATTTCACCGTTTAGTCGCACCATGGCGCCAAAGTAGCTGTCGGGATCGAAGCCGAAGCAGACGCCATGTTTGGCATATTCGTAGCGTTCCAGGCAGGAGGTGCCGCCCGATCCCGGCATCACATTATTAAGTTTATTGGCCATCTCCAGCGACAGTCCGGTCTCCGCCGCCTGGCATTTGCGGTTCGCTTTTACCTCCGGCATGTTGGGCACCGGACGCGTGGCGCAGCCGTAGCGCATCCAGCGACGTTCATCCACTCCGCGCGCGGCAATGGACTTTGGCAGCCCGGGCCACAGGCCATGCACGGTCAGAAAGTCGGCTTTATTCGCGGTGTCCTGCTGCAGGCGACACTCTTCCGGTTCGTTGCGATTGCGGTCATACATGCTCTGACAGAATCCGGTTTGCCAGGAGAGGGCAAGGACGTAGCGGTCAAAATCAGCGTATCGCATCGCGGTGAGCGGTTCAGCACCGGCCTGAGTGGCGGTAAGCACAAGGGCAATCGCGGCGAAATCCTTCCTGAACATTTTTATTCCTGATTATGGATGGCAAAAGATAACGGGGAGTTATTAAAGCATAAAAAAGGCGCCCGCTGGCGCCTTTTCGCGTGGTTAGACCATTAGTGGAGCGCGCTGCCGGGCACCAGGATTTCAGTAGCAACGATCACCACCAGCAGGCCAACGAGCACCGGCACTGAGGTGCGCTTGACCACTTCGAATGGGGAAATCTTCGCCATCCCGGCAACGGCGACCACCACCCCGGAGACGGGCGATATCGTGCGGCCGAGGTTAGAAGCCTGCAGCATCGGAATCGACAGGTAGGCCGGATTGATGCCGGAGGAGTGCGCCAGCTTGGGGATCATCTCAACGAAGGCGTAGAACGGGGCATTACCGGAACCGGTGGTCATCGCCGCCAGCATGGTCAGGATCACCAGCACCAGCATCAGAATAATGCTGGCCGAGCCGAAGGAGGTAGCGATTGAGATCAGACCGTTGATAAAGCCGATAGTGCTTAACCCCTGGGCAAAGACGCCGGCGGCAACCAACAGCATCACTACGCCGGCGAAGGCGTCGGCCATTCCACGGTAGGCGACTTCCAGCCCGCTAAAGACGTTTTTGGTGTTGAAACCGCGCAGGAACTCGAGGATCGCCGCCAGCAGCATGCAGCCAACGAGGATGGTGATAATGTGCAGCTCCGGCCCCCATTTACCGTCAAAGATCAGCACGCCGATGATCGGGGTAAACGGCAGAATGGCATACAGCGCCGGGGCGGTGGTGGTGATGTCGTTGACATCGAGCATCTCGTGAGAAATGTGCTCTTTTTTATCCAGATAGCGCTGCCAGAAAAAGTGGGCGATCGCCATGCAGATAATGGCCGCGATGGAGATCGGCAGCGTGGTTTTAAAAGCAAAGTCGATCAGCGGCATTTCAGCGGCTTTGGCCGCCAGGACGACGTCACCCGAGGTTGGCGAGAGGATAATCGCCGCCGGTGAGGCGCAGATGGCGGCGGCGGCCCCGCGGCTGATACCGACATTCACCATTACCGGGAACAGCGTCGCCATCAGCAGTACGCCAAGGCCGGTCGCGGAGGAGACGGCCAGCGACATCAGGCAGGCGACAAAATAGGCGGCAATCATCAGCAGATAGGGCGAATTAATATAGCGCAACGGCTTCGACGCTAATTTGACCACCATATCATTGGCGCCAATATGGGTCATATAGGTGGCGAAGCCGCACAGCATCATGATCATCATGCCCAGATCGCCGCCGCGGCTCATGAGTAGAATCTTAATGTATTCAATAATATCGGTAGCGGAATAGCCGGTGCTCGCGGTATTACCCGGTAACACTTTATGTCCCAGCAGGGCGCTGACGATCAGTAAGATTAAGCCTCCGACGAACAGCACCCCGGTGGCCGAGAAGCCTTTAATGATATAGCGGGCTACGCCCACAATGACCACAATCCCTATCAGGATCTCAATAAACGTCAGCATTTATTACCCCTAAACCCAAAGAATATGTAGATAAAAAGCACCACACCAAATTTTAATGTGCGAATGTGCCGAAAAAACGGACAAAACTCGCTGATGCAAATCAATAAAGCGATAAGAACTACACGTCCCCCGTCACGCCTGGATATAATCACCAGATGGATAGTTAAGCCGTTCTGATGGACAGCGGGCGAAAATCAGGAGTTTGCCTTATTTCGTTCAACCTGTATTGAGATTATCTTTGCTATTTTAGGTGGCTTTTAAATCAAAGTGGTAATAGAAAAGTGTTGATGTTACGTCGTTTTTCATTGTTTTCTCTTGGTTTTTTAGGATGGTTATTGGTGTCCGGAAACGCCAGCGCGTCGTTTTCATCGACCCTTAGCGAAGGTTACCATACCTTAAGTAATAACGTAGCGCAGACCTGGAATGAGCCGGAGCACTATGATTTGTACGTTCCAGCCATCACCTGGCATGCGCGCTTTGCCTATGACAAGGAAAAAACCGATAAGTATAACGAACGTCCGTGGGGGGCAGGTTTCGGCGTCTCGCGCTGGGATGAGAAAGGGAACTGGCATGGCCTGTACCTGATGGCGTTTAAAGACTCTTTTAATAAGTGGGAGCCCATCGGCGGCTACGGGTGGGAGAAAACCTGGCGCCCGCTGACGGACCAGAATTTCCACCTCGGCCTTGGCTATACCCTCGGCGTCACGGCGCGCGATAACTGGAACTACATCCCGATTCCGGTGATCTTGCCATTGGCGTCAATAGGTTACGGTCCGGCAACTTTCCAGATGACCTATATTCCCGGCACCTACAATAACGGTAACGTTTACTTCGCCTGGGCGCGCTTCCAGTTTTAATTCGCTAAATCTTAGCAATAAATGAGATAAGCGGAAGGTCTTGTGCAAAAACAAGGACTAAAGCGTTACCCACTAAAAAAGATAGCGACTTTTATCACTTTTTAGCAAAGTTGCACTGGACAAAAGGTACCACAATTGGTGTACTGATACCCGACACAGCATTAGTGTCGATTTTTCATATAAAGGTAATTTTGATGTCTAAGATTAAAGGTAACGTTAAGTGGTTTAATGAGTCCAAAGGATTCGGTTTCATTACTCCGGAAGATGGCAGCAAAGATGTATTCGTACACTTCTCTGCAATCCAGTCCAACGGTTTCAAAACTCTGGCTGAAGGTCAGCGCGTAGAGTTCGAAATCACTAACGGTGCCAAAGGCCCTTCTGCTGCAAACGTCATCGCTCTGTAAGCAACGCGTCAGTAGAATATAAAAACCCGCTAATAAGCGGGTTTTTTTTTGCCTGTCTCCTTCGCTTTTAGCGGCTGGCCGCCTGCGAGAAAAGCCAGAAGGCGAGCGCCGTCATCGCAAACGAACCCAGCAAATTCACCGCGACGTTGAGCAGCGCCCAGCTTACCCGGCCCTGCTGCAGGAGAAACACCACTTCCGCAGAAAAGGTGGAGAACGTGGTCAGGCCGCCGCAGAAACCGGTGGTAATCAGCAGTTTCCACATCGGGTCAATACCGGTCAGACGATTAAACCACGCCAGCCCGGCGCCAATCACAAAGGCGCCTAACAGGTTGGCCGTTAGAGTCCCAATCGGGATAGCATGATGCACAGGATTGAGCTTCATGCCGAGCCACCAGCGCAATACGCTGCCGGTGCCGCCGCCAATAAAAACGGCGCAAAGAAGTTGAAACACGGTCGTTTCCTGCTATTTGATGTAAGAGAGTGTCAAGTGTAGCGCGCATCGGGCGCGATTGGCTATCCATAACCTGACGGGAGAAGAACATGCGGGTAGCGGCAGGACAATTTGCCGTCACGCCAGTATGGCGGACGAATGCGCAAACCTGTGTGGCGATGATGCAGCAGGCGGAGCGAGAAGGGGCGGCGCTGCTGGTGCTGCCGGAGGCGTTGCTGGCGCGGGATGACAACGACCCGGATCTGTCAGTTAAATCGGCCCAGCCGCTGGATGGCGCATTTTTGCAGCCGCTGTTGGCCGAGAGCAGGCGTAACAGCCTGACCACGGTCCTGACGCTCCATGTGCCGTCAGGGGAGGGGAGAGCGACCAACACCTTGGTGGTATTGCGGGAAGGCGCAGTGATCGCCCATTATCACAAACTTCATCTATATGACGCCTTCGCGATGCAGGAGTCCCGGCGGGTGGATCCCGGTCAGCAGATCCCGCCGGTGATTGAGGTGGCGGGATTACGCGTTGGCCTGATGACCTGCTACGATCTTCGCTTTCCGGAACTGGCGCTTTCGTTGGCCCTGAATGGGGCACAGCTGCTGGTGCTGCCCGCTGCATGGGTGAAAGGGCCGCAGAAAGAGTATCACTGGGCGACGCTGCTGGCGGCACGCGCTCTCGATACTACCTGCTATATCGTGGCGGCAGGCGAATGCGGAACGCGCAATATCGGGCTGAGCCGCATCGTCGATCCGCTGGGGACCACTCTGGCGGGGGCCGGGAGCGAGCCGCAGCTGATCTTTGCCGATCTCTCAGCGGATGACCTTGCGCGCGTTCGCGAGCGTTTGCCAGTGCTGCGGAACCGACGATTTGCGCCACCGCAATTATTATGACGTTTTTTTAAACAAGGCTTGATTCACCTTGTTACAGATTGCTATTGTGTCCGCGCGTCAAATACCCGTATTGTTTATCCCAATAATTCGCTGTGCACGTCAGGATGGACATCTCAGCGCTCACTCCCGGAGGGGAGGCTATGGGCCGAAACACGCAGCCCACGCACAGGTGGATTACAATAGGACGGATAAATGAGTGTATGATGGCGTATTCGCAGCTTGTATAGAGAAGAAGGTTAGCTATGGGTGAGATTAGTATTACCAAACTGCTGGTAGTCGCAGCACTGATTATCTTAGTGTTTGGTACCAAGAAATTACGTACGCTGGGCGGCGACCTGGGGTCGGCTATCAAGGGCTTTAAAAAAGCCATGAACGAAGATGACGATAGCGCGAAGAAAACCACCGCAGAAGAAGAAGCGCCGGCGCAGAAGCTCTCTCATAAAGAGTAATTCTCCGGCTGCGTCTCCTGACGGGATGCTGGCGGTACGGCGAAGAGGCCGCGACGTTTATCGTTGCGGCCTTTGTCGTTTTTGTCGACGCCGCGGAGAAAAGATGCAACTAACTGTTACGGACAGGCGAAACGGATGAAGCGGAGAGAGCCGCTGCGCCGAAAAGGCGCGCAGCGGCGGAAGCGGTGGGTTATTTAACTTCCATCCCTTTAGCCTGCAGGTCGGCATGATAGGAAGAGCGGACGAAGGGACCGCAGGCGGCGTGGGTGAAGCCCATCGCCATCGCTTCCGCTTTCATCTCTTCAAACTCTTCCGGGCTGACGTAGCGCTGCACCGGCAGGTGGTGACGGCTCGGCTGCAGATACTGGCCTAACGTCAGCATGGTGACGCCATGGCGACGCAGGTCGCGCATCACTTCGATGATCTCGTCGTTGGTTTCGCCCAGACCTACCATCAGGCCGGATTTCGTCGGGATCTCCGGGTGCGCTTCTTTAAAACGCTCCAGCAGCTTCAGCGACCAGTTGTAATCCGCGCCCGGACGTACCTGACGATAAAGACGGGGCACGTTTTCGAGGTTATGGTTGAAGACATCCGGCGGGGTCACCGTCAGAATATCAAGTGCGCGATCCATGCGGCCGCGGAAATCCGGAACCAGCGTTTCGATCTTAATCGACGGGTTTTTCTCGCGAATGGCGCTGATGCAGTCGGCAAAATGCTGTGCGCCGCCATCACGCAGGTCGTCACGGTCTACCGAGGTGACTACGACATAGCGCAGACCCATATCGGCGATAGTTTGCGCCAGCTTTTGTGGCTCGTTTGCATCTGGCGCGACCGGGCGTCCATGCGCGACGTCGCAGAACGGGCAACGGCGGGTACAGATCGCGCCGAGGATCATAAAGGTCGCGGTACCGTGGTTGAAGCATTCTGCAAGGTTCGGGCAGGAGGCCTCTTCGCACACAGAGTGCAGGCCGTTCTTACGCATCGCTGCTTTGATTCCCTGGATACGGGACGAGTCTGCCGGAAGTTTGATTTTCATCCATTCCGGTTTTCTGAGCAGAGCTTCACGCTCAGTTGCCACGTTTTTCACCGGGATAAGGGCCATTTTATCGGCGTCGCGGTACTTAACACCGCGTTCCATCACAATGGGTTTACTCATAGCGTGCGTGTTCCAGTTGCGAGTCACGAAGGAAAGCGAATTAATTCAATGAAATGTTGCAATTATCAACTATTTTTGAATCAAGAGCAGGCAGTATACCATTGAAAAGGGGCAGAAAGCAGCCTGCCTGCCCGGCAAATTGTAAAATAGTTGTTGTTTTATCCTTTTCCCTTCCGTGCGCTACGCCTTAAACGAGCGGATCACCGTCTCGATGATCTCTTTCAGCAATGGCTCTTTCCCGCTCAGCTTATTAAAGTGCAGCGCAACGTCAATCTGCTCTCCACCCAGGGAAGGGAAATCCAGGGTCTGCAGCGGCCAGAGACGGGACACCATGGCGAACAGGCGTTCGGTGGTCAGACCCAGCATATCGCTCCCGGCGATCATCGCCGCCTGGGTCATCAGGTTAAAGGTGCTAAAGCCGCAGCGGCGCTCGCCCATCTCTTCCTGTAGCCGGCGATGGAGGGTGGGGTAGCGCTGGCCTTCCGGCAGCAGCAGCGCAAATTCGTACTCCGCGAGGGTCGTTTCATCCTGCGGACCGTCCAGCGCGGGATGCCCTGCGCGGCAGTACATCTGTACCCGATCCTGATACAGCACATGATGGCTTATCGCCTGGCCGCTGTGCAGGTGGGTATCAATGAGCAGCTCCACCTGGCGCTGGTCAAGCTGCCGCGCGGCGTCGACGATGGCGATATTGTGCAACAGGATCTGCGGAAAGGTCGGCTTCAGCGCGCTGGCCAGGCCAGGCATCAGCAGCGCTCCCATCGCTGGCGTAGTGGCGATAGTGATCACCCGCTGCTGGTGCGGGCTACCGGTGATATCCAGCGCGCTGAGGAAAGCTTCCATGCCGCGGCTGATGTATTGATGAAGATGGGTGGCATAGGCGGTGGGGGTGACGCCCTGTCCTTTGCGGATAAATAGCGGATCGGGGAACAGCGCCCGCAGTTTGTTAATTGACTGGCTAATCGCCGACGGTGTGATATTGAGTATCTTCGCGGCGTTGACGATACCTTTATGCACGTATACCGCTTCAAAGATCGTCAACAGATTGAGGTCAATATTACGCAGGATGCGAAACATTTGACGATCGTAACGTTCATCCTGTCTGTCAGGAGATTCTGACGGAGGCGTATTCTCTGGCACGCGATGAGTCCGGTTGGGAATGATAGGCCAAGTATAGCGGCCCACCGCGTTGCCGTGCGTGACAATTGATTGCAAAAATAACGTGTTACTCGTTTAGCGCCCCGCTGACAGCGGGACGTTGGCCTGCCGCTTAATCCCGGGGAAGATATTCGTGTGGTGGATGATTTAGCAGCGCCAGCAGATTGGCGACCAGCCGCGGAGCGACCGTCTCCGGGGAGGCTGCCGGCTGCCACTGGCGCATTTGCGTCATCTCCATACCGGCATAGCCGCAGGGGTTGATACGCAGAAACGGTGTGAGATCCATGGCGATATTAAGCGCCAGACCGTGGAAAGAACAACCTTTACGGATCCGCAATCCCAGGGAGCAGATTTTGCGTTCGCCGACATAGACGCCAGGAGCGTCGGCGCGGGGGTGCGACTCGATACTATATTCAGCCAGGGTATTGACGACCGTTTGCTCCAGCAGCGTCACCAGCTCCCGCACGCCCAGCTTACGGCGCTTGAGGTCCAACAGGACGTACATCACCTGCTGTCCCGGACCGTGATAGGTGACCTGGCCGCCGCGATCGCTCTGGATCACCGGAATATCGCCGGGCACCAGCACGTGTTCCGCTTTGCCGGCCTGACCCTGGGTGAATACGGGGTGATGTTCCACCAGCCAGATCTCGTCGAGGGTATCTTCATCACGGGCGTCGGTAAATTCATGCATCGCCTGCGAGACGGGTTCGTAAGGTTGCAGGCCAAGCTGCCGGATAAGAATTTTATTGTGCTGCAAAACAACATCTCCGCCGGGAAGAGAGAATTCAGGTTGGGGAGTATATCACAGCCGTGCAGAAGGGATTGAGAAGACCCGGCACGGCGGCCGGGTCAGGGAAAAGGTTACAGCACCATCCGAACGATATCGATATTGCCTAACTCTTCGTACAGCGTTTCCACTTGTTCAATGTGGGTGGCGTTGATGGTGATGGAGACCGAGTGGTAGTTACCTTTGCTGCTCGGTTTTACTGACGGCGAGTAATCACCAGGCGCATGGCGCTGTACCACTTCCACCACCTGATCAACCAGCTCCGGCAACGCCTGCCCCATTACTTTGTAAGTAAATGGCGTAGGGAATTCAAGCAGTTCGTTAAGTTTGGTTTTCATGTCAGCTCCGGTGTTACGACAAAATAATAACTCCCACCAAGGGCGGGAGTTATCAGGTTACTTGGATGAATAGTATATGGGGATGGAAATCACACTTTCAAGTGTTCGATTTTTAACCAAACCAGTGGTGGAACATTAATTTAATGTAATCAATAATTTTGCCGAAGAAATTACCTTCCGGAATTTCCTGCAGGACCACCAGCGGACGCTGGTCGATGGTTTTACCATCCAACTGGAAGTTAATGGTGCCGACAACCTGGTTTTTCTGCAGCGGGGCGTGCAGCTCAGTGTTATTCAGCACGTAGCTGGCTTTCAGATCTTTCATTCGGCCGCGCGGAATGGTCAGGTATACGTCTTTATCCACCCCCAGCGAAGCGCGATCGCTGTCGCCGAACCAGGCCGGTTCGGAGGCAAACTCTTTGCCAGCTTTAATCGGGTTGACGGTTTCGAAGAAGCGGAAGCCCCAGGTAAGCAGTTTTTTGCTTTCTGACTCACGGCCTTTGAACGTCCGGCCGCCCATTACCGCGGAGATCAGGCGCATCTGGCCTTCGGTGGCGGAAGCGACGAGGTTGTAACCCGCTTTGTCGGTATGGCCGGTTTTGATGCCGTCGACGTTCAGGCTGTTATCCCACAGCAGGCCGTTACGGTTCAGCTGGCGGATGCCGTTGAAGGTGAACTCTTTCTCACGATAGATGGAGTACTCGTTCGGTACGTCGCGGATCAGCGCCTGGCCAATCAGCGCCATGTCGCGCGCGGAGCTGTACTGTCCGTCAGCATCAAGACCGTGAACGGTCTGGAAATGGGTGTTTTTCAGGCCCAGAGCGTTGACGTAGTTGTTCATCAGGCTGACGAAGGCGTCCTGGCTGCCGGCGACGTAGTCGGCCATCGCCACGCAGGCATCGTTACCGGACTGCAGGTTAATACCACGGATCAGCTGAGAAACCGGCACCTGCATGCCCGGCTTGAGGAACATCAGAGAAGAGCCTTTGAAAACCGGGTTGCCGGTGGCCCAGGCATCGTTGCCGACGGTGACCAGATCGGACTCTTTGAATTTGCCCGCTTTCATCGCCTGACCGATAACATAGCTGGTCATCATTTTGGTCAGACTGGCCGGGTCGCGGCGGGAGTCGGCATTGTTTTCAGCCAGTACCTTGCCAGAGTTGTAATCGATAAGGATCCAGGATTCGGCGTCAATCTGCGGGGCGCCTGGGATCATCGTTTTGATATTCAGGTCATCGGCGCGGGCAGCGGAGGAGAGCGCTGCAACGGAGAGCGCCGTAATGAGTAAACGAGCGGTGAAAGAGGTCTTCATGGTCAGAACAACGGCATCCGTGATGGAGTTAAAAAAGTGCCTTACTATAGCAAATGCTCTGCGGGCCAGCATCCGACATTGCGCATGAGTTTGTTAATGACTTTTACATGCGCGAGGTGAACGGGCGGCCCGCGGCGTTTAGTTGGCGCGAGTAATAAAGGACTGCAGCTGCGCTTCGCTTTGCAGGCGCTGCTGCACGGCGCTGGCCTGTGCTTTATCAGCAAAGGGACCCAGCTGAATACGCCAGACCGCGCCGTTTTGCATGACCCGGCCTGGCACAGAAAACTGCTGGCTCAGGCGCTGCTGATACTGCTGCGCCCGCGTCTGGTCGCTTACTGCGCCCACCTGGACAACAAAATTACCGCTGGCGCTGGAGGTCGCGGAGGACGAGGCCGCCACGGCGCCAGCGGCTGCGGCGGTGGCCGCAGCGGGCGCCACATTACCCTGAATGGAGCCAGGCGCGGTCACTGGCGCTGTTGGCGTGGCGCCGGCGGCAGGAGCCGTCGCGGCGGCTGCCGCTGGTTCGCTACTCTCCAGCACGCCGTTGTTCAGGGGCGTCGGCGCGCCGAGGAAACCGCCGCTGTTCACCGGCGCGCCCACGCTGTCTGCCGGCGTCAGCGTGCTGTTGCTGATCGGGCGAACGTCAGTGGGTGCGGGTTGGCTCATGCCAGCGGCGTCCCCACCGTCCAGATTCGGACGGGCGGGCAGGGCGTAAGTCTGTTTGGCGACGGTGGTACAGGCCATCCCCGGGCCGGAAAGCGAACCGTCAGGCGCGACGATGATGGGGTCGATGCGCACTTTGGTGTTGTTGGAGGTGTTCAGGCGGTCAGCGGATGCGCGGGAAAGCGAGATGACCCGATCGTTGCCATAGGGACCGCGATCGTTAATCCGCACGACGATCATCCGTCCGTTGGCAAGGTTAGTGATCCGCGCGTAGCTCGGGATCGGCAGCGTCGGGTGCGCTGCGGTCAACTGAGTCGGATCGAAGGCTTCGCCGCTGGCGGTCAGGTTGCTGTTGGGTTCTGCGTCATAGATCGCCGCGAAACCGGCCTGAGTAAAGTTGGCCGGATCCTGAACGATTTTGTAGCTTTTACCGTCGCGCTCATAATCCTGATTCGCCGTGGCGTTCGGCGTTTCATACTGCGGATCGGCGCCGCTGATCTCAACCGTCGGGCCATTACAGACGGCCGGCTGTGGAGTACTGACCGTTTTTTGTTGCACGTCATCACTCGAACATGCCGCCAGCAGCCCCGCTGCTATGCAGATCCCCAGCCATTGCTTACGCATTGCTAACCCCTTTAAACGCTTTTCGACAACATTTTTCTGTGGGTATGGATCGACATTACGATACCAAACCCGGCCATCAGTACGATCAGGGCGGAGCCCCCGTAGCTCACCAGCGGCAACGGTACGCCCACCACCGGTAAAATACCACTCACCATACCAATATTTACGAAGACATAAACGAATAAAATCAACATTAAACCACCGGCCATGACCCGGCCAAAGGTGGTTTGCGCCTGGGCGGCGATCCACAGTCCGCGCATAATCAGCAGAATATAAAGCGCTAGCAGGATCAGTACGCCAATCAGGCCCAGCTCTTCGGCGAGGACGGCGAAGATAAAGTCGGTGTGGCGTTCCGGCAGAAACTCCAGCTGCGACTGGGTGCCGTGCAGCCAGCCTTTGCCGCGCAGACCGCCGGAGCCAATGGCAATTTTAGACTGAATAATGTGATAGCCGGCGCCCAGCGGGTCGGTTTCCGGATCGAGGAGCATCATCACGCGCTGACGCTGATAGTCGTGCATCAGGAAGAACCACAGGATCGGAATAAAGGCGGCGACCAGCACCACGGCGATACCAATCAGGCGCCAGCTGAGGCCGGAGAGGAACAGCACAAACAGCCCGGATAGGGCGATCAGGATCGAGGTCCCGAGGTCAGGCTGCGCCGCCACCAGCAGCGTCGGCAGGAAGATTAGCACCAGGGCAATGCCGGTGTTCTTCAGCGACGGTGGACAGACATCGCGGTTAATAAACCGCGCCACCATCAGCGGCACGGCTATTTTGGCGATCTCCGACGGCTGAAAGCGCACAATACCGAGATCCAGCCAGCGCTGCGCCCCTTTGGAGATGGCGCCGAAGGCGTCAACGGCTACCAGCAGGATGATACAGAAAATATAGAGGTAGGGCGCCCAGCCTTCATAGACCCGCGGCGGGATCTGCGCCATGACGATCATGATCACCACGCCCATGGCGATCTGGCCGATTTTACGCTCCATCATGCCGACATCCTGACCGCTGGCGCTCCAGATAACCAGCGCGCTGTAGGTCAGCAGCGCCAGCAGGATAAGCAGCATGGTGGGGTCAAGATGGATTTTATCCCATAGCGATTTTTTGTTCGGATTATCCGTCATTATTGATCCTCCCCTGCGGTTACCGCCGGGTTTTCGCTTGGCAGCGTAGTGTTGTTATCGCCCAGCATGATGTGATCGAGGATCTGGCGCATAATCGTACCGACCGCCGGGCCGGCGCCGCCGTTTTCCAGAATCATCGCCACGGCAACCTGCGGGTTGTTATAAGGCGCAAACGCCGTCATCAGTTTATGGTCGCGCAAGCGCTCGGAGATCCGGTGCGCGTTATAGGTTTCGTTGGCCTTCAGGCCGAACACCTGAGCGGTACCTGACTTGGCCGCGATTTTATACGGCGCGCTGGCGAAGTATTTGTGCGCGGTGCCGTTGCCGCGGTTGGCCACGCCGTACATGCCGTCTTTGGCGATTTCCCAATAGCCGGAATGGATATCGCCTACCGGCGGCTCATGGGGCTGGACCCAGGGTACGGGCTTGCCGTCTTCCACGGTGCTCTGCAGCAGATGAGGCACCTTCACCACGCCGTCGTTAATCAGGATCATCAGCGCTTTGTTCATCTGGATCGGCGTGGCGGTCCAGTAACCCTGGCCGATGCCCACCGGAATGGTGTCCCCCTGGTACCAGGGTTTCTTAAAGCGCTTGAGCTTCCATTCGCGGGTCGGCATGTTGCCAGAGCGCTCCTCGGAGAGGTCGATACCGGTGTAGTGGCCGTAGCCAAACTTGCTCATCCACTCTGAGAGACGGTCGATGCCCATGTCATAGGCGACCTGGTAGAAATAGGTATCTGCAGACTCCTCGAGCGCTTTGGTGACGTTCAGATGGCCGTGGCCCCACTTTTTCCAGTCACGATAGCGTTTCTCTGAGCCAGGCAACTGCCACCAGCCGGGGTCGAAGAGGCTGGTGTTGCGGGTGATCACCCCGGCGCTCAGCGCCGAGACGGCGACGTACGGTTTGACCGTCGACGCCGGCGGATAGACCCCCTGCGTTGCTCGGTTGACCAGCGGTGTGTTCGGGTCGTTGAGCAGCGCGGAGTAATCTTTGCTGGAGATGCCGTCGACGAACAGGTTCGGGTCATAGCTCGGGGTTGAAACCAGCGCCAGAATAGCGCCGGTACGCGGGTCGGTCACCACCACGGCGGCGCGGCTGCCGGCCAGCAGCGTTTCAATATACTGCTGCAGCTTGAGGTCGAGGGTGAGGTAGATGTCGCGTCCGGCCTGCGGAGGCACCTCTTTCAGCTGACGAATGACGCGGCCGCGGTTGTTCACTTCAACCTCTTCGTAGCCGGTCTGACCGTGCAGAACGTCCTCGTAATAACGCTCTATACCCAGCTTCCCAATGTCGTGCGTCGAGGCGTAGTTGGCCAGCTTGCCCTCTTTATCCAGGCGGTCGACGTCTTTATCGTTAATTTTTGAGACATAGCCAATGACGTGAGTCAGCGCCGAATTATAGGGGTAATAACGACGCTTGTAGCCTTTGACTTCCACGCCGGGAAAGCGGTACTGGTTGACGGCAAAGCGGGCCACCTGCACTTCGCTGAGGTTGACCTTTACCGGAATCGAGGTAAAACGATGGGAGCGGGCGCGCTCCTTTTTGAAACCGGCGATGTCATCGTCAGTTAAATCGACGACGTCGCGTAGCGCATCCAGCGTCTGCTGTACGTTATCGACTTTCTCCGGCATCATCTCCAGCTGGTAAATGGTGCGGTTAAGCGCCAGCGGGGTGCCGTTGCGATCGTAAATAATGCCGCGGCTCGGCGGGATCGGCACCAGCTTGATGCGGTTTTCGTTCGAGCGCGTCTGATAGTCGTCGAAGCGAACGATTTGCACATTGTACAGGTTGGCGATCAGAACGCCGGTAAGCAGCAAAATCCCCAAAAAAGCGACCAGCGCCCGGCGCACGAACAGCGAGGATTCAGCCGTATAGTCGCGGAAAGAATTCTGTAATTTCATTCGCTGCTTAGTCTACCCTGATCATCATTACTCACGGTGGTACGGGTGGTTGGTGGTGATGCTCCACGCCCGGTACAGACTCTCGGCCACCAGTACGCGCACCAGCGGGTGAGGTAAGGTGAGGGTGGAGAGCGACCAACTCTGTTCCGCCGCTGCTTTACAGGCGGGAGAGAGACCTTCCGGACCGCCTACCAGTAAACTGACGTCGCGCCCGTCCTGTTTCCAGCGTTCCAGTTCGCGCGCCAGCTGCGGTGTATCCCATGGTTTACCCGGAATATCCAGGGTCACGATGCGGTTCTTACCGGCAGCGGCTAACATCATCTCGCCCTCTTTTTCGAGGATGCGTTTGATATCAGCGTTCTTACCGCGCTTACCGGCAGGGATCTCCACCAGCTCGAACGGCATATCTTTGGGAAAACGGCGCAGATACTCGCTAAAGCCGGTCTGTACCCAGTCCGGCATTTTGGTGCCAACGGCCACCAGCTGCAACTTCACGCATTAACTCCAGAGTTTTTCCAGCTCGTACAGACGACGGCTCTCTTCCTGCATGACGTGGACCATCACGTCGCCGAGGTCGACGACGATCCAGTCGGCGGCGGCTTCCCCTTCAACGCCCAGCGGCAGCATGCCGGCGGCGCGGGACTCCTGAACCACGTGGTCGGCGATAGACATCACATGACGCGTGGAGGTGCCGGTGCAGATAATCATGCAATCGGTGATGCTGGATTTGCCATGTACATCAATGGCAACGATGTCCTGACCTTTCAGGTCATCAATTTTGTCGATAACAAAATCCTGGAGTGCTTTACCCTGCAAGTGTTCCCCCTGGGTGCGTGAAGATTGATAATCATAAAGAGCCTGACAGTATACCTGAACTGATGAAAAAGTCGGGTGAAATGTCTGTCGGCAGGCGTTCGTGGCGGGCTATCATCCCATCCCTCGCCGCGGATTGCATCGCCATTTTTGTAAAACAATTTCTGCAAACCGGCTTTGGCGGATGCTGCCTGGCAGCGGAGAATAACAGCCTGCTCTGGCCTGTCAATGGTCTGGCGGGAATTCTTCTTGCGGCCGCCAGACGGCCTGGCTATTTAATACCCGCAGGGTGGTGAAATCGTCGCGGATTTCGAGGAGGCTCCAGGCGCCATGGGCAATGGGAAAGTGCCACATCGCCGCCGCAGGCATCTGCAACAGCAGGGCGGTCAGCAGGCTCAGGACGCCCTGATGGCCGACGATCAGCAGATGGTCAAGATGGCGGCAGTCGGTCAGCGTTGGGATAAACTCGCTGACGCGGCGGGCAAAATTCTGAAAGCTTTCGCCGTTGGTGGGGGCCGCATGCTGCCAGTCGGCACACCAGGCGGCATAGTTTTCCGCATCTTCTCGCTGGAGGTCGCGATGATGACGCATCTCCCAGTCGCCGAAAAACATCTCATTGAGCGCGGGATGGCGCTCACGCGGAATAGCGCGGTCGCCAAGCAGCAGATCGGCCGTTGTCCCGGTCCGCGCCAGCTCGCTACAGAATACTTTATCGAAAGGCGCCAGGCGCAGCCGTTCGCCGAGCGCGCGCGCCTGAGCGACGCCGCGCGGCGTCAGGGGTGTTGGGGCATGGCCGCTGTATAATCCGGCAACGTTGGCTTCGGTTTCGCCATGGCGAACTAACCACAATTTCATGAACAGGCTCTGACAGGCGATGAAGAGATGGCGTTACGATAGCGCTTTTTTCGCGCCAGGCCCAGCCTGGGGTCAGCAATAGAGTCCCTGCTCGCGGATGTAATCCAGCACGGCGGCGGGCAGCATCTCGGCGCAGGACTCGCCGCGCTCAAGGCGCTGGCGGATGATCGTCGCGGAAATATCGAACCACGGCGTCTCAGCCAGGTAGATCACGCCGGAAGGGCGGTTATGCAGAGACTCCACGTCGTGGGTTAAATGGCGATCCAGCCAGCGCTGATCCGCTTCCTGCGCCATGGTCAGCGGGTAACCCGGGCGGCGGCAAACAATCAGGTGGACATTGTCGAGAATGGTTTCATAGTTGTGCCAGGTGGGAAAGGTCAGTAGCGAATCCTGGCCAATGATAAACGCCAGCGGTTTGCGCGGCCCCTGCTCCTGGCGCCACTCCTGCAGCGTTTGCGCCGTCCAGGAGGGGGTATCGCGCCGTAGTTCGCGTTCATCGAGCGTGAACAGCGGTTTATCGGCAATCGCCAGCTTCAGCATGTGCACGCGCTGGGCGCTGGTGGCTTCCGGCTGCGGCCGGTGCGGCGGGACGTTGTTAGGCATGATGATGACCTTGCTCAGGCCAATCTGATTCGCCAGGATCTCAACCGGCTTGAGGTGACCGTAATGCACCGGATCGAAGGTGCCGCCATAGATTGCCTGTAACTGAGTCATATCAACCATCAATAAAAACGTCCGCCAGGGCTTTGTGGCAGAGCAACAACGAAAGACTTTCCAGTTCGGGCCAGACGTCGTGCCCGTAATCCTGTTTAAAGGTGAGCTCCGCGCGGGTCAGAAGGGTCACCGCCTGGCGCAGCTGTTCCCCGCTCAGGCGCGTGAGGGCGTCGCTGAGCAGCTGACGGCGGTTTTGCCAGACCCGATGTTTATCAAACAGCGAGCGCAGCGGCGTGTGCGTCGCCTGGCGCTTGAGGGTAACCAGCAGCAGCAGCTCCCGCTGCAGAGTACGCAGCAGGATCGCCGGCTCGCAGCCTTCAAGGCGTAACTGCTGCAGGACGTGCAGCACGCGCTTACTTTTGCCTGCCAGTAGGGCATCGACCCAATGATAAGGCGTAAAGTGCGCGGCATCGTTTACCGCTTGCTCAACGCGGGGCAGGGTTAGCTTACCGTCCGGCCAGAGCAGCGCCAGACGCTCCAGCGCCTGCGCCAGCGCCAGCAGATTGCCTTCGTAACAGTAGCACAGCAGCTGACTGGCCGCGTCGTCGAGCTGCAGCTGATGCTGTTTGGCACGGGCGGCCAGCCAGCGCGGCAGCTGCGCGTATTCCGGCGTCTGGCAACTGACCTGGACTGCGCGCTGAGCCAGGGCGGTGAGCCATGCGGCATTCTCCTGGGCTTTGGTCAGCTTATTTCCGCGAACTATCAGCAGCAGGTCGTCGTGCAGCAGGCCAACCAGCGTGGCGAGCTGTTCATTGATCGCCGCGTTGGGGCCGTTTTCCGGTAGGATCAACAGCAGGGTTTGCCGGCTGGAAAACAGGCTCATCGCCTGGCTTAAGGCGAAAATCGCCTGCCAGTCGGTGCTGTTGTCGATTGAAAAAGTATGGTGCTCGGTAAAGCCCTGCGCGGCAGCAGCTTCGCGAATGGCGTCCTGGCTTTCCTGCAACAGCAGGGGATCGTTGCCAAGCAGCAGATAGGCCGCGCGCAGCCCTTCAGTGAGCTGCGCGCGGAGCTGTTCCGGGTACAACCGAATCATCATTGACCCAGCGTGGTGGAGACGCGGTTACCCGAGGAAGACGGCGCCGCGCTGCTGGCGACCGGTTTCTCTTCCTGCTGGGTTGCTTCAACATCCGCTACCTGAACGCTTGGCAGCTTACGAATCAGCTGTTCCGCCGCTTTGTCGTACATTTCCTGGATAATCATATCCTGCTCGGCGTCTTTCGCTAATGCCGCCTGCGGGTTATCAAAGAACGACCGATAGACCTTGGTGGTAATCGGATAGATATCGTGACCCGGGATCAGGACGCTGGCATGAACGGTCATGACCATCTGATACTCCGCCGTACGACCATCCTGGAACACCGATGCGGTATCTTTCTGAATCGACGAGCCATCGAGGCGCAGAGAAGGGACATCTTTACGCAGCGTGCTGGCGTCGATCAGTTCCACGCCGTTAAGACGCAGCTGATTACGTACCGCGCGGCTTAACGGGCCGTTCGGATCGCTCGACTGGAAAATCATGGTTTTCATGGTGGCGGGCACCTTGGTAGTGCTACGCAAATGCCAGCCACAGCCGGCGGTGACGAGCACCGCCAGAGATAACAACATTGTTACCAGATATCGCACGCTTCCTCCCGCGCTTAGCCAACGACCAGATTGAGCAGTTTACCGGGAACGTAAATCACTTTACGCACGGTTTTACCGTCGAGATATTTCGCCACCAGATGTTCCTGGCCGGCGCGCTCGCGAACCTGCTCTTCAGTTGCATCTACCGCAACGGTAATTTTACCACGAACTTTGCCATTGACCTGGACGACGACGAGGGTGCTGTCTTCCACCATCGCGCTCTCATCCGCTACCGGCCACTGCGCGTTGTCGATATCGCCTTCGCCGTTCAGCTCACGCCACAGGGTGAAGCTGGCGTGCGGCGTGAACGGGTTGAGCATACGCACCACCGCCAGCAGAGCTTCCTGCATCAGCGCACGATCCTGCTCATCTTCCTGCGGCGCTTTCGCCAGCTTGTTCATCAGCTCCATGATTGCCGCGATGGCGGTGTTGAAGGTCTGACGACGGCCGATGTCATCGGTCACTTTGGCGATGGTTTTGTGGATATCGCGACGCAGCGCTTTCTGATCTTCGCTCAGAGCCGCCACGTTCAGTGCCGCAACCTCTCCTTTAGTGGTGTGCTCGTAGACCAGTTTCCAGACGCGTTTCAGGAAGCGGTTCGCCCCTTCAACGCCAGATTCCTGCCATTCGAGGGTCATATCCGCCGGGGACGCAAACATCATGAACAGACGCACGGTATCCGCGCCGTAGCGCTCAACCATCACCTGCGGGTCGATGCCGTTGTTTTTCGACTTGGACATCTTGCTCATGCCGGTGTACACCAGCTCGTGGCCCGCCGCGTCTTTGGCCTTCACGATGCGGCCTTTTTCGTCGCGCTCAACGATGGCGTCAACCGGGGAAACCCAGTTACGTTCGCCGTTTTCGCCCACATAGTAGAACGCGTCAGCCAGCACCATGCCCTGGCACAGCAGCTGTTTCGCCGGCTCATCGGAGTTCACCATGCCCGCGTCGCGCATCAGCTTATGGAAGAAGCGGAAGTAGAGCAGGTGCATGATGGCGTGTTCGATACCGCCGATGTAGATATCTACCGGCAGCCAGTAGTTGGCCGCTTTCGAATCCAGCATTCCTTCCTGATACTGCGGGCAGGTGTAGCGCGCATAGTACCAGGAGGATTCCATAAAGGTATCAAAGGTGTCGGTTTCGCGCAGCGCCGGCTGGCCGTTGACGGTGGTCTTGGCCCATTCAGGATCGGCTTTGATCGGGCTGGTGATGCCGTCCATGACCACGTCTTCCGGCAGGATCACCGGCAGCTGATCTTCCGGGGTCGGCAGCACGGTGCCATCTTCCAGGGTCACCATCGGGATCGGCGCGCCCCAGTAGCGCTGACGGGATACGCCCCAGTCGCGCAGACGGTAGTTAACTTTACGCTCGCCCACGCCCATAGCAGCCAGTTTGTCGGCAATGGCGTTGAAGCCCGCTTCATAATCAAGACCGCTGAACTCGCCGGAGTTAAACAGGACGCCTTTCTCGGTCAGCGCCTGCTCGGAGAGATCCGGCTCGGAGCCGTCGGCAGCGAGGATAACCGGCTTAATGTTCAGACCGTACTTGCTGGCGAACTCGTAGTCGCGCTGGTCGTGACCCGGAACGGCCATTACCGCGCCGGTGCCGTATTCCATCAGCACAAAGTTTGCCGCCCAGACCGGAATTTCTTCACCGGTCAGCGGATGAATGGCTTTAAAGCCGGTATCGACGCCTTTTTTCTCCATCGTCGCCATGTCGGCTTCGGCCACTTTGGTATTGCGGCACTCGTCGATAAAGGTGGCCAGCGCCGGATTGTTCGCCGCAGCCTGCTGCGCCAGCGGGTGACCCGCCGCGACGGCCAGGTAGGTACAACCCATAAAGGTGTCCGGACGGGTGGTGTAGACAGTCAGTTTGTCAGCGTAGTCGTTGACGTCAAAGGAGATTTCTACCCCTTCCGAACGGCCGATCCAGTTGCGCTGCATGGTCTTCACGGTGTCCGGCCAGTGGTCCAGCTTATCCAGATCGTTCAGCAGTTCATCGGCGTAGGCGGTGATTTTAATAAACCACTGCGGGATCTCTTTACGCTCGACCTTGGTATCGCAGCGCCAGCAGCAGCCGTCGATAACCTGTTCGTTGGCCAGCACGGTCTGGTCATTCGGGCACCAGTTCACTGCGGAGGTTTTTTTGTACACCAGGCCTTTTTTGTACAGCTCGGTGAAGAACTTCTGCTCCCAGCGGTAGTATTCCGGGGTGCAGGTCGCCAGCTCGCGGCTCCAGTCATAGCCGAAGCCCAGCATTTTGAGCTGGTTTTTCATGTAGGCGATGTTGTCGTAGGTCCACGGCGCTGGCGCGGTGTTGTTTTTCACCGCCGCCCCTTCTGCCGGCAGACCGAACGCATCCCAGCCGATCGGCTGCAGGACGTTTTTGCCCAGCATGCGCTGGTAGCGGGCAATCACGTCGCCGATGGTGTAGTTACGCACGTGACCCATGTGTAGTCGACCAGAAGGATAAGGAAGCATCGACAGGCAGTAATACTTCTCTTTGCTCTCGTCTTCAGTTACTTCAAATGTACGATTTTCGTCCCAGTGAAGCTGGACTTTCGATTCTATCTCTTCCGGGCGGTATTGCTCTTGCATGGCAGCCAGTGGTCCTGTTTTCAATACAGCTACAAAGTGTAGCCAATGGATGTGTTATTTCAGATCGGCATAGCATAGCCCAAACGCCCACGTCAAAACAGCTTTTCGCACATCAACATCGGCAAAAGCTGCGCAGATTATTTCGCGACTCTGTGGCTTGTCAGACACAGCGGGAGAGGAATAAGGTCTATTATCAGAAGACGTTAACCCCACCGGAGGCGAAATGATGAACAAGGTTGCTCAATATTACCGTGAACTGGTCTCCTCGCTCAGCGAACGGCTCCGCCATGGAGAGCGCGATATCGACGCGCTGGTGACGCAGGCGCGGGAAAAAATCGTCCGCGCCGGCGATCTGACGCAGAGCGAGATCGAGTCGGTGATTGCGGCGGTCAAACGCGACCTCGAGGAGTTTGCCCGCAGCTACGAAGAGAGTCACGAAGACGAGAGCGACAGCGTGTTTATGCGGGTGATCAAAGAGAGCCTGTGGCAGGAGCTGGCTGATATCACCGACAAAACCCAGCTCGAGTGGCGGGAAGTCTTTCAGGATCTGAATCATCACGGCGTGTACCACAGCGGCGAAGTGGTCGGTCTGGGCAACCTGGTCTGCGAGAAGTGCCACTATCACCTGGCGGTATACACCCCGGACGTGCTGCCGCGCTGTCCAAAATGTGGCCACGATCAGTTCCAGCGTCGGCCCTTCGAGCCCTAAGCGTGCGAAAAACGATGCGCGAGGCTTCGCGCATCGTGGTTTGTCTTATTTCACCGTGTTGACTTCGGTGCTCTTGAAATACTGTTTTCCACCCATGTCGCTAACATATTTCTGCGATGAGTTCAGTACCAGCTTGTCAGCAGTTAACGTCCCGACGCCGCATTTCGCCAGGCCCAGTATGCCGCAACTTTTACCACCATTGACCACTTTGGTGGCGGTTAACGTCATGTTGCCGCCCGCGCTGAGGGTTGAATAATTGTAGATCGCGCCTTTATTTTTGGTATTTAAGGTCAGGTCGCCGGTGCTGCTGATCTGCCCTTCGTTGGTGATATCTGAGTAGGTCGTGATTGAAATATTTTTGGCAGTAATATTGCCATAATTATTCACTACGCCGTGATCGGTGGTGATATCGGCGGCATTCATATAACCATTTTGGTTCAGCCAGTAGCTGTGGGCGGTAATGGCGTTGGTTGCCTCAATACGACCACTGCTGCTTTGCGCCAGCGTGCCATTGGTCTGCAGATTGATATTTTCGCCGGTGATATTGCCGAGGTTATAGATCTCGCCCGTATTGGCGGTGCCGTCCTGTGTAAGCGACTGAATGGTGGTTTGGCCAGTAGAGTTAATATTGCCGGTGTTTTTAAAGCTGTCGCCGACAAACGTCAGGCTGGTGTGTTTGGCGCTGATTTTGCCTTCATTGAGGAAATCACCGATTGCCGTGGCGGCAATCTGGTTATTTGACAGCAGGGAGGCTTTTTCTTCGTTGCGGATTTTCCCGCCGCTGGTCAGGCTTAATCCACTGGTGCCGGTCATCGTGCCTGAGTCGCCGTTGGTGATGTTGCCGTTAGCGGTGGCAATCAGCTGGCCGCCGGAGAGAGAACCGGTGTTAACGATATAATCGCCACTGGAGAGCATTAAATAATAGGCGCCGGCGATGCTACCGTCATTGGTGATGCCCGTGACGGTGGAAACCTGGCTCAGCAAACCTTTGCCCGTTATTGACCCTTTGTTCAGTAAATTACCGTTGCTGGTGAGCATCAGCGTGCCGTTGGAGATAATAGAACCCTTATTACGTACGCCAAAGCCGATGTTATTGCCGACCATGCTGATGCTGTTGGCCTCAATGCCGCCAAGGCTGCTGACGTCGATGCTGTACTGCGGGTTAACCGTCATCTGGATCAGGGTGGCCTTTTTACCGGCGGAGGTCACCGAGCCAGAGCTGTTATCCATGGTGAAGTTGCCCGCGCTGACCAGGGCGTTGTTGGCCTGCACTTTACCGTTAATCTTAATCGCGTCGGCGAGCAGAACCGCGTAGCCGTTGGCGGCGTTCATGCCATTTTCGCCGATGGTGAGGGTGCCGCCCGTTACGGTATAGCTGCCGATGGCGCCATCGTCGGTCATATTAACCTTGCCGGTGGTCAGGATAGCCTTGTTGGTATTAACAAAGCTACAGCCGGAACAGGTGATGCCGTTCGGGTTGGCGATTACCACATCCGCTTTCTGACCGTTGACTTCGATAAAGCCCTTCAGGCTACTGGCGTTTTTGGAGGTCACCTCGTTCAAAATCACCGAAGCGCTGCCGGCGGTCAGATTATTGTTGCGGGCGATATTGCCAAATGTGCTGTGGCTGACATCATCGCCGCTGTTATTAAGGATGGTGCCATTGGTGCCGACGTTGAAGTCGCGGTACAGGTTATGGGAGACACCGGCGGCGTTCGGCTTTTCAATATCGATAACCGTGGCGCCGGAAGAGTGCGTATAGCTTGTGGGGTCGGCATAAACTACCGACGAGGTTAATACTGCCGCCAGTGCGACATAAGAAGCCTTAAACTTAAACATTTTCTTTATTCCTTTAAATAATGATTAATAAATAATGTAAATATGACGAGTCAATAATGTGCGAATTAATACCTCCACTGTAATGAAAAGCCCATATTCAGGGCGTCGCTATGAAACTTATCCGGTTTACTCAGCGGGGTACTAATAAACAGATCGTACTGCGTTGACCATAGCTGACCGCGCAGCCCGCTGACGGCGCCGGAGAGCACTTTGCCTTTTTGATATAGATCGGCGCCGATAAGGCGGCCTATATCCGCGCCCAAATAGAATTGCCGCTCGTGGGTGGCCAGATCCCAGATAAAATCGTTGCGCCAGTACCATCCCTGATTGCCGGACAGGCTGTTTTCACCGTCAAAACCGCGCACGCTCCAGCGACTACCAATATTGAATTTATTATCGGAAGCGAGTTTGTCCGGGCTGAACTGGGCGCTGAGGCGGGGAGCCCAGGTAAATTTGTCGCCGGTGGCGTCAAATTTCATCATTGCCTGCAGATTACCATGCACAATCCGCGACAGCGGGCTATACAGCCCGGCCTGCTCTTCCGGCGTTGCTGTCGAGCTGAGCCACGGCAGGCTGCGCTGGATGCCGATGCTGGCATCAACAATCTTTTTGTTAAAGTAGTGCTGGTGGTTGAGGGTGAATTCCCATGAGGGGTTCTGCTTGCGCATCACCAGTAGCTCACTGCCGCCGAAGTAATAATGCGAGGTGCTCTTGGCGATCCGCAGGTCAGCGGTGGTTTTTTGCTGCCGGGTGTGGGAGAGCAGACGACTCAGCGTGGCGCTGTAGTAGCGATTTTTACTCTTATAATCCATCGTCGACCAGTTGCCGTTAAACTGCTGACGATACTGGCTGTATGCCCCGTAGGCGCTTAGTGTCCAGTAGCCAAAGGGAATGGAGTAATACAGGCTGCCGTTGTGGTTGCCGTCGTTATGCTGATTGAATTCAATATCGCCCCCGCCGGAAAGGTACAGGATATCGTTGAGGGTGGTCAGGTCATAGAGATAGAGGGCCCCGCCGGCCTGGTAGCGTCCGCTGGCTTTGCTGCCGGCGTCGTCAAGCCAGGCGCCAAGCTGCCATTTTTTCGCCAGGCTGCGGGCGATCTGGATATCGCTTTCTCCCTCGTGTTGGCCCGGCAGCAGTTTCATGTGCGCGGTGGCGCCGGGCAGACGCTGCAGGTTGGCCATCCCTTGCTCAAGGTCGCTTAAGCGCAGGATAGTACCAGAAGAGGTGGGTAGGGAATTCCACAGGCGGGTGGTGTCCGAGCCGTCGGCATAGTCGATAGCGCCCACTTTGCCATAGTGCAGCGTGAACCTGAGTATGCCGTGCTCCAGCGACTGGGAGGGCACATCAATCAGCGAGGTGATGTAGCCTTGCGCGATCAGCTCATTTTGCAAGGTATAGGCCAGCAGGCGAATGCCTTCGCTGCCCAGGCAGCGTCCCTGCGCCTGCCGCGCGGTTTTCGCCAGTAATTTCCGGGTGAGCGCCTGGTTATCGGAGTCGATATCGACCCGGTTGATCAATTTGCAATGCGTTTCCTCAGGAAAAGGGATCCCCTGCGGCGCCACGCGCTGTTGTGAAGACTGAAAATCCTGTTGCTGCGGCGCCAGCGCCTCCTGGCGGGCTTTATCCTGCTCCGTCTGGTGAGTAGAAGAGGCCAATGGCGCGGCCCCGGCGGCTGAGGTGCCCGCCAGCGTGATAAACAGCAGTCCGGTGAGCGTGCGAGATCGAATTAACATGAAGCAATATCCATTTGTTTCATTGGTTTGGTGGCGCATCCATTATTCTGCGAGCTGCAGAGAATATTGATGGCCTTTATTTCGGCGCAGGCGAGGTCAGGCAAGAATATTATATTCAATTAATAAAATAATCATGCGACGAACCTGTTACGAGGCGTTATATGCTAGCGGCGGTGGCAATGCCGGTCCACGAATTCATTATTGAATTCTTTATGAATTGATCGATTTAATAAATAAGTTCAGCTTTTATCGGCGAGGTTTATTGGGTACGTAAATGATAGTAGCGATAATCTGCCGCATAAATAACATTGGCGAATAATATGGCGGAAAAGATTAACTGCGCATACCGGGCGGTATGCGCAGAGAAAAAACATTAATGAAGTATTTTGGCGAGGAAATCTTTGGCACGCTCGGATTGCGGATTGGCAAAGAAGGCCTCTTTATCGGCATCCTCGACAATCTTCCCTTCATCCATAAAGATCACCCGGTTCGCCACCTTGCGGGCAAAGCCCATCTCATGGGTCACGACCATCATGGTCATCCCCTCGTTGGCCAGTTCGACCATAACGTCCAGCACCTCGTTAATCATCTCCGGGTCAAGCGCTGAGGTGGGCTCATCAAACAGCATGGCGATCGGGTCCATACACAGGGCTCGGGCAATGGCCACGCGCTGCTGCTGGCCGCCGGAGAGCTGCGCCGGGTATTTTTCCGCATGCGCCGCCAGGCCAACGCGCTCCAGCAACTTGAGGCCTTTCTTGCGCGCTGAGGCTTTATCGCGGTTAAGCACTTTGACCTGCGCCAGCGTCAGGTTGTCGATAATCGACAGATGCGGGAACAGTTCAAAATGCTGAAACACCATGCCGACGTGCGAGCGCAGTTTAGCCAGGTTGGTCTTTTTATCGTTAACCACGGTGCCATCGACAATAATCTGCCCCTGCTGTACCGGCTCAAGGCCGTTCACAGTCTTAATCAGCGTGGATTTACCGGAGCCTGACGGCCCGCAGACCACCACGACTTCGCCTTTTTTCACTTCCGTGGAGCAATCGGTCAGCACCTGAAAGTGACCATACCATTTTGAAACGTTTTTCAGGGTAATCATTACACAGTCCTTTTCTTCAACCAGCTGACCAACAGCGAGGCGCTGAGGCTAATCACAAAATAGACGCCGCCTGCGAACAGGATCATTTCGACCTGGGTTCCGTCACGCTCGCCAATGGTGGAGGCGGTACGGAAGAAGTCGGCGAGACTCAATACATACACCAGCGAGGTATCCTGGAACAGGACGATCCCCTGGGTTAGCAGCAGCGGCACCATGGCGCGGAAGGCCTGCGGCAGGATCACCAGCCGCATTGACTGCCAGTGGGTCATCCCCAACGCCAGCGCGGCGCTGGACTGGCCGCGGGAGATGCTTTGAATGCCGGCGCGGATAATCTCTGAATAGTAGGCGGCTTCGAACATCGAAAACGCCACCATCGCCGAGATCAGGCGAATATCCGTTTTCGGCGACAGTCCCAGCACGTTCTGCAGGAAGCCCGGGACAATCAGGTAGAACCACAGCAGGACCATCACCAGTGGGATTGAGCGGAATACGTTGACGTAGGATTTAGCAAACCAGGCCAGCGGCAGAAAGCTGGACAGGCGCATAACCGCCAGCAGGGTGCCCCAGACAATGCCGACCACGATGGCGATCACCGTAATCTTCAGGGTGATCACCAGCCCTGCCAGCAGATAGGGCATGGAGGGAACGATCGAACTCCAGTCAAAATCGTACATTATTTGCCTCCCATATTGCCAGGCAGGCGAACCTTACGCTCGACCACATACATAATCAGCATAATCACCGCGTTGATGAAAACATAGGCCAGGGTGATGGCGGTAAAAGACTCCCAGGCATGAGCGGAGTAGTCCAGCAGTTTGCCCGCCTGCGCGGCCATATCGGCCAGACCGATGGTGGAGGCGATGGCCGAGTTTTTCACCAGGTTCATCATCTCCGAGGTCATCGGCGGCACAATAACGCGGTAGGCGTTCGGCAGTAGCACGTAGCGGTAGGTTTGCGGCAGGGTCAGGCCCATCGCCAGGCCGGCGTTCTTCTGCCCGCGCGGCAGCGACTGGATGGCGGCGCGTACCTGCTCGCAGACGCGAGCGGCGGTAAACAGCCCCAGGCACAGCATGGAGGAGACAAAGAATTGAATGTTTGGGTCCAGCTCCGATTTAAACCACATGCCGATATTTTCCGGCAGGAACTCCGGCACCACCAGGTACCAGGTAAAGAACTGCACGATCAGCGGCACGTTGCGAAACAGTTCGACATAGCAGGTGCCAATGCCCGAGAGGAAGCGATTGGGTACCGTGCGTAAAATGCCGAACAGTGAGCCGACGAGAAAAGCGATGATCCAGGCCGAGATGGAGAGGGCGACGGTGATTTGAAAACCGCTCCACAGCCAGCCCAGGTAGGTAGTGTTGCCGAAGGGGGCCTGTTGCAGGAATATCCCCCAGTTCCAGTCTATTGACATACATGACTCCTGGAAAAAAAAGGGTAGCCAGTGCTACCCTCGAAGACGGTTGTCCAGCTTGTTTCGGTATTCGCGGCGGCTGGGGAACGACCAGCCACCGTATAGTCTGTCCGTGCTGTGACAATCATCGGGAGGGCAGGATATCCCGCCCCTGGTTGTTATAATTAGTTCAGTGCTTTGTCGTTAGGTGATTTGAACAGCGCTTTCATGTCGTCCGACAGCTCGAAGTTGAGGTTAAGATTTTTTGGCGGAATCGGGTTTTTGAACCATTTGTCAAACCACTTCTCCGCTTCGCCAGAGGTCTGAGCCTGGGCGACGGTTTCATCAACCAGCGCCTTGAACGTCGGATCGTCCTTCCGCAGCATGCAGCCATAGGCTTCCTTCGACTGCGGGGTGCCGACGATTTCCCAGTTATCCGGTTTCTTCGCCTTGGCGCGTTCGCCAGCCAGCAGGGCATCATCCATCATAAAGGCCACGGCGCGTCCGCTCTCCAGGGTGCGGAAAGAGTCGCCATGATCTTTGGCGCTGATAATGCGCATATTCATTTTTTTCTCATCGTTCAGCTTATGCAGCAGGATCTCCGAGGTGGTTCCGGAGGTGACGACGACCGCTTTATCCTTCAGGTCCGGGAAATCTTTGATCGGACCGCCTTTCTTCACCAGCAGACGGGTACCGACCACGAAGATGGTATCGGAGAAGGCCGCCTGTTTCTGGCGCTCAAGGTTGTTGGTGGTTGAGCCGCACTCGAAATCAAAGGTGCCATTCTGCAGCAACGGGATACGGTTCTGCGAGGTGACCGGGATCAGTTTGACCTGCAGATCGGGTTTGTTCAGTTTTTTCTTGATGGCATCGACGATGGCGTTGGAATAATCCTGAGAGTAGCCCACAACCTTCTGCTGGTTATCGTAGTAAGAGAACGGGACCGAAGATTCACGATGGCCGACAACGATAACCCCGTTTTTGGCGATCTTATCCAGGGTGTTCTGGCCAGCCGCCGGGGCAGCATCTTCCGCCTGCGCCAGACCAGCGGTCATTCCCATTACCAGCATTGCCGTGGCCAGTTTACGTAATTGCATATCCAACTCCTTATCCGCAGCGTCAGCGACGCTATTGATACCCATTGTGATTGTGTGTGTTGTTATTGGGGGCACGCGTCCACGTGCCGCATTTGTATGTGTTTGTTAGCATTTAGTTTGGCTTAATGTAAAGATTTTGCTGCTTTATTGTTTATTTTTGCGAAGCGCTCCGCACCAATCGGAGGCAAATATCTTCCATTGCACCAAAATAGCGCGACCACCGATCGTTTCTGGTGCAACCTGGTTGCACTGGGTCGGACGATGCCGCTACCAGGTTAAATAAAGCAATGACTGTGCCAGAGTGGCAGATGATGGGAAGAAAAAGCCGGCGACGGGCGTCGCCGGCGGAGAAACTTATCGGCGACGCTGGCGCAGGCTCATCAGCAGCGCGGCGAAACCAAACAGCGCCGTCAGCGCCCATAGCGGCCAGTTGCCGGTGCGGGCGTAAGGGGTTAAGCCGCTGGCGGGGGTCACGGTGGTGGTCAACACCTCGCGGGTAAACTGTGGGATCATCTTCTGGATCTCGCCGCGCGGGCCGATCACCGCAGTAATGCCGTTGTTGGTGCTGCGCAGCAGCGGGCGGGCCAGCTCCAGGGCGCGCATTCGCGCCATCTGGAAGTGTTGCCACGGGCCGATGGACTTGCCGAACCAGGCGTCGTTGGAGATGGTCAGCAGGAAGTCGGTGTCCGGCCGGAAGTTATCCCGCACCTGTTCACCGAGGATTATCTCGTAGCAGATGGCCGCGGTCAGCTTCAGGTTATGCGCCATCAGCTGCGGCTGCACGTAGGGGCCGCGGCTGAAGGAGGACATCGGCAGGTCAAAGAACGGCGCCAGCGGACGCAGAATCGACTCCAGCGGTACAAACTCGCCGAACGGCACCAGATGGTTCTTGTTGTAGCGGTTGGTCGAGTCGTAGCGGTACGGGTTATCTTTGCCGAGAGTAATGATGGTGTTGTAGGTATCGTAACGGTTCTGCTTGTTGAGACGCGCATCGACAATGCCGGTGATCAGCGAGCTGTCTTTTGCGCGCAGCAGATCGTCCATCATGCTGAGGAACTGCTGCTGGTTGATCTCCAGATCCGGGATCGCCGATTCAGGCCAGATAATCAGCTGCGAGTGGCCGATATGCGGCTGGGTCAGCGCCAGGTAGGTTTTCAGGGTATTGACCAGCTGCTTTTCGTCCCATTTCATGGCCTGTGGGATATCGCCTTGCACCAGCGAGACCTGGGTCGCGCGCGCCGGCAGCAGCTGATACCACTGGATATAGCGCAGCGGGAACGGCAGGGCGAACAGCAGCGCGGCAATCGCCAGCGGCTTCCAGTTGCGCTGGACGAGGGCCAGGGCCAGCAGGCCGCTGACTACCATCAGCAGGAAGTTAATCGCCTCGACGCCCATCACCGGCGCGAGGCCTTTCAGCGGGCCGTCAATCTGGCTGTAGCCGAACTGTAGCCACGGAAAGCCGGTCAGCACCCAGCCGCGCAGGAACTCGGTGATTTGCCAGACGACAGGGGCAGCGATAGCCATCCGTATCCAGTTAGTTTTAGGCCACAGACGGGCGAGCAGGCCGGCAAACAGGCCGGTGTAGAGCGAGAGATAGGCCGCCAGCAGAACGACGAGGAAGACGTTAACCGGGCCGGGCATTCCGCCAAACTGCGCGATGCTGACATAGACCCAGTTGATACCCGTGCCGAACAGCCCGAGTCCCCAGAAATAGCCGATCCCGGCGCTTTGCAGCGGGCGTCGGTTGAGGGTTAACGCCTGCAGACCGATCAGCGAAACGATAGCCGCTGGCCAGAAGTCATAAGGTGAAAAAGCCAGCGTTCCGCTGGCTCCAAACAACAGCGCCAGCAACAGACGTACGCGCTGGCGTTCAAGAAGAGAGGCAAATACCATTTAGGTTAATCGTCCCGTTAATTAACGCCTGCTGCTACAGGCTATTCTTTTTGCCAGCCGGACGCGGGGCTCCTACAACCGTGTATGACTCGCGGTCTCCCGGCTGGCCATTTCAGCGCTACCGCTTACTCTTCCAGCTTCGGCTGGGGAGCGTCATCGGGCAGCTTTACATGCACCTGAATGATACGACGACTATCTGCCATTGCTACCTTGAATTGGTAACCATCAATGTCGATAGATTCGCCGCGGGCCGGCAGATGGCCGAAGGCCTGCATCACCAGCCCGCCAATGGTATCCACTTCTTCATCGCTAAAGTGCGTGTCGAAGGCGTCGTTGAAGTCTTCGATGGAGGCCAGGGCGCGCACCGTCCAGGTGTGGCGGCTCAGCTGGCGGAAATCGATATCTTCTTCTTCGTCGTACTCGTCTTCAATTTCCCCGACGATGAGCTCAAGGATATCCTCGATGGTCACCAGGCCAGAGACGCCGCCGAATTCGTCAATAACGATCGCCATATGATAGCGCTGTGAGCGAAACTCTTTCAGCATGCGGTCGACCCGCTTGCTTTCCGGGACGACAACCGCCGGCCGTAACACTTTTTCCATGCTGAAGGCTTCGGCGTCGCTGCGCATAAACGGCAGCAGATCCTTGGCCATCAGAATCCCTTCGATGTGATCTTTATCTTCACTGATGACCGGGAAACGCGAGTGGGCGGATTCGATGATGACATCCAGGCACTCGTCCAGCGTCTGGTTACGTTTCAGGGTTATCATTTGTGAACGGGGGATCATAATGTCGCGGACCCGCTGGTCGGCAATGTCCATTACCCCTTCGAGCATGTCACGCGTATCTTCATCGATAAGATCGTTCTGCCCGGAATCACGGATCAGCGCCAGCAGTTCATCGCGGTTTTTCGGTTCCCCGTGAAAAAGCTGGCTGAGTAACAGGGAGAAAAATCCCTTTTTGCTGTTTACTGTGTCACTACTGTGTGAATTGTCGTCGCTCATGGCGTCGTTTGGGTTCTCATGTTGATTTAACTGTCGCTCGTCGCGCGTAGACTCAGCGCCGGACGGCATGGGTTGCCTGACTTTCTGGCAGGTAAAACGCAGAAACAGCGGCCGGATGAGGCGCAAGCACCGCCATCCGGCTGGGCGCTATTCCGCAATCTTCTCGGAAATGTACGGGTCCTCATAGCCCAGAGCAAGCATTATCTCTGTTTCAAGGCCTTCCATCTCTTCCGCTTCGTCGTCTTCGATATGATCGTAGCCCAGCAGATGCAGGCTACCGTGCACCACCATATGCGCCCAGTGCGCCTCCAGCGGCTTACCTTGCTCGCTGGCTTCCTGCTCTACCACCTGACGGCAGATGATCAGATCGCCGAGCAGCGGCATTTCAATTCCCGGCGGTGCTTCAAACGGGAAGGAGAGGACGTTGGTCGGCTTATCCTTGCCGCGATAGGTCAGGTTCAGCTCATGGCTTTCTGCAACGTCGACCAGACGAATCGTTAACTCTGACTCCTCCTGAAACGGCGGAATGACGGCGTCGACCCAGCGTTGGAAAAGGGCTTCGTCCGGCAGGCCGCTGGTCTCTTCGCAGGCCAGCTGTAAATCGAGGATCACCTGACTCATTTTTGCTCCTGTTCCTGGGCTTCGCGTTTGCGCTCGGCGGCCAGCTCTGCTTTACGTTTCTGATCTGCGGCTTCCCATGCCTCATAGGCGTTCACGATGCGGGCGACCACCGGATGGCGCACCACGTCTTCGCTATGGAAGAAGTTAAAGCTGATCTCATCGACTTCCGCCAGTACTTCGATGGCATGGCGCAGACCGGATTTGGTGCTGCGTGGCAGGTCAATCTGCGTGATGTCGCCGGTGATCACCGCCTTGGAGTTAAAGCCGATGCGGGTCAGGAACATCTTCATCTGTTCGATGGTGGTGTTCTGGCTTTCATCAAGAATGATAAAGGCGTCATTCAGCGTCCGTCCGCGCATATAGGCCAGCGGGGCCACTTCGATGACGTTACGCTCAATCAGCTTCTCCACTTTCTCAAAGCCGAGCATCTCAAACAGCGCGTCATACAGCGGGCGCAGATACGGGTCGACCTTCTGGCTCAGATCGCCGGGCAGGAAGCCGAGCTTTTCGCCTGCCTCGACGGCCGGACGGGTCAGCAGAATACGGCGGATCTCCTGGCGCTCCAGCGCATCGACCGCCGCCGCCACCGCCAGATAGGTTTTACCCGTACCCGCCGGACCCACGCCGAAAGTGATGTCGTGATCGAGGATATTGGCGATGTACTGCGCCTGGTTCGGCGTACGCGGTTTGATTACCCCGCGCTTGGTCTTGATATTGACGGCTTTACCGTACTCAGGCACGCTTTCGGCGCTCTGCTCCAGTACGCGCGCTTCCTTGATCGCCAGGTGGATCTGCTCTGGTTCAATATCCTGAATCTGACCGCGCATTGGCGCTGTGTCGACATACAGGCTGCGCAGAATATCGGCGGCAGCGTGCACGCACAGGGCGCGACCGGTCAGCTTAAAGTGATTGTCACGGCGGTTGATCTCAATGCCTAACCGACGCTCCAGCTGTTTAATGTTGTCGTCAAACGGGCCGCACAGGGCTAACAGGCGTGCGTTATCCGCTGGCTCCAGGGTAATCTCACGAGTGTCTATGTTCAAACTATTCCTCTTTACGCAGGTGGCCGGACGCGGCGCGTGGCCGGCTAATCAGGAAATTATTTACGTCACAGGAAAATGGCGCAAGCATTGCTGTAGATATAGGGACGGAGAGAGGAATTACAAGGCCTGCCGGAACCGACAGGCCTGAAGGGATCATGGCTGGTAAATTCCCACGCCAAGATCGTTCTCTTTACGGGTGCGGGCAATCACTGATTCGGGTGATTCAGCGATACGCAGACCCATCTCCGCTTCGGTGCGCACGATTTTACCGCGCAGCGAGTTGGTATATACATCGACGATTTCGACATCGACAAACTTACCGACGAGGTCCGGGGTACCTTCGAAGTTGACCACCCGGTTATTCTCCGTACGTCCGGAAAGCTCCATGATGTTCTTACGCGAGGTGCCTTCCACCAGGATGCGCTGTACCGTGCCGAGCATGCGACGGCTCCAGGCCATCGCCTGCTGGTTAATGCGTTCCTGCAGGATATACAGACGCTGTTTTTTGTCCGCCTCCGGCACGTCGTCGACCATATCGGCCGCCGGGGTGCCCGGGCGAGCGGAGAAGATAAAGCTGTAGCTCATATCGAAATTGACGTCGGCGATGAGCTTCATGGTCTTTTCGAAATCTTCCGTGGTTTCGCCGGGGAAGCCGACGATAAAGTCGGAGCTTATCTGAATATCCGGGCGCGCTTCACGCAGCTTGCGAATAATCGCTTTATACTCCAGCGCGGTATGGGTGCGTCCCATCAGGTTCAGCACACGGTCGGAGCCACTCTGCACCGGCAGGTGCAGGAAGCTCACCAGCTCCGGCGTATCGCGATAAACGTCGATGATATCGTCGGTAAATTCGATCGGGTGGCTGGTGGTGAAGCGAATGCGGTCGATGCCGTCGATGGCGGCGACCAGGCGCAGCAGGTCGGCAAAGCTGCCGGTGGTGCCGTCGTAATTCTCACCGCGCCAGGCGTTAACGTTCTGCCCCAGCAGATTGACCTCACGCACGCCCTGCGCCGCCAGCTGGGCGATTTCAAACAGGATATCGTCGCACGGACGGCTAACTTCTTCTCCGCGGGTATACGGCACCACGCAGTAGGTGCAGTATTTATTGCAACCTTCCATAATCGAGACAAAGGCGGTCGGCCCTTCGGCGCGCGGCTCTGGCAGGCGATCGAATTTTTCAATTTCCGGGAAGCTGATATCAACTACCGGACTGCGGTTGCCGCGCACGGAGTTAATCATCTCCGGCAGGCGGTGCAGGGTTTGCGGCCCGAAAATAATATCGACATAGTGCGCGCGCTGGCGAATATGGTCGCCTTCCTGGGAAGCCACGCAGCCGCCGACGCCAATAATCAGGTCCGGGTTCTTCTCTTTCAGCAGCTTCCAGCGGCCAAGCTGATGGAAAACTTTTTCCTGGGCCTTCTCACGAATTGAGCAGGTATTGAGCAACAGCACATCTGCTTCTTCCGCCACTTCGGTCAGTTGATACCCATGTGTCGCATCCAGCAGATCGGCCATCTTTGATGAATCATACTCGTTCATCTGACAGCCCCAGGTTTTAATATGGAGTTTTTTTGTCATTGACTTGCTCATGCTCAGTAATAGATATCCAAAACGCGGGGATATATACAGGGTGAATTTCGCATTCCAGGGCGCGTATTGTAATGCTTTGGTCGCCCCCTGACCAGTGCGAGCGTTATCGCCGCAAGAGGGCGAAAAATCCGGTAAACTTAACGGATTCTGCTTTAAGGATAATAGCCATGACAATTCACGTAACAGATGTCGCCATCGTGGGCGGCGGCATGGTCGGCGGCGCCCTGGCGTTAGGGCTGGCGCAACAGGGATTTACCGTGACGGTGCTTGAGAAAGCGGCGCCACCGGCGTTCGATCCGGCATCCGCCCCGGATGTGCGGATCTCGGCGATCAGCGCGGCTTCGGTCGGCCTGCTGAAGAGTCTCGGCGTCTGGGATGCCATACGGGCGATGCGCGTCCATGCTTATCGCCGTCTGGAGACCTGGGAGTGGGAGAGCGCGCACGTCGCCTTCGACGCCGCGGAGCTCAAGCTGCCGGAGCTGGGCTATATGGTCGAGAACAAGGTTCTGCAATGGGGCCTGTGGCAAGCGCTGGCGGCGCATGAGGCGGTTACCCTGCGCGTCGGTAGCGAACTGAAAACGATGCAGCGCGGCGAGACGCAGACGGCGTTGCATTTGCGCGAGGGGGAGACGATCCACGCCCGGCTGGTTATCGGCGCCGACGGCGCTAACTCCCAGGTGCGGGAGATGGCCGGCATCGGCGTGCACGCCTGGCAATATCAGCAGTCCTGTATGCTGATCAGCGTCGAATGCGCCGACGATCCCGGCGACAGCACCTGGCAGCAGTTTACTCCCAGCGGCCCACGCGCCTTCCTGCCGCTGTTCGACCACTGGGCCTCGCTGGTCTGGTACGACGCCCCGGCGCGGATCCGTCAGCTGCAAAGCATGACCATGGCGCAGCTCCAGCAGGAGATCGCCAGTCACTTTCCGGCGCGGCTGGGACGGGTGACGCCGCAGGCGGCCGGCGCCTTCCCGCTCACCCGGCGTCATGCGCTGCAGTATGTTCAGCCCGGCCTGGCGCTGGTGGGCGATGCGGCGCACACCATTCATCCTCTGGCGGGGCAGGGGGTTAACCTTGGCTATCGTGATGTCGATGCTCTGCTGGAGATCCTGGCGGAAGCGCGCGGCCGCGGCGAAGACTGGGCCAGCCTGCCGGTGCTGAAGCGCTACCAGGCGCGGCGGCGAGCGGATAATTTTATCATGCAGTCGGGGATGGACCTCTTTTATGCCGGATTCAGCAATGACCTGGCGCCGGTGCGGATGCTGCGTAATATTGGCCTGATGGCGGCTGAACGCGCCGGGGGGCTGAAGCGTCAGGCGCTGAAGTATGCCTTAGGCTTGTAAAACCGGCTTCCCGGGCAGGGGCGTAGCGGAGAGCGCCTGCCCGGCAGTCAGGACGGAGTAAGCATGTCAGGACGCCAATAGCAAAAAAGCCCACCGAAGTGAGCTTTTTTGCATTGAAGTGGCTGGGGTACGAGGATTCGAACCTCGGAATGCCGGAATCAGAATCCGGTGCCTTACCGCTTGGCGATACCCCAATTGTCTGTTGCGCTTGACCGTAACTACGCCGGTTGAGGGCAACAGTGCGTTCACTGCTGAACGACTTTTAAATTTGGCTGGGGTACGAGGATTCGAACCTCGGAATGCCGGAATCAGAATCCGGTGCCTTACCGCTTGGCGATACCCCAACAAATTGTTTGCGGATTTATCGATGCGTATCGATACGTCCAGAATTTGGTGGCTACGACGGGATTCGAACCTGTGACCCCATCATTATGAGTGATGTGCTCTAACCAGCTGAGCTACGTAGCCTAATTGTCTTACTGCTTCTTCGATGGCTGGGGTACCTGGATTCGAACCAGGGAATGCCGGTATCAAAAACCGGTGCCTTACCGCTTGGCGATACCCCAATACCGTCGCGGTGAACCGCAAATATCGAAGAAATATGGCTGGGGTACCTGGATTCGAACCAGGGAATGCCGGTATCAAAAACCGGTGCCTTACCGCTTGGCGATACCCCATCCGTACAACGCTAACTGGTGAATGGTGCGGGAGGCGAGACTTGAACTCGCACACCTTGCGGCGCCAGAACCTAAATCTGGTGCGTCTACCAATTTCGCCACTCCCGCAAAAAAGATGGTGGCTACGACGGGATTCGAACCTGTGACCCCATCATTATGAGTGATGTGCTCTAACCAGCTGAGCTACGTAGCCATCTTTTTTTCGCGTAACCTTATCGGCGTTGCGGGGCGCATTATGCGTATTGGGCCTGCGAGCGTCAACCTCTTTTTCAAGGAAAATCGTTGTAATGTGACTGTTTGGTTAGGTTGCGAACAGCTCGCTGGAATATTCGGCAATTATTGGTTATTTATCGTTTTTCAGCGGTATAAATCCGGCAAAAAGAAAACGGACCCCGGAGGGTCCGTTTTGCGTTTCACCGCCCGTCTGGGCTTATTTGTAGGCCGACTGGTGGACACCGACCGCGCGGCCTGATGGATCGTTCATGGTTTTGAACGCTTCATCCCACTCAATGGCTTTCGCTGAAGAGCAGGCCACCGACGGACCGCCAGGGACGCACTCCGCCGCGCTCGGCAGCGGGAACAGCTCTTCGAAGATCTCTCGGTACAGATAGCCTTCTTTGGAGGTCGGCGTGTTGTACGGGAAGCGGAAGCTTGCGGTTTCCAGTTGCTGGTCGCTGATCTGTTTGGCGGCCACTTCTTTCAGGGTATCGATCCAGCTGTAGCCGACGCCGTCAGAGAACTGCTCCTTCTGGCGCCAGGCGACGCTGGCCGGCAGGTAGGATTCAAAGCATTCGCGCAGAATGTGTTTTTCCATTTTGCCGTTGCCGCACATCTTATCCTGCGGGTTAATGCGCATCGCGACGTCGAGGAACTTCTTGTCGAGGAACGGCACGCGGGCCTCCACGCCCCAGGCGGACATCGCTTTGTTGGCGCGGGCGCAGTCAAACATATGCAGCGCCTGCAGCTTACGCACCGTCTCTTCGTGCAGTTCTTTGGCGTTCGGCGCCTTATGGAAGTAGAGGTAGCCGCCGAACACTTCGTCCGAACCTTCGCCGGAAAGCACCATTTTGATGCCCATGGCTTTAATTTTCCGCGACATCAGGTACATCGGCGTCGAGGCGCGAATAGTGGTCACATCGTAGGTTTCGATGTGATAGATAACGTCGCGGATGGCATCCAGCCCTTCCTGGACGGTAAAGTGAATTTCGTGGTGCACGGTGCCGAGGTGGTTGGCCACCTCCTGCGCCGCTTTCAGGTCAGGAGAGCCTTCCAGACCGACCGCGAAAGAGTGCAGCTGCGGCCACCAGGCTTCGCTACGCTCCTGATCTTCGACGCGACGGGCGGCGAATTTCTTGGTGATAGCCGAGATGACCGATGAATCAAGACCGCCGGAGAGCAGCACGCCGTAAGGCACGTCGGACATCAGGTGGCTTTTCACCGACTCTTCCAGCGCCTGGCGCAGCTCGTTCTTATCGGTAACGTTGTCTTTCACCGCGTCGTAATCAAACCAGTCGCGCTGATAGTACTGGCGAATTTCGCCGTCTTTGCTCCACAGGTAGCTGCCCGCCGGGAACTCTTTAATGGTGCGGCATACCGGCACCAGGGCTTTCATTTCGGAGGCGACATAGAAGTTGCCGTGTTCGTCATGGCCCATATACAGCGGGATAATGCCGATATGGTCGCGGCCAATTAAGTACGCGTCTTTTTCGCTGTCGTACAGGGCGAAGGCGAACATTCCCTGCAGATCGTCGAGGAACTCCGGGCCTTTTTCCTGATACAGCGCGAGGATCACTTCGCAGTCGGAACCGGTCTGGAACTGGTAGCGATCGCCATACTCCGCGCGCAGCGCCTGGTGGTTGTAGATCTCGCCGTTAACGGCCAGCGCATGGGTTTTTTCGGCGTTGTACAGCGGCTGGGCCCCGGCGTTGACGTCGACAATCGACAGGCGCTCGTGCGCCAGAATCGCTTTGTCGCTGGCATATACGCCAGACCAGTCCGGACCGCGGTGGCGCATCAGGCGGGAAAGCTCCAGCGCCTTTTTACGCAGCTCGCCTGCGTCAGTTTTAATATCCAGTACGCCAAAAATAGAACACATAGCCTTCTCCATTACCCTGTCGTGTTTGATGTTGTGCTGGCTTCGTCTCGTGGCGAAGCCTGAGTGTGTGCTTAAGAAAATGCCGTAAAGGGGGAGCAGGCGCAAGGGTTTTGCGGCCGGAAAAAGAAAAAACGCAACCGTGATTGTTGAACAGTGAAAAAAGAGTATCTTTTGAACGGCTTTATTGAGGAATTCGTATTTATAGGCCGTTTTTATTAGATGGGGTAATTCTGATGGCCGCTAGAAATGAAAAACCACGTCCTGCGACGTGGTTGGCATCAGAAAATATCGATTTCCGCGACGGAAGGGTAAATCCACGACGGGCGGAACGGCATGCTGTCGATGTCGTCGAGGGTGGAGACGCCGGAGAGCACCAAAATAGTCTCCAGCCCCGCCTGGAAACCGGCCAGTATATCGGTGCGCAGGTTATCGCCGACGATCACCGTCTGCTCGGAGTGAGCCTGCATTTTATTCAGCGCTGAACGGATGATCCACGGGCTGGGTTTGCCGACGTAAAACGGCTTACGGCCGGAGATCTTCTCGATCCCGGCGCACAGCGCGCCGCAGGCAGGGTAGAAGCCGCGACCGTGCGTATCCGGGTTAGTGGCAATGAAGCGGGCGCCGTTGGCGACGAAGAAGGCGGCCTTATGCATCATTTCCCAGTTAAAGGAGCGAGTTTCTCCGACGATGACAAAATCCGGGTTCACATCGGTAATGGTAAAGCCGGCTTTGTACAGCTCGTGGATCAGCGCCCCTTCTCCCACCACGTAGGCTTTTTTGCCTTCCTGGCGACGCAGAAAATCGGCGGTGGCCATCGCTGAGGTGTAAAAGGCGCTATCCGGAACATCAATTCCAGCGGTGGCGAAACGGTTCGCCAGATCCTGGCCGGTTTGCGACGGGTAGTTGGTCAGCATTACCAGCGGCATGCCTTTATCGAGGATGCGCTTGATAAACTCGGCTGCGCCGGGAACGGCGACGTTATCGTGCATCAGTACGCCGTCAATATCACAAATTATGTTTTGAATGGTCATGGTGGGTCCAGAATCATTAACAAAGACGAAACTATACGCGTCATCGATGAGGTTTCACACCTCTGACGGGCGAGGCCCGCCCGTATCAAGGTGACGCGCTATCAGAAAAGGGGCGATTAGCTCTCAAGCAAACGCTGCAGCAGCGTGCCATTGAGCATGGCGCGTTTGACCAGCGCGAAGGCGCCGATTGCAGAGCGGTGATCGAGGGTGGAGCGCACCACCGGCAGGTTCTTACGAAACGCCTTAAGCGCCTGGGCGTTAATGCAGCCTTCGATGGCCGGAAGAAGGACCTTTTCAGCTTCCACTATTTCGCCGGCGACGACGATTTTTTGTGGGTTGAACAGGTTAATGGCGATGGCGATCGTTTTCCCGAGGTGGCGCCCCACGTACTCAATCACCTCGCAGGCCAGGGCATCGCCCTTGTTGGCCGCTTTGCAGATAGTTTTGATCGTGCAGTCATCCGGCGTCAGACGGCTCTGGTAGCCCTGCTCCAGCAGGTGGCGAACCCGCTGTTCAATGGCGGCATTGGCCGCGACGGTCTCCAGACAGCCGAAGTTGCCGCAGTGGCAGCGTTCGCCCAGCGGGTCGACCTGAATATGGCCAATTTCGCCGACGTTGCCGTTGCGGCCGATAAAAATGCGCCCGTTGGAGATAATCCCCGCCCCGGTACCGCGGTGCACGCGCACCAGAATGGAGTCTTCGCAATCCTGGCTTGCGCCAAAATAGTGCTCGGCCAGCGCCAGGCTGCGGATATCGTGGCCAACAAAGCAGGTAACATTGAAGCGTTTCTCCAGCGCCCCGACCAGGCCCCAGTTTTCCACCGCAATGTGCGGCATATAGCGGATCACGCCGCTTTCCGGGTCGACGAGGCCCGGCAGGATCACTGAGATAGCGATCAGCTCGCGAATTTTGCGCTGACAGTTTTCGATAAAGGTGGCGATGATATTCAGCAGGGCGTGTTCCAGCGTTTCCTGGGTGCGCTCGGGCAGCGGGAAGTGCTCCTCTTCCAGGGTCTTGCTGCTTAAATCATACAGGGTCAGAGTGGCGTCATAGCGGCCAAGCCGCACGCCGATGGCGTTGAAGTTGCGAGTTTCTGCGATGATAGAGATAGCGCGGCGGCCACCGGTGGAGGCCTGCTGATCGACTTCTTTGATCAGGCCGCGCTCAATAAGCTGACGCGTGATTTTGGTCACGCTGGCAGGGGCAAGCTGGCTTTGTTCGGCTATCTGAATGCGCGAGATGGGCCCATGCTGGTCAATCAGGCGGTACACGGCCGCGCTGTTCAGTTGTTTTACGAGGTCAACGTTACCAATTTGAGCTTGTCCGCCTGCTGTCATACTTTTACTTACTCAGTGACGACCTCGTTACCATTAACGATGGTCTTGGTGATTTTATAATCGCGTGTAAAGGCGGTCAGGTTAGCGACCATGCCCGGCGCAATGCTGCCGAGCTGCTTGTCCACGCCGATAGCGCGCGCAGGATAGAGCGTCGCCATGCGCAATACTTCGTCCAGTGCCACGCCGCAATGCTCAACCAGATTACGCACCCCTTCAATCATGGTCAGCGAAGATCCGCTGAGGGTGCCGTTTTCATCTACGCACAGCCCATTGCGGTAGTATATTGTTTTCCCGGCAAAAATGAACTGGTCAATATTCGCCCCCGCCGGCGCGGTGGCGTCGGTGACCAGGCACAGCTTGTCGCCTTTCAGGCGCTTGGCGTTGCGCACGTTGGCGTAATCGACGTGCATCCCGTCGACGATGATACCGCAGTAGACATCCGGCTCGTCAAAAATCGCCCCGGCAAGACCCGGTTCGCGGCCGGTAATGTACGGCATCGCATTATACAGGTGGGTGGCGAAGGTAATGCCCGCGCGGAAGCCGACTTTCGCCTCTTTCAGCGTAGCGTTGGAGTGGCCCGCGGAGACAACGATCCCGGCGGCGACCAGTTTGCGGATCACTTCTGGCTCAACGCGCTCAGGGGCGAGGGTCACTTTGGTGATCACATCGGCGTTGTCGCACAGGAAATCGACCAGCGCCGCGTCCGGTTTACGCACGTAGTCCGGATTGTGGGTGCCTTTCTTAACGATATTCAGCCACGGCCCTTCGAGATGCAGGCCCAGCGCCTGGTTCGGATGTTTTTGCAGATATTCGCGCATCACGCGCACGCCTTGCTTCATCAGATCGTCGCTGGAGGTAATCAGCGTCGGCAGGAAGCTGGTGCAGCCTGAGCGTTCGTTGGCCTTCTGCATGATCTCCAGCGTTTCGACAGTGACCGCCTCTGGGCTGTCGTTAAACTGCACGCCACCGCAGCCGTTGAGCTGGACGTCGATAAAACCGGGGGCGATTATTGCGCCGTTGACTGAGCGCTGCTCGATGTCAGACGGCAAATCTGCCAGCGGACAAAGACGTTCGATAAAGCCATCAGCGATAACAACCGCATGGTCATCGAGAATTTCATGACCGGTATAAACCCGGCCCTGGGTTAATGCATACATTACGACCCCCGGTATATACGCCTCATCAGGTCAGCGTTCGTTCGTTTGCCGCCGGCATGATGGTGCGTACAAAGAAAAAGATGATCCCGCGCCAGGGCGCGGGAAGGACTACATTACAGACCTTTAATATTTTCAGCTTCTAATTCGTTGAAATATTTCAGCGTCTTCACTTTCAGCTCCATGGTGGACGGTTCGTCGCAGACGATCACCGCCTTCGGATGCAGCTGCAGACAGGTAATGGTCCACATGTGGTTGACGTTACCTTCTACCGCCGCCTGCAGCGCCAGCGCTTTCTGATGACCCAGCACCAGAATCATCACTTCTTCTGCGTCCAGCAGGGTGCCCACGCCGACGGTCAGCGCATATTTCGGCACCAGATCCACATCGCCGTCGAAGAAGCGGGAGTTCGCTACGCGGGTTTCATGGGTCAGGGTCTTAATACGGGTGCGGGACGCCAGAGAAGAGGCCGGTTCGTTAAACGCGATATGACCATCGTTGCCCACGCCGCCCATGAACAGGTGGATTTTACCGTAGGAACGAATTTTTTCTTCATAGCGACGGCATTCCGCATCGATGTCCGGCGCGTTACCATTCAGCAGGTTGATATTTTCTGCCGGAATATCAACGTGGTCAAAGAAATTACGGTGCATAAAGCTATGATAGCTTTCCGGATGCTCTTTCGGCAGGCCAACGTATTCATCCATGTTAAAGGTGACGACGTGCTTGAAGCTAACCTGGCCTGCTTTATGCATTTCAACCAGCGCCTTGTAGGCGGTCAGCGGGGTACCACCGGTTGGCAGACCCAGGACGAACGGACGGTCCGCGGTTGGTTTAAATGCATTAATGCGGTTAACGATATGGCGGGCAGCCCATTTACCGACCTGCTCAGCGGTTACCAGGGGAATCAGTCTCATTCTTCACCTCTATAGTCAAAGTAGATTCTGGCGGATTGGCGCCAGCACTCTAAGGAGAGTATTGCAGCAACTGCGCCGACCGGGGTCAATCCGTGTTGATTTTTTGAATGATAAAATAAGTTTTCGTTGTTAGCCAGTGCAAGGGAGGAGGGAATACGATATTTGGTGATAATTATCACAAAAAATACCCGTTTAATTTGCGATACGAATTAATTTTTCACACACTTTGCCGGTAAGTGATAAAACCGACCTTGTTACACAATAAAAAAGTGGCTTTGAAATGAGCCTCATCGGGGTCTCATAGGGGGAATAAGATGAATATTTTAGGTTTCTTTCAGCGACTGGGTAGGGCGTTGCAGCTCCCTATCGCAGTGCTGCCGGTCGCGGCATTGCTGCTGCGTTTCGGGCAACCAGACCTGTTAAATGTACCCTTCATCGCGCAAGCGGGTGGGGCGATCTTCGATAATCTGGCGCTGATCTTCGCAATTGGTGTGGCATCAAGCTGGTCTAAGGATAACGCCGGTTCTGCGGCGCTGGCCGGTGCGGTAGGGTATTTCGTGATGACCAAAGCGATGGTCACCATCAATCCGGAAATCAATATGGGCGTGCTGGCCGGTATCATTACCGGTCTGGTGGCAGGGGCGGTATACAACCGCTGGGCCGGCATCAAGCTGCCGGACTTCCTGAGCTTCTTCGGCGGCAAACGCTTCGTGCCGATCGCCACCGGCTTCTTCTGTCTGATCCTCGCGGCGATCTTCGGCTACGTCTGGCCGCCGGTGCAGCACGCTATCCACTCTGGCGGCGAATGGATCGTCTCCGCAGGGGCGCTGGGTTCCGGTATCTTTGGTTTCATCAACCGTCTGCTGATCCCAACCGGTCTGCATCAGGTGCTGAACACCATCGCCTGGTTCCAGATTGGTGAGTTCACTAACGCCGCTGGCGCTGTGTTCCACGGCGACATCAACCGCTTCTACGCCGGCGACGGCACCGCGGGGATGTTCATGTCCGGCTTCTTCCCAATCATGATGTTTGGTCTGCCGGGTGCGGCGCTGGCGATGTATCTGGCGGCGCCGAAAGCGCGTCGTCCGATGGTAGGCGGTATGCTGCTGTCCGTGGCCATCACCGCGTTCCTGACCGGGGTAACCGAGCCGCTGGAATTCCTGTTCATGTTCCTGGCTCCGCTGCTGTACCTCCTGCATGCGGTGCTGACCGGTATCAGCCTGTTCATCGCAACGGCGCTCGGGATCCATGCGGGCTTCTCCTTCTCCGCAGGTGCAATTGACTACGTGCTGATGTACAGCCTGCCGGCCGCCAGCAAAAACGTCTGGATGCTGCTGGTGATGGGCGTGGTGTTCTTCTTCGTCTACTTCCTGCTGTTCAGCGCGGTGATCCGCATGTTCAACCTGAAAACGCCGGGTCGTGAAGACAAAGCCGCTGACGTGGTAACGGAAGAAGCCAACAGCAACACTGAAGAGGGGCTGACCCAGCTGGCGACCAGCTATATCGCCGCGGTGGGCGGAACGGACAACCTGAAAGCCATTGACGCCTGTATCACCCGTCTGCGTCTGACCGTGGGCGATTCGGCGAAGGTGAACGACGCCGCCTGTAAACGTCTCGGCGCGTCCGGGGTGGTGAAACTGAATAAGCAAACCATCCAGGTTATCGTCGGTGCGAAAGCAGAGTCTATCGGCGATGAGATGAAAAAAGTGGTTACCCGCGGCCCGGTAGCGGCAGCGGCAGCCGCACCGGCTGGCAACGTCGCCACCGCAGCGCCCGCGGCTAAACCGCAGGCGGTAGCGAACGCGAAGACCGTTGAGTCGCTGGTTTCGCCGATTACCGGTGACGTGGTGACCCTTGAGCAGGTGCCGGACGAAGCCTTCGCCAGCAAAGCCGTTGGCGACGGGATCGCGGTGAAACCGACCAGCAACATCGTGGTGGCCCCGGCCGCCGGTACCGTGGTGAAAATTTTCAACACTAACCACGCGTTCTGCCTCGAAACCAACAACGGTGCGGAAATCGTCGTTCACATGGGTATCGACACCGTGGCGCTGGAAGGCAAGGGCTTCAAACGTCTGGTTGAAGAGGGCACGGACGTGAAGGCGGGTGAGCCGATTCTGGAAATGGATCTGGACTTCCTCAACGCCAACGCGCGCTCAATGATCAGTCCGGTCGTCTGCAGCAACAGCGATGACTACAGCGCGCTGGTGATACTGGCGAGCGGTAAGGTCGTTGCTGGCCAGACGCCGCTGTATGAGATTAAAGGCAAGTAAGGCTCCTGAGTCGAGTTTTTGCCTCAGCGGCGAAGGGAAACCTTCGCCGCTTTTTTTTCCAGCAATCGGCCCCATAATCCTCTTCTGATACCTATTTTACGTAACTAATAGTTGTCACTACGCCCTGCTTGTAAGATCATGTGCCGTTATACGTTGTTTACGCTTTGAGGAACCCGTGATGAGTGAGGCAGAAGCCCGCCCGACTAACTTTATCCGTCAGATTATTGATGAAGATCTGGCTACCGGTAAACATACCACCGTTCACACTCGCTTCCCGCCGGAGCCGAACGGTTATCTGCACATTGGCCATGCAAAATCCATCTGCCTGAACTTCGGCATCGCCCAGGATTATCAGGGCCAATGCAACCTGCGTTTCGATGACACCAACCCGGTGAAAGAAGATATCGAATACGTTGAGTCGATTAAAAACGACGTGCAGTGGTTAGGTTTCCACTGGTCCGGGGACGTATGCTACTCGTCTGATTATTTCGATCAGCTGCATCAGTATGCGGTTGAGCTGATCAACAAAGGTCTGGCCTATGTTGATGAACTCTCTCCTGATGAAATTCGCGAATACCGCGGCACCCTGAAAGCGCCGGGTAAAAACAGCCCGTATCGCGACCGCAGCGTGGAAGAGAACCTGGCGCTGTTTGAAAAAATGCGCAGCGGCGGCTTCGAAGAAGGCAAAGCCTGCCTGCGCGCGAAGATCGATATGGCGTCGCCGTTTATCGTGATGCGCGATCCGGTGCTGTACCGCATTAAGTTCGCTGAGCATCATCAGACTGGCAACAAGTGGTGCATCTACCCGATGTACGACTTCACCCACTGCATCAGCGATGCGCTGGAAGGCATTACCCACTCGCTGTGTACCCTGGAGTTCCAGGACAACCGCCGCCTGTACGATTGGGTGCTGGACAACATCAGCATCCCGGTGCATCCGCGTCAGTACGAATTCTCGCGCCTGAATCTCGAATACACCGTGATGTCCAAGCGTAAGTTGAACCAGCTGGTGACTGAGAAGCACGTGGAAGGCTGGGACGACCCGCGTATGCCGACCATCTCCGGTCTGCGTCGTCGCGGCTACACCGCCGAATCCATCCGTGAGTTCTGCAAGCGCATCGGCGTGACCAAGCAGGACAATACCATCGAGATGGCGTCGCTGGAGTCCTGCATTCGTGAAGATCTGAACGAAAACGCCCCGCGCGCGATGGCGGTGATCGATCCGGTGAAACTGGTTATCGAGAACTATCCGCAGGGCGAAAGCGAAATGGTGGTGATGCCGAACCATCCGAACAAGCCGGAAATGGGCAGTCGTGAAGTGCCGTTCAGCGCCGAAATCTGGATCGATCGCGCGGACTTCCGCGAAGAAGCCAACAAACAGTACAAGCGTCTGGTGCTGGGTAAAGAAGTGCGTCTGCGCAACGCCTACGTCATCAAAGCGGAACGCGTGGAGAAAGATGCCGAAGGCAATATTACCACCATCTTCTGCACCTACGATGCCGACACCCTGAGCAAAGACCCGGCCGACGGCCGCAAGGTCAAAGGCGTGATCCATTGGGTAAGCGCGGCGCATGCGCTGCCGGTAGAGATCCGTCTCTACGATCGTCTGTTCAGCGTGCCCAACCCGGGCGCGGCGGAAGATTTCCTCGCAGTGATCAACCCGGAATCGCTGGTGATCAAACAGGGGTACGCGGAGCCGAGCCTGGCGCAGGCCGAAGCCGGTAAAGCTTACCAGTTTGAGCGTGAAGGCTATTTCTGCCTCGACAGCCGCTATGCAACCGCAACCAGTCTGGTGTTCAACCGCACCGTCGGGCTGCGTGATACCTGGGCGAAAGCGGGCGAATAACATTTCTTTTCTGTCAAAGCGTCGCTCCCAGCGGCGCTTTTTTTGTTTCAGAATCAGCTAATTAAACTTTTCATTTTCGCGATGCGAATTAATTCTGTTTCTGCGCGGTAATAAATAGCGCTTCTGATGTTTCCTGTCACATACAAAAAACCAATGTAATCGCTTTCAATGATTGCGTTTTTCCCTGATTTTGCAATGACTTCCATAACAAAATCATCAGAGATAAGACTGTAACAAAACGACATAAAATATGTGCGCTTTGTCATAATCTTAAGCTTTGCCTCACGAAAAACATTGATAATTCGCGTCACGAAAAATAGTCTATCTACAGTGGTTTCGCGGTCTTTTTTACCGCCCCACATTTTGCAGTTTTATTTATTTTTTAGCGATTGACCGCTGGTCTTCGCCTTTTAAAACGTCAAAGAGGATATGCACATGCGTACGTTTAGTGGCAAACGTAGTACGCTGGCGCTGGCTATTGCCGCCGTCACCGCGATGTCGGGCTGGGTTGTGGCTCCACAGGCCAGCGCAGCAGGCTTTATCGATGATTCAACCTTAACCGGCGGTATCTATTACTGGCAGCGTGAGCGTGACCGTAAAGATGTGACCGACGGCGACAAATACAAAACCAACCTTTCCCACTCCACCTGGAACGCCAACCTGGACTTCCAGTCCGGCTATGCCGCCGATATGTTTGGCCTTGATATTGCCGCGTTTACCGCGATTGAAATGGCGGAGAACGGCGATAGCGGCCACCCGAACGAAATTGCCTTCTCGTCACGTAACAAAGCCTATGACGAAGACTATTCCGGCGATAAGAGCGGCATCAGCCTGTATAAAGCCGCAGCGAAATTCAAATATGGTCCGGCGTGGGCACGTGCGGGCTATATCCAGCCAACCGGCCAGACTCTGCTGGCCCCGCACTGGAGTTTTATGCCAGGTACCTATCAGGGGGCGGAGGCCGGGGCTAACTTCGACTATGGCACGGCGGGCGCGTTAAGTTTCTCCTATATGTGGACGAACGAGTATAAAGCGCCATGGCATATCGAGATGGACGATTTCTATCAGAACGATAAGAAGACCAAAGTCGATTATCTCCACTCCGTCGGCGCTAAATATGATTTCAAAAATGACCTGGTGCTGGAGGCGGCATTTGGTCAGGCTCAGGGCTATATCGATCAGTACTTTGCTAAAGCCAGCTACAAGTTTGACGTCGCCGGCGCGCCGCTGAGCACCAGCTACCAGTTCTACGGCACCCGCGATAAGGTCAGCAACGGCGGGGTCAACGACATCTATGATGGCACCGCATGGCTGCAGGCGTTAACCTTTGGTTATAAGGTGGCGGATGTCCTGGATCTGCGTCTCGAGGGAACCTGGGTGAAGGCTGATGGCCAGCAGGGCTACTTCCTGCAGCGTATGACCCCGACCTACGCCTCTTCCAATGGTCGTCTCGATATCTGGTGGGATAACCGCTCCGACTTTAACGCCAACGGCGAAAAAGCGGTCTTCTTTGGCGCGATGTATGACATGAAAAACTGGGATATGCCGGGCTGGGCGTTCGGCGCGTCTTATGTCTACGCCTGGGATGCGAAGCCGGGCCGAATGTCCTCTCCGGATGCGTACTATGACCCTGACTATCGCCTGAAAGAGTCGGCCTATAGCCTGGATGCAATGTATACCGTACAGGAAGGGCGGGCGAAGGGCACCCTGTTCAAACTGCACTTTACCCAATACGACAACCATTCCGATATTCCGAGCTGGAGCGGCGGCTACGGCAACATCTTCCAGGATGAGCGCGACGTGAAGTTCATGGTTATCGCCCCGTTCACTATTTTCTGATGCCTGCGCGGCGGGCGTGAGCCTGCCGCACCTCTGGGAGAACGACAATGAAAAAAATGCTGCTTATTGCCATGATGGCAGCGGGCCTGGTGGCCTGCACCACGTCGCCGGCGCCGAAAGAAGACACCAAACTGAAAGATGCCTATAGCGCCTGTATTAATACGGCGGAAGGGAATCCGGACAAGATTGAAGCCTGCCAGAGCGTACTGAATGTGCTGAAAAAGGATAAACAGCACCAGCAGTTCGCCAACCAGGAGAGCGTTCGCGTCCTGGATTACCAACAGTGTATTCAGGCCACCCGCACCGGCAACGATCAGGCGGTGAAAGCGCGCTGCGATCAGATCTGGAAGGAGATCCGCAGCAATAATACGACCCATTAAATCAGACGACAGCGGCAAACGGGCGGGGCATATCTCCGCCCGTTTGTTTTTTTTGCGCTGACTCTCCGCCGGCTGATAGCCGCGGCTCAGCCGCACGAACAGTAGCGCGGTGGCAATGAATCCGCACAGCGCGGCGCACATTAGCCACCAGCCCGGCGGGCTTTTATCGCCGGTGAGCTCGACCAGGGCGGTGGAAATAGCTGGCGTCAGGTCGCCGAAAATGGCAGTAGCGAGACTAAAGGCCAGCGAAAAGCCCACGGTGCGGACGTGTACCGGCATCACTTCGGTAAGCGCCGCGACCATCGCGCCGTTATACATGCCAAAGAAGAACGAGAACCATAGCAGGACCAGCGTCATACGGGTGAAATCGGGCGCGACGGTGAGCCAGTGCATCACCCGCCAGGTGGTGAGCAGCGCCAGCACGGTAATGCCCATCAGCACCGGACGACGACCGATCCGATCAGAGATCGCCCCGCTGGCGAAGTTCCATATCAACTCTCCGGACAAAGCGGGGATGAGGAAAGTCACCCCAGGGGCGTGTGCGGGAAGGGTGCCAGAGGCGCCCATAAAAAAGCCAACCGGCAGGTTGGCTTTTCAGTCTCAGCGAAACGGGGAATTATTTTTCCACCGCGTCGTGGGCGTGTTCGTCCTCGCGGCAATCCCCTTCCGCACAGTGACCGTACAGATATAAACTGTGGTTGGTCAGGCGGATGCCGTGGCGGGAGGCAATTTCACGCTGGCGTAATTCGATCGAGTCGTCGCTGAATTCGATCACTTTGCCGCAGTCGAGGCAGATCAGGTGATCGTGGTGATGCTGCTGGGTCAGTTCGAAAACGGATTTTCCGCCTTCGAAATTATGACGAGTCACGATGCCGGCGTCATCAAACTGGTTGAGGACGCGGTAAACGGTCGCCAGACCGATCTCTTCGCCCATGTCGATCAGGCGTTTATATAAGTCTTCCGCACTGACATGATGGTTATCCGGTTCCTGCAGCACTTCAAGGATTTTTAGTCGAGGAAGTGTGACTTTCAGGCCAGCCTTCTTTAATGCGGTATTGTTGTCAGTCATGCGGAATCTGTCCTGTTGCTAAACGATCTACTTCCTTCAACGGAAGTCATACAGAAATTAACCCGACGTAATGCGTCTCATTATAGAACTGCCACTGGTAAATGAAAACTGCAAGCATCAGGCCTGGTTTGCTGTCAAAAACGAGGCACCAGCTACAAACTGCGTCACGTGCCTCGTAGAATCAGAGGACATTGTACAGATATGTGATTAAAAGTTAAAAACTTGTAGCTATTAGTTTGATTGCTTTTGTCTATTAATGCGGCGCAACTCAATGATTGCGCCGCTTAATCATCAGGCGTTTTTGATTTCTTCGAGGTGCAGCTCTTCGGCAACCTGCTTCACCCATTTCTCAACGCGCTCGTTGGTCAGCTCCGGCTGGCGGTCTTCATCGATGGCGAGGCCGACGAAGTGGTCGTCATCCGCCAGGCCTTTGGAAGCTTCAAAATGATACCCCGCCGTTGGCCAGTGACCGACGATGGTCGCGCCGCGCGGCTCAATGATGTCGCGGATGGTGCCCAGCGCGTCGCAGAAGTATTCTGCGTAATCTTCCTGGTCGCCGCAGCCGAACAGCGCCACCAGTTTGCCATTGAAGTCGATCTCTTCCAGCGTCGGGAAGAAGTCATCCCAGTCACACTGCGCTTCACCGTAGTACCAGGTCGGGATACCGAGCAGCAGGATGTCGTGGGCTTCCAGGTCTTCTTTGCTGCTTTTGGCAATGTCATGAACATCAGCAACATCTTTACCAAGCTGCTTTTGAATCATTTTTGCAATATTTTCGGTGTTGCCGGTGTCGCTGCCAAAAAAGATGCCGATGATCGCCATGAGTAAAATAACCTCTTGAAACTTAAATGATGTGGTAGGGACGCAATGCCCATAGATAACGGCAATCATAGCAGAACAGGCAAGGGCGCGGAAACAGCAATCACGCCCGACTGCACACTCTGCTACATGAATGCGGGTTTTTCGCGGAAAGTTAGACTTTTCCCTGGCTGCGCAGGGCGGTTAACTGGGTCATCAGCATCTCTTCAATGAGATCGCTGCGGCTCATATTACGCGCTTCCGCCAGCTCGTTGAGCGCATCGACCGCATCGGCGTTGAGTTTTAACTCCACGCGCTTCAGCCCGCGAACCTTATCGCGTTTCAGCTGGTTACGTTTGTTGATGCGCAGTTGTTCATCGCGCGACAGCGGATTGGTTTTCGGTCTTCCCGGGCGACGCTCGTTTGCGAACAAATCTAATGTCGTACGGTCCGTTTGTTCTTTTGCCATGATTCTGAGTGACTTCGGGGAAACAAGCTGCCGGGCTCTAGCCGGCGCAGATAGCGCGCCATCATACATCAGGCGAACGGCTGCGCCAACGACCGCGGGCATTCTGCGGCGCGGTCGGGCATATTTTAGCCAATCAGGCGGCGATGCTCGTCAGATAGCGGCGGATGGCGCGTAACACCGCCTCGGGTTTCTCGGCATGGACCCAGTGTCCGGCGCCGGCGATGACGTGGGCCCGGGCCTGCGGGAACTGGGCCAGCAGCGCGTCGCGGTAGGCGTCGGTCACATAGGGCGAGTTGCCGCCGGGAATAAACTGCGTCGGGTGCGGCCAGGCCGGGATGGTTTCCCAGCCGACGATATGCGGATACTGGTCCCACAGCACCGGCACGTTGAAGCGCCAGTCGCCGTCGACGAATGATTTCAGCAGGAACTGAATCACGCCTTCTTCCTGCAGGTGCTCGCGCATCACCTGCGCCGCCTGCTGGCGGGTGCTGGCGGCGGATTCGCTGACGGCGCGGATAGCGGCGAAGATCTCATCATGGCGGCGAACGTGATAATCCACCGGCGCGATATCGATAGCCACCAGACCGCTGATGCGTTCAGGCGCCAGGGCGGTAAGCGCCATTACCGCTTTCCCGCCCATCGAATGGCCGATAAAGGTGGCGCGCTCGATCTGGTGCGCGTCGAGCGTATCAAGCAGATCCTGCGCCATGGTGGGGTAGGTCATCTCTGGCGACCGCGGCGACAAACCGTGGTTGCGCATATCGACCTGCACAATATCATGGTCGGCGATCAGGTCGCGGGCGAGGATGCCCAGGTTGTCCAGGCTGCCAAACAGACCGTGGACCAGCACGATCGGGGAGTGGTTGTGCGGATTCTGTGCAGATTGCGCTCGGCTATTTAATTTCATGGCAAAGTTCTTTTTTTCGCTCCGTCGGGTTAGGGTATTATGTTGGACATTCTGCCATCCGGCTGCAAGACCCAGAAGTTTTCTGAGTTTTACCGCCATCCTGGTTTGACGCTATCCGCGGTTGGGATTTGTACTTATAATCCCAACGATTTGTATTCAGAAAAGATATCGCACTGGATTAAGATGAAAACAATTGAAGTTGATGATGAACTCTATCGCTATATTGCCAGCCACACTCTGCATATCGGCGAGAGCGCATCCGACATTTTACGGCGTATGCTAAAATTTTCCGCCGTTTCCCAACCGGCTACACCGGTCAGCAAAGCCGCGCCGACGCTGGCGCCAGCGCCTGTCGCTGAGGTGAAACCCGCTAACCCGGTGAAAGATAAAGTCCGCGCCATGCGCGAGATGCTGTTATCTGATGAATACGCCGAGCAGAAGCGCGCGGTGAACCGTTTTATGCTGGTGTTGACGACCCTCTACTCCCTGGACAGTAAAGCATTTGCCGAGGCCACCGAGTCTCTGCACGGCCGCACGCGCGTTTACTTCGCGGAAGATGCGCGTACGCTGCTGAAAAGCGGTAATCAGACCAAACCGAAACAGGTTCCTGGTACACCGTGGTGGGTGATCACCAATACCAATACCGGCCGTAAATGCAGCATGATTGAGCACATCATGCAGTCGATGCAGTTCCCTGCGGAGCTGATTGAAAAGGTTTGCGGCACGATCTAGCTTTTTAACATTTGCACCAGAAGGATCAGGCAATGGCAATCGATAAACGTGCGGGGCAGCCTGCGCAACAGAGTGATTTGATTAACGTCGCCCAACTGACTGCTCAGTACTACGTGCTGAAGCCTGAAGTCGGTAATGCGGAGCATGCGGTAAAATTCGGCACCTCTGGCCATCGCGGTAGCGCGGCGCGCCACAACTTCAACGAACCGCATATCCTGGCCATCGCCCAGGCCATTGCGGAAGATCGTGCGAAAAACGGGATCACCGGTCCGTGCTATGTCGGCAAAGATACCCACGCCCTCTCCGAGCCGGCGTTTATTTCGGTGCTGGAAGTGTTAACCGCCAACGGCGTCGACGTGATCGTGCAGAAAAACAACGGCTTCACCCCGACGCCGGCGGTCTCCAACGCGATTCTGGTGCATAACAAAAAAGGCGGTCCGCTGGCGGACGGCATTGTGATCACCCCGTCACACAACCCGCCGGAAGATGGTGGTATCAAGTACAATCCGCCAAACGGCGGCCCGGCTGATACCAACGTCACCAAAGTGGTGGAAAACCGCGCCAACGAACTGCTGGCCGCGGGCCTGCAGGGCGTGAAACGCATTTCTCTGGACGCGGCGCTGGCTTCTGGCCACGTTAAAGAACAGGATCTGGTGCAGCCGTTCATCGAAGGGCTGGCGGATATCGTCGATATGGCCGCGATCCAGAAAGCCGGCCTGACGCTGGGCGTCGATCCGCTGGGCGGGTCCGGTATCGAATACTGGAAACGCATTGGCGAGCACTACAAGCTCAATCTGACCATTGTTAACGATCAGGTGGATCAGACCTTCCGGTTTATGCACCTCGATAAAGACGGCGCCATCCGCATGGATTGCTCCTCAGAGTGTGCGATGGCCGGCCTGCTGGCGCTGCGCGATAAGTTCGATCTGGCGTTTGCTAACGACCCGGATTACGACCGCCACGGGATTGTCACCCCGGCGGGGTTGATGAACCCGAACCACTACCTGGCGGTAGCGATTAACTACCTGTTCCAGCATCGTCCGCAGTGGGGCAAAGAGGTGGCGGTGGGTAAAACGCTGGTCTCCTCCGCGATGATTGACCGCGTGGTGAACGATCTGGGCCGCAAGCTGGTGGAAGTGCCGGTGGGCTTTAAGTGGTTTGTCGACGGCCTGTTCGACGGCAGCTTCGGCTTCGGCGGCGAAGAGAGCGCCGGGGCCTCCTTCCTGCGCTTCGACGGCACGCCGTGGTCCACCGATAAAGACGGCATCATCATGTGCCTGCTGGCGGCGGAAATCACCGCGGTGACCGGGAAAAACCCGCAGGAGCATTACAACGAACTGGCGGAACGCTTCGGTGCGCCGAGCTACAACCGTCTGCAGGCTTCCGCGACCTCCGCGCAGAAAGCGGCGCTGTCCAAGCTCTCTCCGGAAATGGTCAGCGCTGACACCCTGGCGGGGGATCCGATCACTGCCCGTCTGACCGCGGCGCCGGGCAACGGGGCGGCGATTGGCGGCCTCAAGGTGATGACCGACAACGGCTGGTTCGCGGCGCGTCCGTCAGGCACCGAAGACGCCTACAAGATCTACTGCGAAAGCTTCCTCGGCGAAGAGCATCGCAAGCTGATTGAAAAAGAAGCGGTAGAGATTGTCAGCGAAGTGCTGAAGAACGCTTAACAACGCACTACCATCAGGCCCCTTGCGGGCCTGATTTTTTTCGCAAGGATAGCGATGAAAATACAACGGAAGTCCCTGTTTTTGTTCTGGGCGTGGATGGATCTCTTTTTCGTCCTGCAATTCTTATGGTGGAATATTGCCCACCGCCGCCTCCCTTTTTACGACGATCTGCTGGCTTATCTCCAGCTGCTGCACACCTGGGGCTCCGCGGCGGTCTGGCTGTACCCGCTGAATGTTCTGCTGATTATCAGCATCCCGCTATCGATGATCTTTTTTTTCCGCCAGAGCCGCTATGCGCTGTGGCTGGCCTGGGGGCAGGCGCCGCTCAGGCTGCTGTTTATGCAGCCTTCGCTATCGCTGGGCCTGTGGCTGATTCAGGCTGCCGGCATCAGGCATGTAGCGATCCTGGCAGGCTTTCTGCTGCTCTCTGAAGGGCTGAAAATCGCCAGCCTCTGGTACTGCAGAGGCGGGATTCAGGGCATAAAGCGATAGCCAATCCCGGTTTCGGTCAGCAAATGCTGCGGCCGTGCCGGATCGGCCTCCAGCTTTTGTCGCAGATGACCCATATAGATCCGCAGATAGTGGCTGTGCTCCACGGCGTTAGGCCCCCACACCTGATTCAGCAGCTGACGCTGGGTAAGCACTTTGCCGGGATTATTCAACAGCGCCGCCAGCAGGCGAAACTCGATAGGCGTCAGGTGGATCTCTTCGCTGCCGCGCAGGATGCGGCGGGCGGGGATATTGACCTCCAGGTCAGCGAAGCGCACCACCGGCTCATCGGCCTGCGCCGCGCCGTGGCGACGCAGCGCGACGCGCAGGCGGGCCTGCAGCTCGCCGATGCCAAAGGGTTTACTTAAGTAGTCATCGGCGCCGGCATCCAGGGCGGCAATTTTGTCATGCTCTTCGCTACGCGCTGACAGGACGATAATCGGCATCTGGCTCCACTGACGCAGGTCGCGAATAAAATCAATGCCGTCACCATCCGGCAGGCCGAGATCGAGGATCGCGAGGTCGGGCTTACGGGTGGCGGCTTCAATCAGCCCACGCTGCAGGGTTTCCGCTTCAAATACGCGCATGCCGTCGGCTTCCAGCGCGGTGCGCAGAAAGCGTCGGATAGCGTGTTCGTCTTCGATAATCAGAACGTTAATCACAATTCCTCAGGTAGCTCTTCCAGTTCAGGGGGCGTTTCTCCCGGCAGTGTAACACGGAATGAGGCGCCGCCCTCGGGCCGGTTGCTGGCGGAGATGGTCCCGCCGTGGACGTCGACGATGGCCTGACAGATGGCAAGGCCCAGCCCGACGCCAGGGATCGCCGACTCTTTGTTGCCGCGGGCGAATTTATCAAAGATAGTCTGCTCCTGGCCTGCCGGGATCCCAGGACCGTTATCCCATACCTCCAGCGACAGCTGCCGGGCGTCCGCCTCGGCGCGAATGCCGATGCTCGCCCGGGCGCCGGCATACTTATGGGCATTTTCCAGCAGGTTGATCAGCACCCGCTCGAACAGCGGCCCGTCGACATGCACCAGCTGGAGGGGATCGGGTAAATCCAGCTGAATATGCTGGCCGCCGAGGCTTGGCTCGAGCATGCGCAGCGCGCTGCCGACCACTTCCTCCAGCGTCAGCCACTCCTTATGCAGATTAAAGCCGCCGGACTGGATCCGCGCCATATCCAACAGGTTGTTCACCAGCCGGGTGGTGTTGAGCACATGCTGGCGGATTTCGTTGGCCTGCGGGGCATGTTTTGAACCTTCGCTGGCCAGATCGAGGGTCAGAATTTCCGCCTGGCCAAACAGCACGGTCAGCGGAGTACGCAGATCGTGCGACAGGGCGGCGAGCAGCGAGTTACGCAGGCTTTCCCGCTCGCTGGTCAGACGGGCCTGCTCTTCGCTGGCGGTCAGGGTGAGGCGCTCCAGGGCGCTGGCCACCAGCAGGGTAAAGGTCTCCAGCAGCCGCTGCTGCTCCGGGATCATCAATTGGCGCAGATTCTCCGGTTCCACCACCAGTAGTCCCCAGGTGCGGGCGGCGCTCTTCAGGGGCAAGATCTGATACGGCACGCCGGGCAGGGTATCGGTGCCGGCGCCGGCAGGTTGGCCCTTATCAAAGCTCCAGCGGGCGATGGCATCATCCCACGGGGTCAGCCCTGGCTGGTGGGTTAAGGGCAGCAGTTTTCCCTGGGCGTCCGGGAGCAGCAGCTGGCTGCGGGCCTGAAAGGTGGAGGCGATAAACCGCTCGCTGGTGGTGGCGATATCCTGCTGGCTGCGACCCACCGCCAGCGCTTTAGACATCTCATACAGATGGCGGGTACGGCGTTCACGGTAGCGCGCCACCCGCGCCTGGTAGCGTACGCCGGCGGTGAGGTTGCCGATAAGCAGGCCTACGGTGAGCATCACGCCGAAGGTGAGCAGATACTGGACATCCGACACCGCCAGCGTCCCGCGCGGGGCGACAAAAAAGAGATCGAAGCTGATGACGTTGATCACCGTCGCCAGCACCGACGGCCAGCGGCCATAGACCAGGGCGATGAGCACCACCCCCAGCAGATAGAGCATCACCAGGTTGGCGGCTTCGAAGGCCATCAACCACTGCATGGCCACCAGGGTAATGATGGCGCATAGCGCCACCGCCACCGCGCAGCCCTGCAGCTGCAGGCGCCATTTCTCCAGCGCCGGACGGCTGTCGCTGGCGCGTGCGGCAAGGGGGAAGGGTTTCTCATCGAGGGCGATTACCACCAGATCGAGGTCCGGCGCATGGCGAGCCAGACGATCGGCGAAGCCGCTGCGATCCCACCAGCGGCGCTTGCTTTGGCGGCCGATGACGATTTTGCCGAGGTTATGTTCGCGGGCGTAGTGGAGGACCGCTTTCTCTTCCGACGGGTCGGAGAGGGTGGCGGTTTCGGCCCCCAGCTCCTGGGCCAGACGCAGCGCGGCGAGAATAGCCCGCCGCCGGCCTTCCGGCAGCCGGTGCAGGGAAGGGGTCTCGACATACACCGCATGCCAGACGCTGCCCAGGCGGGCGGCGAGCCGGGCGGCGGCGCGCACCAGCTTTTCGCTGCCGGTGTTGTGCCCGATACAGAGCAGGATCGCATCGCGGGTGTGCCAGACTTTCTCCTGGCCCTGACGGTCGCGCCAGGCGCGCATCTGCTCATCGACGCGGTCGGCGGTGCGGCGCAGGGCCAGCTCGCGCAGCGCAATCAGATTGCCCTTGCGGAAAAAGTTTTCGATAGCGCGCTCGGCCTGGCCGCCGATGTAGACTTTGCCCTCATTGAGCCGCTGGCGCAGATCGTCAGGGGGGAGGTCCACCAGCACCACGTCGTCCGCGGCGTCAAAGAAGGGATCGGGAACCGTTTCCCGCACCTGCACGCCGGTGATCCCGCTGACGACGTCATTCAGGCTTTCCAGATGCTGGACGTTAACGGTAGTGAAAACATCTATCCCGGCCTCCAGCAGTTCATCCACATCCTGCCAGCGCTTTGGATGGCGGGAGCCTGGCGCATTGCTGTGCGCCAGCTCATCCACCAGAATCAGCGCCGGACGGCGGGCGAGGGCGGCGTCGAGATCGAACTCATAGACGTACCGCCCGCGATGGGCAAGCCGCCGCGGCGGCAGAGTGCTCAGGCCCTGCAGCATCGCGGCGGTCTCTTTACGGCCGTGGGTCTCCGCCACGCCAATCAGAATATCCAGCCCCTGGGCGCGCAGCCGCTGCGCTTCCGCCAGCATCGCCCAGGTTTTCCCCACCCCGGCGCAGGCGCCAAAGAACACTTTCAGTTTGCCGCGATGCGGGGCGGCGGTGTGCTGCAGCAGGCGGTCAGGGTCCGGGCGCAGCGGCTCGTCACTCATTTACTTATCCTTCAGGGCATCCAGCGCCATATTGAGTTGCAGTATATTGACCACCGGCTGGCCAAGGAAGCTCAGCAGCGGGGTTTGTGTGGCCTGATTCACCAACTGGGTTACCTGCTCAACGCTCAGCTGGCGCGCTTGAGCCACCCGGGGCACCTGCCACAGCGCGGCGGCCGGAGTCAGGTTGTTATCGAGACCGCTCGCCGAGGTGGTGACCAGTTCGACCGGCACCCGCGGGTCGGCGTCCGGGTTGGCGGCGCGCAGGGTCTGCACGCGCTCGCTCACCGCTTTATCCAGCGCCGGGTTGCTGGCGGCGAGGTTGCTGCCGCCAGAGGCCATGGGATTATCCGCCGTCTCCGCGGTGGCCGACGGGCGGCCCTGAAAATAGCCTGCGGCGGTGAAGTTCTGGCCAATCAGCGCCGAGCCGCGCACTTCACCGTTCAGGCGGATCAGCGAGCCGTTGGCCTGTGAGTTAAACCACCATTGTCCCAGGCTGGTGGTAAGCAGAGGATAGACGCCGCCGGTGAGCAGCGTTAACAGAATAAATAGCACAAGTGCCGGACGAATCAATGACATAGTTTGTTCCTCACACCAGACCGCTCAGGGTCAGCAGCAGGTCGATGGCTTTAATACCGATAAAGGGCACCAGCAGACCGCCGAGGCCGTAGATCCACAGGTTGCGGCGCAGCATCGCCGAGGCGGAGAGCGGGCGATAGCTGACGCCTTTCAGGGCCAGCGGGATCAGAAAGACGATGATCAGCGCGTTGAAGATAACGGCGCTGAGGATCGCCGATGAGGGCGAATGCAGGCCCATCACGTTCAGCATGGCCAGCTGAGGATAGACCGCGGCAAACGCCGCCGGAATAATGGCGAAATATTTCGCCACGTCGTTGGCAATACTGAAGGTGGTCAGCGAACCGCGCGTCATTAACATCTGTTTGCCGATATGGACCACCTCAATCAGCTTGGTGGGGTTGGAATCCAGGTCGACCATGTTGCCCGCTTCCTTCGCCGCCTGGGTACCGGAGTTCATGGCTACCGCCACGTCGGCCTGAGCCAGCGCGGGCGCGTCGTTGGTGCCGTCGCCGGTCATCGCCACCAGCCGACCTTCCGACTGGTACTGGCGGATCAGCGCCAGCTTGGCTTCCGGCGTCGCTTCGGCGAGGAAATCATCGACGCCGGCCTCGGCGGCGATCGCCGCGGCGGTCAGGCGGTTATCGCCGGTGATCATCACCGTTTTAATGCCCATTTTGCGCAGCTGGGCGAAACGTTCTTTGATGCCGCCTTTGACGATATCTTTGAGCGCAATAATCCCCAGCACCTTTTCCCCTTCGGCGACCACCAGCGGCGTGGCCCCCTGGCGGGCGACCTCTTCCACCTGTTTATCGACATCGGCAGGGAAGTGGCCGCCGTTGGCCTCCACGTGGCGGCGAATGGCGTCCACCGACCCTTTGCGGATCATGCGCTGATCGATATTGATGCCGCTCATCCGCGTTTGCGCGGTAAAGGGGACAAAGGTGGCGTGCAGCGACTGCAGATCGCGTTCGCGCAGATTAAAGCGCTGTTTCGCCAGCACCACGATGCTGCGCCCCTCAGGGGTTTCATCCGCCAGCGAGGAGAGCTGGGCGGCGTCGGCGAGGGTTCGCTCTTCCACGCCGCGAGCCGGCAGGAAGGCGGAAGCCTGGCGGTTGCCGAGGGTAATGGTCCCGGTTTTATCCAGCAGCAGGACATCGACGTCGCCAGCGGCTTCCACCGCGCGGCCGCTGGTGGCGATCACGTTGGCGCCGAGCATACGGCTCATCCCGGCGACGCCGATGGCCGACAGCAGCCCGCCGATGGTGGTCGGGATCAGGCACACCAGCAGGGCGACCAGTACGGTAACGCTGACCGCATTGCCGCTCCACGCCGAGAAGGGCCAGATGGTGGCGGTGGCCAGCAGGAACACCAGCGTCAGGGCGATCAGCAGGATCGTCAGGGCGATCTCGTTCGGCGTTTTACGGCGCTGGGCGCCTTCCACCATGGCGATCATCCGGTCGAGGAAGGTTTCTCCCGGGTTCACGCTGCAGCGGATCACCAGCCAGTCGGAGAGAATGCGTGTCCCGCCGGTCACCGAGGCAAAATCGCCACCGGATTCACGGATCACCGGGGCAGACTCGCCGGTAATGGCGCTTTCATCCACCGAGGCGCCGCCTTCGATGACTTCGCCATCGCAGGGGATAATATCCCCGGCTTCCACCAGCACCACGTCGCCTTTGCGCAGATCTTCCGCCGGCACGTGGTCGACCGGCGCGTCATGCTGCGGGGCGCGCAGTTTGCGGGCGAAGGCCGTTTTTTTCACCCCTTTCAGGCTGTTGGCCTGGGCTTTGCTGCGGCCTTCCGCCATCGCTTCGGCAAAGTTGGCGAACAGCACGGTAAACCACAGCCAGATACTGACGGCGGCGGTAAAGGTGGCGCTACCGGTCAGGGCGCCGCCAGCCATGGCGATCGCCAGCAGGGTAGTTAACAGACTGCCCACCCAGACGATAAACATCACCGGATTGCGCCATTGCACCATCGGGCTGAGTTTTTTCACGGCATCCAGCAGCGCCTGGCGCACCAGCGTCGGCTCCAGCAGGGCTAATTGTTTGCGACTCATAACAGGGTGCTCCGCATCGCTCAAAGTAAGGAAAAGTGTTCAGCCAGCGGGCCAAGCGCCAGCGCAGGAATAAAGGTCAGGGCGCCCACCAGCAGCACGGTGCCGATCAGTAAACCGATAAACAGGGCGTCGTGAGTGGCCAGGGTGCCGGGGCTGGCCGGTTGAATTTTCTTCGCCACCAGCGAGCCGGCGATGGCCATCACCGGAATGATGACGGCGAAGCGGCCGACCAGCATGCAGAACGCCAGCAGCAGGTTCCAGAACGGCGTCGCCGCACCCAGGCCAGCGAAGGCGCTGCCGTTGTTATTGGCCGCCGAGGTGACGGCGTATAGCACTTCGCTAAAGCCGTGCGGTCCAGGGTTGAACATCCCGGCGCGGCCGGCGTCGGTCATCATCGCCAGCGCCGTGCCAAGCAGCACCAGCGTCGGGGTGACCAGAATGGCGAGGGCGATCATTTTCATTTCCCGGACATCGATTTTCTTCCCGAGGTACTCCGGGGTGCGGCCGACCATCAGCCCGGCGATAAATACCGCCAGCATAACGAACAGCAGCATGCCGTACAGGCCCGAGCCGACGCCGCCGAACACCACTTCGCCAATCTGCATCAGCCACATCGGCACCATGCCGCCCAGCGCGGTGAAGGAGTCATGCATGGCATTGACCGCGCCGCAGGAGGCGGCGGTGGTGATCACCGCGAACAGACTGCTGGCGAGAATACCGAAGCGACTCTCTTTACCTTCCATATTCAGGCTACTGTCAGCGCCCAGCGTCAGCAGATGCGGATTGCCGCGGGTCTCCGCCCACATCACCACGGCGACGCAGAGGATAAAGATCAGCGTCATTGCCCACAGGATGGCGCGTCCCTGACGCCGATCGCTTACCACCTCGCCGAAGGCGAAGCACAGCGCCGTCGGGATCAGGAAGATCGCCAGCATCTGCACGAGATTGGTCAGCGCGGTCGGGTTTTCAAACGGATGGGCGGAGTTGGCATTGAAGAAACCGCCGCCGTTAGTGCCCAGCAGCTTAATCGCTTCCTGTGAGGCGACAGGCCCCATCGGCAGCAGCTGGTGCACCCCTTCGAGGGTGGTAAAGGGCTGGTAGGCCTGCAGATTCTGCGGCACGCCCTGCTGAATAAAGAACAGGGCCACCAGCAGAGAGAGCGGCAGCAGCAGCCACAGGGTAATGCGCGTCAGGTCGACCCAGGCATTGCCGAGGGTCGACATTTTCTGCCGGGCGAAGGCGCGGGTCAGGGCGAAGACCACGGCGATGCCGGTGGCGGCGGAGAGGAAATTCTGCACCGTCAGGCCGACCATCTGGCTGAGATAACTCATGGTGCTTTCGCCGGCGTAAGCCTGCCAGTTGGTATTGCTGACAAAGCTGATCGCGGTATTGAGCGCCAGATCCCATGACAGCCCCGGCAGGTGCTGCGGGTTAAACGGCAGCACGCCCTGGAGCATCAGCAGGGCAAACAGCGCCAGGCCGCCGAGGGCGTTAAACAGCAGGAGCACCAGCAAATACTGCAGCCAGCCCATCTCTTCGGCGCGGATCCCGGCCACGCGCCACAGGACGCGCTCGACCCCGGCCAGGCCGGGAAGCGGGATGTCATTCACCATTCTTGCCAGACACATCCCCAGCGGGCGCGCCAGCACCAGCAATACCAGCAGATAGCTGGCTAATAATAAAAATCCCTGGGCAGCCATCAGAATGCCTCCGCATGTATCAAGGCATAAACCAGATAAGCCAGTAACAGGAACACCAGCCCAACGCCAGTGAGTACGCCTGCAGTCACAATCCACCTCCGGGTGTGTTTTCGATTTACCTGGAGGATAGAAATTACGGCGCAAAGATTTCGCAAAAATCCGCGGGTGCGGTGTAAAAAAAGTATAAAAATGACAAAGGCACAAATTAACTGATGGTTAGTATTAATTTAACTTTTTCGTAACTAATTTACGTGGCGAATGTAAATTAAGTATAAATACGTGCTTTTTAGTGGTCGGATGAGTAGTAAAATTACAAGCAGAGCGGTATTATTTTGCTCAGACAAACATGATTAATTTTACCGGCGCTGCTTGCCGGCCTGACAAAGGGGAGAGAAATGATGGCGTTGTACAAAGCTTATCCTGCTCATATTATTTTGCTGCGTCGTGCTTTCGCCGTCGTGGCTGGCGTCGCAGCGCTGCCGGTGATGCTGTTCTGGAAAGATCGCGCCCGCTACTACAGCTGGCTGCACCGGGTGTGGTCGAAAACCAGCGAGCAGCCGGTGTGGATGGCGCAGGCGGAGAAAGCCGCTCACGATTTCTATTAATCCTCCTGCTGCGAAGAAAATAACAAGACCGCCGGGTTGCCCCGGCGGTTTTTTTTCGCCGCTTGTCTACACTCGTTTTTATGCGCCGCCTTGGAATTGGCAGGTGCGTATTTTGCCGGAGCGCGCTATTTTTGCCGGCTTAGATCATAAGATGAGTATTGCTGACGGATAATAAGGAGTGATATGGCCACCCATCTGGTCTGGTTACGCACGGATTTACGCATTCACGATAACCTGGCGCTGGCTGCCGCCTGCCGCGATCCGCAGGCGCAGGTGCTGGCGCTGTATATCGCCACCCCGGGGCAGTGGCGTGAACATCACCTGGCGCCACGGCAGGCCGCTTTTATCGCCAGCCATTTACAGAGTCTGCATGCCGCGCTGGCGGAACGGGGCATACCGCTGTGGGTAGAAGAGGCGGACGATTTTACCGCCAGCGTCGAACGGCTGGCCGATTTTTGCCAGCAGCATCAGGTCAGTCACCTGTTCTACAACTATCAGTACGAATTCAATGAACGCCAGCGCGATGCCGCCGTTGAGAACACCTTGCGCGACGTGATTTGCCAGGGCTTTGACGACAGCGTCCTGTTGCCGCCCGGCAGCGTACTGACCGGTGGCGGCGAAATGTATAAAGTCTTCACCCCGTTTAAAAATGCGTTTATTCGCCGTCTGCGGGACGGACTGCCGGCGTGCGTGGCGGCCCCGAAGCCGCGCCAGGCGCCTGCCTGCCAGGCGCCGCCGCTGCCTGAGCTTAACTACCCGCAAACGCCGTTCGACGGGCTGCTGTTTGCCGCGGATGAAAAAACGGCGCTGGCGCGTCTGCGCGCGTTTTGTCAGCAAGCGGCGGCGGATTACGAGGGGCAGCGCGACTTCCCGGCCGTGGAAGGGACCAGTCGCCTGTCGCCCTGCCTGGCCATCGGCGTGCTGTCCCCCCGCCAGTGCCTGCATCGTCTGCTGACGGAACATCCCGCCGCGCTGGACGGCGGAGCCGGCGCCACCTGGCTTAACGAGCTGATCTGGCGCGAGTTTTACCGCCATCTGATGGTCTACTATCCGAAGCTCTGTAAAGGGCGGCCATTTACTGCCTGGACAGATAAGGTCGCCTGGCGCGCAGAGGAGGCCGCCCTGCAGGCCTGGCAGCGCGGGGAGACCGGTTTTCCGATAGTCGATGCCGCCATGCGCCAGCTTAACGCCACCGGCTGGATGCATAACCGGTTGCGCATGATTGTCGCCAGCTTCCTGACGAAAGATTTGCGCCTCGACTGGCGGGCGGGCGAGCGCTATTTCATGAGCCAGCTGATTGATGGCGACCTGGCGGCGAATAACGGCGGCTGGCAGTGGGCGGCTTCAACGGGCACCGACGCCGCGCCCTATTTCCGCATATTTAATCCCACCACCCAGGGCGAAAAGTTTGATAAACAGGGGGTGTTTATACGTCGCTGGCTGCCGGAGCTGGCAAAGGTGCCGGAGAAGGCCCTGCATCAGCCGTGGGCGTGGGCGGATAAACAAGGGATCACGCTGGACTATTCGCGCCCGATAGTTGATCACAAGCAGGCGCGGCAGGAGACGCTGGCGGCCTGGGAGGCCGCCAGAAAAGGAATTACTCCACCGCCAGACGGCCGGTCCTGACCTTCAGCGAGTGATACAGCCAGATGACCAGCACCACGCCGACACAGGCCAGCGCGCCCCAGGTGATCTGGCTGAAGACCTTGATGTAGGCGTCAATGGAGTAGTTCACCGCCCCGGCGGCGTCGAAGGACGCCTGCGAGGTCTGGTCGGCGATGACGCCGGCCAGATAGTTGGCGATGGCCCCTGAGAGCAGCATATAGATACCGGTCAGCACCCCAGTGACACCCGGGATCTCAATGCGGGTGATCTGCGACATGGCGACCGGGTCGATAAACAGTTCGGCAAAGCCCATCACCGCCAGACCCAGCACCATCAGCGGCATGGACGACTGACCATAGGCCGCCGACCAGCGGGCGCTGAGGGTCAAAATGCAGAACCCGGCGCTCATCAGGCCCAGACCGAGGGCAAATTTCCCCCAGATGCGCACGGTACGATTGCCGTTCACGCTCTCTTTCACCAGCCACGCCAGCACCATCCCGCAGAGCATCACCGCGAAGGCGTTGATTGACTGGAACATAGCGGTAGGGACTTCGTAGCTCATGATATGGCGGTTAACGAAGCGGTCAATATACAGGCTGATGGAGCTCCCGCCCTGCTGGGCGAAGGCCCAGAACAGCAGGCTGAAGGCGGTCAGGACGACGATCAGGCGCAGATCCTTGCGCTGTTTATCGGTTTCGGCGCGCAGGTAGATCCGCGCCAGTACCGCGAGGCCAATGGCCGTGGCCACGATCAGGGCATACACCGACCACTCCTGCCAGAACAGTACCGCAATCAGCAGCGGGGCGGTAACCAGCAATACCAGCAGCCAGCCCCAGTTCGGCAACAGGAAGCGGCGCGCGCACAGCGCCTGGCGGTTGACGCCGGCGGTATGCTGGAAATGACGGTTGCCGCAGAGGAAAATCACCAGCCCCGCGACCATGCCGATGGCCGCCAGGGCAAAGCCCATCGCCCAGCTATACTCCTCCTGTACGTAGCCGCAGGCGATCGGCGCGATAATCGAGCCGATATTGCCGGCGGCATACATCAGCGAAAAGCCGCCATCGCGACGCGGATCGGCGGGTTCGTACAGCTCGCCCAGCAGACAGCTGACGTTGGATTTAAACAACCCGTAGCCGCAGACGATGATCGCCAGCGACAGGTACAGGAAAACCGGAGCGGTTTCGCTGGCCCCGAGCACCAGATGGCCAATGGCCATCAGCAGCGCGCCGAGCATGACCGCCATCCGGTTGCCTAACAGCTTATCGGCCAGATAGCCGCCGAGGATCGGCGTCACATAGACCAGCGAACAGTAGGCGCTGAACAGGGCGTAGGCATGGTTATCGTCATATTTGAGCTGATTGGTGAGATAGAGGATCAGCAGGGCGCGCATGCCGTAAAAGCTAAAGTACTCCCAGATTTGCAGCGCCACGACGTAGTAGATCGCCCGCGGTTGCGATGATGTTGTCTGCATATGAAGTGTGTTTCCTGGCGTAAAGCGAAAGTCGATCGTTCTGCATGAATAGCGATTTATCAGTCATATTCATGGCTTGAGGGGCTTTCTGATTATTTAATATGCTTTATTAGTGCATAAATATACACTAATGCGCGGCGGGATGAATAGACAAATTGCGGGATTCGTTAAAAAGTCATGGTCAGTGACGGTAGCGGACTATCGACGACCCGAATGGATATGGTTATGTTATGCCTTTGTATAACCTGATTATCTGCTGGAGTGGCGATGAAAAATAGCGAACTGGAACAACTGATTAACGACAAGCTCAATAGTGCGGCCATCAGTGACTTCGCCCCTAACGGTCTGCAGGTGGAAGGACGCGAAACGGTGCACAAGATCGTCACCGGAGTGACGGCCTGCCAGGCGCTGCTGGATGAGGCCGTCCGTCTGCAGGCGGATGCGGTGATTGTTCATCACGGCTATTTCTGGAAAAACGAATCGCCAGTGATCCGCGGCATGAAGCGCCGTCGCCTGAAAACCCTGCTGGCCAACGATATCAATCTCTACGGTTGGCACCTGCCGCTGGATGCCCATCCGGAGCTGGGCAATAACGCGCAGCTGGCGCATCTGCTGGGGATTAACGTGCTCGGCGAAATCGAACCGCTGGTGCCGTGGGGCGAGCTGTCGATGCCGGTTTCCGGCCTCGAACTGGCCTCGTGGATCGAAGCGCGACTGGGGCGCAAGCCGCTGTGGTGCGGCGATACCGGGCCGGACACCGTCAGCCGCGTCGCCTGGTGTACCGGCGGCGGCCAGAGCTTTATCGACGCCGCGGCGCGCTTTGGCGTGGACGCCTTTATCACCGGCGAGGTGTCGGAACAAACTATTCACTCTGCCCGCGAGCAGGGCCTGCATTTTTATGCCGCCGGCCACCACGCCACCGAGCGGGGCGGCATTCGCGCCCTCAGCGAATGGCTGACGGAAACGACCGATCTGGACGTTACCTTTATTGATATTCCTAACCCTGCCTGACGGGAGAGAAGAAAGTGCAGCGAGCGCGTTGTTATCTGTTAGGTGAAACGGCGGTGGTCCTGGAGCTTGAGCCTCCGGTGACCCTGGAGAGCCAAAAACGTATCTGGGGCCTGACGCAGCGGTTGACCGATCGCGAAGAGGTGGTTGAAGTGATCCCGGGGATGAACAACATCACCGTTGTGCTGCGTCGTCCGCAGGAGATGGCGTGGGAGGCGATTGACAAGCTGCAGCGCTGGTGGGAAGAGAGCGATGCGCTGGAGCCGGAATCCCGTGAGATAAGTATCCCGGTTATCTACGGCGGCGAGGCGGGACCAGATCTTGGCGACGTCGCGCGCCATAGCGGTTTGAGCGAAAAGCAGGTGGTCGAACTGCACTCTTCGGTGGAGTATATGGTGTGGTTTCTGGGTTTCCAGCCGGGGTTTCCGTATTTTGGCGGCCTGCCGGAGCAGCTGGCGATGCCGCGTCGCGCCGAGCCGCGCGTACTGGTACCGGCGGGATCCGTCGGTATCGGCGGATCGCAAACCGGTATTTATCCGCTGGCGACGCCGGGCGGCTGGCAGCTGCTGGGGCGCACGCCGCTGGCATTATTCGATCCAAAACGTGAAGAGCCGGTGCTGCTGCGTTCCGGCGATCGCGTGCGCTTTGTGCCGCAGAAGGAGGGGGTATGTTGAAATTTATCCGCGCCGGCATGTATACCTCGGTACAGGATGGCGGCCGGGAAGGCCAGCGCCAGTGGGGGATTAGCCGCTGCGGCGCGCTGGATAAACCGGCGATGACCATTGCCAATCTGCTGGTGGGCAATGCGCCGGAGGCGGCGGCGCTGGAAATTACGCTGGGTCAGATCGATGTGCAGTTTACCCGCCACTGCTGGTTCGCGTTGACCGGCGCCGCCTGTGAAGCGACGCTCGACGGCGCGCCGGTCTGGTTGGGCTGGCGAATGGAGGCGAAGGCCGGGCAGCGGCTGGTGCTGAAAAATCCTCAGCATGGGATCCGCAGCTATCTGGCGGTCGCGGGCGGTATTGATGTCCCTGAAGTTTTAGGTTCCCGCTCTACCGATCTGAAAGTCGGTATCGGCGGAATCGAAGGGCGCCGGTTGCAGGATGGCGATCAAGTGAAGATTGGGAAATCGTCCCGCCGCTTTAGCGCCTCGCGCGGCGTTAAACAGCTGCCGATAGGCAATATTATTCGCGCGCTGCCGGGGCCGGAGTATCACGAATTCGACAGCGTGTCGCAGGAGTCTTTCTGGCGCTCGCCGTGGAAGCTGAGTCCGCAAAGCAACCGTATGGGCTACCGCCTGCAGGGGCAGCCGCTCAGGCGCACAACCGACCGGGAAATGCTCTCTCATGGCCTGCTGCCCGGCGTGGTACAGGTACCGCATAACGGCCAGCCGATTGTGTTGATGAACGATGCGCAAACCACCGGCGGCTATCCGCGTATAGCCTGCATTATTGAAGCCGATATGTACCAACTGGCGCAAATTCCGCTAGGTCAGCCGATCCATTTCACCCCCTGTTCGCTGGAGGAAGCGCTAAAAGCGCGCGCCGACCAGCAGCGCTACCTTGAACAACTGGCCTGGAGATTAAGCGATGAAAATTGATTTAAATGCCGACCTCGGCGAAGGCTGCGCCAGCGATAGCGCGCTGCTGCAGCTGGTCTCTTCCGCCAATATCGCCTGCGGCTTTCACGCCGGCGATGCGGTTCTTATGCAGCAATGCGTGCGCGAGGCGCTGAAAAACGGCGTCGCTATTGGCGCACACCCGAGCTTCCCGGACCGGGAAAATTTCGGTCGAACCGCGATGCAGTTACCGCCAGAGACGGTCTACGCCCAGGTGCTGTATCAAATTGGCGCGCTGGCGGCAATCGTACACGCCCAGGGGGGCGAGCTGCGGCACGTCAAACCGCATGGCATGTTGTACAACCAGGCGGCGAAAGAGCCGCCTTTGGCCGACGCTATCGCCCGTGCGGTGCGCGATGCCGACGCCGACCTGGTGCTGGTTGGGCTGGCGGGCAGCGAGCTTATCCGCGCCGGACAGCATTATCAGTTGACGACGCGCCAGGAAGTCTTCGCCGATCGCGGCTATCAGGCCGACGGCAGCCTGGTGCCGCGCAGCCAACCGGGCGCGCTGATTGAGAGCGAAGAGCAGGCGCTGGCGCAAACGCTGGAAATGGTGCAGCACAATCGGGTGCGCAGCCTGAGCGGCGAATGGGCGCATGTTAAGGCGGAAACGGTCTGCCTGCATGGCGATGGCGCTCACGCGCTCGATTTCGCCCGACGCTTGCGCGCCGCGTTTGCCGGGCGGAATATCGACGTCAGCGCGGACCTCGAGTAATAGTCCGCCTAAGTTATTAATAATAATTAAATCAAATAATTAACAACACTCACAATACTCACAACTGAACAGGACGTTATTATGCAAGAGGCGATATCCCTCTGGCCGCTAATCGGCATTGCCGTGATTGTGGTCGGTTTTGTATTACGCTTTAACCCGGTGCTGGTGGTGATTATCTCCGGGATCGTCACCGGCGTGGCGGCGCATATGCCAATAGCCACTATTCTGGAGAAACTGGGCGAGGGCTTCCTGAATACCCGTAATCTGCCGTTTATTCTGCTGCTGCCGCTGGCGGTGATCGGGCTGCTGGAGCGCCATGGTCTGAAAGAGCGGGCGCAGGCGTGGATCGCGAAGATCCATAGCGCGACCGCCGGACGTCTGCTGATCGTCTATCTGTTTGTGCGCGAAGCCACCGCCGCTCTGGGGTTGACCAGCCTCGGCGGACATCCGCAAATGGTGCGCCCGCTGCTGGCGCCGATGGCGGAGGGGGCGGCGGAAAAGCGCTTTGGCCCGCTGCCGGGCAATGTACGCTACCGCCTGCGCGCGATGTCGGCGGCAACCGATAACGTCGGGCTGTTCTTCGGCGAAGATATTTTTGTCGCCTTCGGCGCGATCATCTTCATGCACAACTTTATGCTGGAGTCGGGTGGGATCCAGACGGAACCGTTGCATATTGCCCTGTGGGGGATCCCGACGGCGATCTGCGCCTTTCTGATCCACGCCGCGCGCCTGTGGCGACTCGATCGCCATCTCCAGCGCGAGCTGGACCGGATAAACGCCGGACAGGCGAAAGGCGGTGCGGCATGAATTTCCAGCAAACCTATTTATACTGGCTGGCCGGCGCGGTACTGCTGGTCGTGGCTATCATGTCCTGGCGCGACAAAAGCAATCCGCGGCGTCTGACAACCGGTCTGTTCTGGGGCCTGTACGGGCTGGTGTTCTTGCTCGGCGACTGGACATATCAACTGGTGGGCGATAAGCGTACGGTGAATATCGCTGTCGGCGGGGTGGTGGTCGTCCTGGCGCTGATCGCCGGTTTTGGCGGCGTGCGCCTCGGCAGCTACCATCAGCGTACCCAGGAAGAGAAAACCGCCAGCGCGAAACGCCTCGGCAACAAACTTTTCTTTCCGGCGCTGGCGATTCCGGTCGTCACCGTCATTGGCGTACTGCTGTTTAACAATCTGCCCTCATGGCAGGTGGCGCTCTTCGGGCCGGGCAACCACGCGACGCTGATTACTCTGTTCTCGATGACTGTCGGTACGCTGATTGGCCTGGCGATGGCGATTCGTATGACGCATGAAACGGTGGCGCAGCCAATGCAGGAAGCGCGCCGTTTGCTTGATTCCGTCGGCTGGGCCTTTATCCTGCCGCAAATCCTCGCGGTGCTGGGGCTGCTGTTTACCGCAGCGGGCGTCGGAACCAGCATTTCATGGCTGACCGAGCACTATCTGGCGGTCGATAACCGCTTTATCGCCGTGGCTGTGTATGCCATCGGCATGGCGGTGCTGACAATGGTGATGGGCAACGCCTTTGCCGCTTTCCCGATTGTGACCGCCGGAGTTGGCATTCCGATTTTAGTCCTGCAGCACGGCGGCAATCCGGCGGTAATGGCGGCGATTGGTATGTTTTCCGGCTACTGCGGCACGCTGATGACGCCGATGGCGGCGAACTTCAATATTGTCCCGGCGGCGCTGCTGGAACTGCCGGATAAAAACGCGGTGATTAAAGCCCAGATACCGACCGGTATCCTGCTGCTTATCGTCAATGTATTCTTACTCTATTTCCTGATGTTCCTGTAAGGAGGGATGATGGCTGGCGTATTGATTACCGGTTTTGAGCCGTTCGGCGGCGAAACGGTTAACCCTTCATGGGAAGTGGTTAAGCAGCTGGATGGCATGATTATTCGCGGACAGCAGGTGGTGGCTAAACAATTACCCTGCGTATTCGGCGAAGCGCTGACGGTGCTGAAGGCGGCGCTGGAAACCTATCAACCGCGGCTGACGATTGCCGTCGGACAGGCCGGCGGCCGTGTCGATATTACCGTCGAACGTGTAGCGATCAATGTCGATGATGCGCGTATCCCCGACAATAAAGGCCAGCAACCGATCGACGAGCCGATCGTCGCTAATGGCCCTGCGGCCTGCTTCAGTACGCTACCGATCAAAGCGATCGTCAGCGCGCTGCGCCAGCAGGGGATCCCGGCCTCGGTGTCGCAAACCGCGGGCACCTTCGTCTGCAATCACGTGATGTATGGTTTGCTGCATCAGCTGCAGGGAAAACGCGGACAGAAGGGCGGTTTTATCCATATTCCGTATCTGCCTGAACAGGCGGCGGCCCACCCCGGCGAGGCGAGTATGTCGGTCGCGACGGTACGCGAGGCGCTGGAAACGGCGATTGCCGTCGCCCTTGAACAGGATGACGATGTCAAAATTGGCGGCGGCGCCACCCATTAACAGAAGGATGACAGTATGCCGGAAGGTCCGGAGATCCGCCGTGCGGCGGATAAACTGGAGGCGGCAATCAAAGGCGAACCCTTAACCAACGTCTGGTTCGCCTTTCCTCAGTTGCAACCCTATCAAACTCAGCTAACTGGTCAGCGGGTGACCCATATCGCCACCCGCGGCAAGGCCCTGTTAACCCACTTCTCCGGCGGATTGACCCTGTATAGCCATAACCAGCTGTACGGCGTCTGGCGTGTGGTGGATGCCGGCGTTGAGCCGCAATCGAACCGCGTACTGCGCGTCAGGCTGCAGACCGCCAGCAAGGCGATTTTGCTCTACAGCGCGTCGGACATTGATATCCTCACGGCGGAGCAGGTTGCCAACCATCCGTTCTTGCTGCGCGTCGGACCGGACGTGCTGGACATGACGTTAACCGCGGAGCAGGTGAAAGCGCGGCTGCTGTCGGCCAAATTCCGCAATCGTCAGTTTTCCGGCCTGCTGCTGGATCAGGCTTTTCTTGCCGGGCTCGGAAACTATCTGCGGGTGGAAATTCTCTGGCAGGTGGGATTAAGCGGTAAGCGTAAAGCCGCTGAACTGAGCGACAGTCAGCTGGATGCGCTGGCGCGCGAGCTGCTCGATATCCCGCGGCTGTCCTATCGTACTCGCGGTCTGGTGGATGACAACAAGCATCATGGCGCGCTGTTTCGCTTTAAGGTCTTCCATCGCGATGGGGAAAGGTGCGAACGCTGTGGGGGAATCATTGAGAAGACGACGCTCTCCTCGCGGCCATTTTACTGGTGTCCAGGATGCCAGCATTAAGCCGGCTGGCGGGCGATTTCAGCATGAAGCGCGTTATCAGGCATAAAAAAACGCGCCAGCAGGCGCGTTTTTATGATCCGGACAGTGAGATTAACGCTTAATGTCGGACTGGAAATCGCGTTTGGCGTAGCCGGTATACAGCTGACGCGGACGGGCGATCTTCATGCCATCGCTGTGCATTTCGTTCCAGTGCGCAATCCAGCCCACGGTACGCGCCATGGCGAAGATAACGGTAAACATGGAGGACGGAATACCCATCGCTTTCAGGATGATACCGGAGTAGAAGTCGACGTTCGGATACAGTTTCTTCTCGATGAAGTACGGGTCGTTCAGCGCGATATGCTCCAGCTCCATGGCCACCTGCAGCAGGTCGTCTTTGGTGCCCAGCTCTTTCAGCACTTCATGGCAGGTTTCACGCATCACGGTGGCGCGCGGATCGTAGTTTTTGTAAACACGATGGCCGAAGCCCATCAGGCGGAAAGAGTCATTCTTGTCTTTCGCACGACGAACAAATTCCGGAATGTGCTCAACGGAGCTGATCTCTTCCAGCATTTTCAGCGCCGCTTCGTTGGCGCCACCGTGTGCCGGTCCCCACAGGGAGGCGATGCCCGCAGCGATACAGGCGAACGGGTTAGCGCCGGAGGAGCCCGCGGTACGTACCGTGGAGGTCGACGCGTTCTGCTCGTGATCGGCGTGCAGGATCAGAATACGATCCATCGCGCGCTCCAGCACCGGATTGACTTCATACTCTTCGCACGGTGTCGCAAACATCATGCGCAGGAAGTTGCCGGCGTAGGAGAGGTCGTTGCGCGGATAAACAAACGGCTGGCCGATAGAATATTTGTAACACATGGCTGCCATGGTTGGCATTTTGGACAGCAGACGGTAGGCGGCAATCTCGCGGTGACGCGGGTTATTCACGTCGAGGGAATCATGATAGAACGCCGCCAGCGCGCCGGTGATCCCGCACATCACCGCCATCGGGTGGGAATCGCGACGGAACGCGTGGAACAGACGGGTGATCTGCTCATGAATCATGGTGTGGCGGGTGACGGTAGTTTTGAATTCGTCATATTCGGCCTGGGTCGGCTTTTCGCCGTACAGCAGGATATAACAGACTTCAAGATAATTAGATTCGGTCGCTAACTGGTCGATCGGGAAGCCGCGGTGCAGCAGGATCCCCTCGTCACCATCGATAAACGTAATTTTAGATTCACAAGAAGCCGTTGATGTGAAACCTGGGTCAAAGGTAAATACGCCTTTTGAACCAAGACTACGAATATCAATAACATCCTGACCGAGCGTGCCTTTTAGCACATCCAGTTCAATAGCAGTGTCACCACCCAGGGTGATTTTTGCTTTAGCATCAGACATTTATGGTCTCCTTAGCGCCTTTATTGCTTAAGACTGCCGGGTGGTGGATTTGCTTTCGGCCCGCGCCTGCATACGTTACCAGTTTGTTATGTTGCACACAGCTCTGCGTCAGCGAAAAGGGCAGGGTACAGAGCAACGGCGCTTGATGGCACGTCCTTCAGGGCTGCGGTGAAACAACAGCAAATCAGCGTTTTAGCAGTCCGAATATTAAAACCTATATACCACTAATAACTGTCCTGATTACATCGGTCAATACTGACACACTGTTACATAACTTATTCTCAGGTGAAAGAGTGACCCCATAACTTTTGAGCATTATTGCATTTAACTGGTAATGGTTGTAACAAGAATGTTTAATATTTGTCAAATCAGGTGATTAAAAATTAAAAAAATGTTGGTATCGTGACCTTGATCACTGTTCCGGAGAAAACCCAACAAACTATATGTAGGTTAATTGTAATGATTTTGTGAACGGCCTATACTGCGGCCAGGTCTCCGGAACACCCTGCAATCCCGAGCCACCCAGCGTTGTTTAGTGATGTTTTAATGCCTGAAAAGACGTTTTAACATGACTTCTGGTTATAGAAAGGACGCTGTCTGACCCGCAAGCAGACCGGAGGAAGGAAACAATAAGAACAGCATGTGGGCGTTATTCATGGTAAGAAATGTGAAAAAACAAAGACCTGTCAATCTGGATCTACAAACGATACGGTTCCCAATCACGGCGATAGCGTCCATTCTCCATCGCGTTTCCGGTGTCATCACCTTCGTGGCGGTCGGAATTCTGCTTTGGCTGCTGGGCACCAGCCTTTCCTCCCCAGAAGGTTTTCTGACGGCGGCCTCCATCATGGATAGCTTCTTTGTGAAGTTCATCATGTGGGGCATTCTCACCGCGCTGGCCTATCACGTCGTTGTCGGTATTCGCCATCTGATGATGGACTTTGGCTACCTGGACGAAACCCTCGAAGCAGGGAAACGTTCCGCCAAAATTTCTTTTGTTATTACTGTCGTGCTTTCACTTCTCGCAGGAGTCCTCGTATGGTAAGCAACGCCTCAGCACTGGGACGCAACGGCGTACATGACTTTATCCTGGTCCGTGCTACCGCCATCGTTCTGACCCTCTACATCATCTACATGGTTGGCTTCTTCGCCACCACCGGTGAAATCTCATGGGAAGTGTGGACCGGATTCTTTGCCTCCGGCTTCACTAAGGTCTTCACTCTGCTGGCTCTCGTTTCCATTCTCATCCATGCCTGGATCGGGATGTGGCAGGTGTTAACAGACTACGTTAAACCACTGGCTCTGCGCCTGGTTCTGCAACTGGCTATCGTTGTGGCGCTGGTGGCTTACGTTCTTTATGGATTTGTTGTGGTGTGGGGTGTGTAATGAAATTGCCAGTCAGAGAGTTTGATGCTGTTGTCATCGGTGCCGGCGGCGCAGGTATGCGCGCGGCGCTGCAAATTTCCCAGAGCGGACAGACTTGTGCACTGCTCTCCAAAGTGTTCCCTACCCGTTCCCATACCGTATCCGCGCAGGGTGGCATCACCGTCGCGCTCGGTAACTCCCATGAAGATAACTGGGAATGGCATATGTACGACACCGTAAAAGGGTCGGACTATATCGGCGACCAGGACGCCATCGAATACATGTGTAAGACCGGCCCGGAAGCGATTCTTGAGCTGGAGCACATGGGACTGCCGTTCTCTCGTCTTGACGATGGCCGTATTTATCAGCGCCCGTTTGGCGGCCAGTCGAAGAACTTCGGCGGCGAACAGGCGGCGCGTACCGCTGCGGCGGCTGACCGTACCGGTCACGCCCTGCTGCACACTCTGTATCAGCAGAACCTGAAAAACCACACCACTATCTTCTCCGAATGGTACGCCCTCGATCTGGTGAAAAACCAGGACGGCGCGGTAGTCGGTTGTACCGCCCTGTGCATCGAGACCGGCGAAGTGGTCTACTTTAAAGCCCGCGCCACCGTGCTGGCGACCGGCGGCGCAGGCCGTATCTATCAGTCCACCACCAACGCCCACATCAATACGGGTGACGGCGTCGGGATGGCCATCCGCGCCGGCGTGCCGGTGCAGGATATGGAAATGTGGCAGTTCCACCCGACCGGTATCGCCGGGGCTGGGGTTCTGGTTACCGAAGGTTGCCGCGGCGAAGGCGGTTACCTGCTGAACAAACACGGCGAACGCTTTATGGAGCGTTATGCCCCGAACGCTAAAGACCTTGCGGGCCGTGACGTGGTGGCGCGTTCCATCATGATCGAAATCCGCGAAGGCCGCGGCTGCGACGGTCCGTGGGGCCCGCACGCGAAACTGAAACTGGATCACCTCGGTAAAGAGGTTCTGGAATCTCGTCTGCCGGGTATCCTTGAACTTTCCCGTACCTTTGCCCACGTCGATCCGGTGAAAGAGCCGATCCCGGTTATCCCAACCTGTCACTACATGATGGGCGGTATCCCGACCAAAGTCACCGGCCAGGCGTTGACCGTGAATGAAAAGGGCGAAGACGTGGTGATCCCGGGCCTGTTCGCGGTAGGCGAAATCGCCTGCGTATCGGTCCACGGCGCCAACCGTCTGGGCGGCAACTCGCTGCTCGACCTGGTGGTCTTCGGCCGCGCGGCGGGCCTGCATCTGCAGGAATCCATTGCCGAGCAGGGCACGCTGCGCGACGCTAGCGAATCCGATATCGAAGGCTCGCTGGATCGCCTCAACCGCTGGAACAACACCCGCTCTGGTGAAGATCCGGTGGCGATTCGTAAAGCGCTGCAGGAATGTATGCAGCATAACTTCTCGGTGTTCCGCGAAGGCGATGCGATGCACAAAGGTCTGGAGCAACTGAAAGTGATCCGCGAGCGCCTGAAAAACGCCCGTCTCGACGATACCTCCAGCGAGTTCAACACCCAGCGCGTTGAGTGCCTGGAGCTGGATAACCTGATGGAAACCGCCTACGCGACCGCCGTATCCGCTAACTTCCGTACCGAGAGCCGTGGCGCCCACAGCCGCTTCGACTTCCCGGATCGTGATGATGAAAACTGGCTGTGCCATTCCCTGTACCTGCCAGAGTCGGAATCCATGACGCGTCGTAGCGTCAATATGGAACCGAAACTGCGTCCGGCATTCCCGCCGAAGATTCGTACTTACTAATGCGGAGACAGGAAAATGAAACTCGAGTTTTCAATTTATCGCTATAACCCGGATGTTGACGACGCTCCGCACATGCAGGATTACACCCTTGAAGCGGAAGAAGGTCGCGACATGATGCTGCTGGATGCGCTGATCCAGCTGAAAGAAAAAGATCCGTCGCTGTCGTTCCGCCGCTCCTGCCGTGAAGGGGTCTGCGGGTCCGATGGTCTGAACATGAACGGGAAAAACGGTTTGGCGTGCATCACGCCGATCTCCGCGCTGAATCAGCCGGGCAAGAAGATTGTTATCCGTCCGCTGCCAGGATTACCGGTTATCCGTGATTTGGTGGTGGACATGGGGCAATTCTATGCACAATATGAGAAGATTAAGCCTTACTTGTTGAATAATGGGCAAAATCCTCCGGCTCGCGAGCATCTGCAGATGCCTGAGCAGCGTGAGAAACTCGACGGGCTGTACGAGTGTATTCTGTGCGCCTGCTGTTCGACCTCGTGCCCGTCGTTCTGGTGGAACCCGGACAAGTTCATCGGCCCGGCTGGCCTGCTGGCCGCGTATCGGTTCCTGATCGACAGTCGCGATACCGAAACCAGCGAGCGCCTGGACGGCCTGAGCGATGCTTTCAGCGTATTCCGCTGTCACAGCATTATGAACTGCGTCAGTGTGTGTCCGAAGGGGCTGAACCCGACGCGCGCCATCGGCCATATTAAGTCGATGCTGCTGCAGCGCAGCGCGTAAGCAACACGGTCTGTCCCGGATGGCGCTAGCGCTTATCCGGGCTACCAAAGCAGTAGCCCCGGCAAGCGTTAGCGCCGCCGGGGGATATAGCAGGAAATCTTTAAAAACCGCCACAAGATGTACCAGTAATCGAGGCGTTCAGTGCGAGGTAAGGCGGCAACTGAGCGCATCCCCGGGAGCATAGTGAACTATGTGACCGGGGTAAGCGAAGGCAGCCAACGCAACCGCAGCCTGAACGCTGAAGATTAATGGCAGTTTTTAAAGGTTCCTTAGCGGATAGAAACCACAACTCGTCCGCAACAAGTGAACCCCGGCACGTGCACTCGGTGTGCGTGGTAGTTTCTACGGCGAAATAAGCATATGAATGCTTAAGGGATCACGATGCAGAACGGCGCAATGAAAGCCTGGCTGGACTCTTCTTACCTCTCTGGTTCGAACCAGAGCTGGATAGAACAGCTCTATGAAGACTTCTTAACCGATCCTGACTCTGTTGACGCCAACTGGCGTTCAATGTTCCAGCAGTTACCTGGCACCGGAGTTAAACCGGATCAATTTCATTCCAAAACGCGTGATTATTTCCGTCGACTGGCGAAGGATGCCTCACGTTACACTTCTTCGATTTCCGACCCAGACACCAATGTGAAGCAGGTTAAAGTCCTGCAGCTCATCAACGCATACCGTTTCCGTGGCCACCAGCATGCGAATCTCGATCCGCTGGGGCTGTGGAAGCAAGAGAGAGTGGCGGATCTCGATCCGGCCTACCACGATCTGACCGAGGCCGATTTCCAGGAAAGCTATAACGTAGGTTCATTTGCCATCGGTAAAGACACGATGAAGCTGGGCGAGCTGATTGCCGCCCTCAAGCAAACCTACTGCGGCTCCATCGGCGCGGAATACATGCATATCACCTCTACCGAAGAAAAACGCTGGATCCAGCAGCGCATTGAATCGGTAGCTGGCAAAGCGAGCTTTACCGCGGAAGAGAAAAAACGCTTCCTCAGCGAACTGACCGCCGCGGAAGGTCTGGAGCGCTACCTCGGCGCCAAATTCCCGGGGGCGAAGCGCTTCTCGCTGGAGGGTGGCGACGCCCTGATCCCGATGCTCAAAGAGATGATCCGCCATGCAGGCAAAAGCGGCACCCGCGAAGTGGTGCTGGGCATGGCGCACCGCGGCCGTCTGAACGTGCTGGTCAACGTGCTGGGTAAAAAACCGCAGGACCTGTTCGACGAGTTCGCGGGCAAACATAAAGAACACCTCGGCACCGGCGACGTGAAGTACCACATGGGCTTCTCTTCCGATATGGAAACCGAAGGCGGTCTGGTGCACCTGGCGCTGGCGTTTAACCCGTCGCACCTCGAGATCGTCAGCCCGGTGGTTATCGGTTCCGTACGCGCCCGTCTGGATCGTCTGGACGAGCCAAGCAGCAACAAAGTTCTGCCTATTACCATCCACGGCGACGCCGCCGTCACCGGCCAGGGCGTGGTTCAGGAAACTCTGAACATGTCCAAAGCCCGCGGTTACGAAGTGGGCGGTACCGTGCGCATCGTTATCAACAACCAGGTGGGCTTCACGACCTCTAACCCGCTGGATGCGCGCTCAACGCCGTACTGCACCGACATCGGTAAAATGGTGCAGGCGCCGATTTTCCACGTCAATGCGGACGATCCGGAAGCGGTCGCCTTCGTCACCCGTCTGGCGCTTGATTTCCGCAATACCTTTAAACGCGATGTCTTCATTGACCTGGTGTGCTACCGCCGTCACGGCCACAACGAAGCCGATGAGCCGAGCGCAACCCAGCCGCTGATGTATCAGAAGATCAAAAAGCATCCGACTCCGCGCAAAATCTATGCTGACAAGCTGGAGCAGGAGAAGGTGGCGACTCTGGAAGATGCGACCGAGCAGGTTAACCTCTATCGCGATGCGCTGGATGCCGGCGAATGCGTGGTGCAGGAATGGCGTCCGATGAATATGCATTCCTTTACCTGGTCGCCGTACCTCAACCACGAGTGGGACGAGAGCTATCCGGATAAAGTTGAGCCAAAACGTCTGCAGGAGTTGGCCAAACGCATCAGCACGGTACCGGAAGGTATCGAAATGCAGTCCCGCGTGGCGAAAATTTACGCCGACCGCCAGGCGATGGCGGCAGGCGAGAAGCTGTTTGACTGGGGCGGTGCCGAAAACCTGGCCTACGCCACGCTGGTTGACGAAGGTATTCCGGTTCGTCTGTCCGGCGAAGACTCCGGCCGCGGCACCTTCTTCCACCGTCATGCGGTGATCCATAACCAGACCAATGGTTCAACCTACACGCCGCTGCAGCATGTCCATAACGGCCAGGGCCAGTTCCGCGTTTGGGACTCGGTACTGTCTGAAGAAGCGGTGCTGGCGTTCGAATATGGTTACGCCACCGCCGAGCCGCGCACTCTGACCATCTGGGAAGCGCAGTTTGGCGACTTCGCCAACGGTGCGCAGGTGGTGATCGACCAGTTCATCTCCTCCGGTGAGCAGAAGTGGGGAAGGATGTGCGGCCTGGTGATGCTCCTGCCGCACGGTTACGAAGGCCAGGGCCCGGAGCACTCCTCCGCGCGTCTGGAGCGTTATCTGCAGCTGTGCGCTGAACAAAACATGCAGGTCTGCGTGCCGTCCACGCCGGCACAGGTTTATCACATGCTGCGTCGCCAGGCGCTGCGCGGTATGCGTCGTCCGCTGGTGGTGATGTCGCCGAAGTCGCTGCTGCGTCATCCGCTGGCGGTCTCCAGCATGGATGAGCTGGCGAACGGCACTTTCCTGCCGGCTATTGGTGAAATCGATCAACTTGATCCGCAGGCTGTGAAGCGCGTTGTGCTGTGCTCTGGTAAGGTTTACTACGACCTGCTGGAACAGCGCCGCAAAAACGAGCAAAAAGATGTCGCTATCGTTCGTATCGAGCAGCTCTATCCGTTCCCGCATCAGGCGGTGCAGGAAGCGCTGAAAGCGTATGCGCACGTGCATGATTTTGTCTGGTGCCAGGAAGAGCCGCTCAACCAGGGCGCATGGTACTGCAGCCAGCATCACTTCCGTGAAGTGATTCCGTTTGGGGCCTCTCTGCGTTATGCAGGCCGCCCGGCCTCCGCCTCTCCGGCGGTAGGGTATATGTCCGTTCACCAGAAACAGCAACAAGATCTGGTCAATGACGCGCTGAACGTCGATTAATTAAAGGATACACAATGAGTAGCGTAGATATTCTGGTTCCCGACCTGCCTGAGTCCGTAGCTGACGCAACCGTCGCCACCTGGCACAAAAAACCGGGCGACGCGGTCGTCCGTGACGAAGTTCTGGTCGAAATCGAAACTGACAAAGTGGTACTGGAAGTACCGGCATCAGCGGACGGCATTCTGGATGCAGTGCTGGAAGACGAGGGCGCCACCGTCCTGTCTCGCCAGATCCTTGGCCGCCTGCGCGAAGGCAACAGCGCAGGTAAAGAAAGCAGCGAGAAAGCCGATGCGAAAGCGTCCACTCCGGCGCAGCGTCAGCAGGCCTCTCTGGAAGAGCAGAACAACGACGCGCTGAGCCCGGCGATCCGTCGCCTGCTGGCTGAACACAACCTTGACCCAGCGGCCATCAAAGGCACTGGCGTCGGCGGCCGTCTGACCCGCGAAGACGTTGAGAAACATCTGGCGAAAGCCCCGGCGCCGGCAGAAGCCAAAGCGCCAGCCGCCGCCCCGGCAGCCGCGCCGGCGCCGCAGCTGGGCCACCGTTCGGAAAAACGCGTCCCGATGACCCGCCTGCGTAAACGCGTAGCCGAACGTCTGCTGGAAGCGAAAAACTCTACCGCCATGCTGACGACCTTTAACGAAGTCAACATGAAGCCCATCATGGATCTGCGTAAGCAGTACGGTGAGGCGTTCGAAAAACGTCATGGCATCCGCCTGGGCTTTATGTCCTTCTACGTGAAAGCGGTAGTGGAAGCGCTGAAACGCTATCCGGAAGTGAACGCTTCCATCGATGGCGACGACGTGGTGTACCACAACTACTTCGACGTCAGCATGGCCGTATCCACTCCGCGCGGTCTGGTCACCCCGGTTCTGCGTGACGTCGACCTGCTGGGCATGGCGGATATCGAAAAGAATATCAAAGAGCTGGCAGTGAAAGGCCGCGACGGCAAGCTGACCGTAGACGACCTGACCGGCGGTAACTTCACTATTACCAACGGCGGCGTCTTCGGCTCCCTGATGTCCACGCCGATCATCAACCCACCGCAGAGCGCTATTCTGGGTATGCATGCCATTAAAGACCGTCCGATGGCGGTCAATGGCAAGGTAGAGATCCTGCCGATGATGTACCTGGCGCTCTCCTATGACCACCGTCTGATCGACGGACGTGAATCGGTAGGCTTCCTGGTGGCGATTAAAGAGCTGCTGGAAGATCCGACCCGTCTGCTGCTGGACGTGTAGTCAGCAAGCGTATTACCTACCGTAGGCCGGATAACACGCGTTAGCGCCGTTATCAGGCCTACAGGTTTAAAGATAATTACACCCTGAAGGATGGACTGAACACATGAACTTACATGAATATCAGGCAAAACAACTTTTTGCCCGCTATGGCTTACCGGCGCCGGTGGGTTATGCCTGTACTACTCCGCGTGAAGCAGAAGAAGCCGCTTCAAAAATCGGCGCGGGTCCGTGGGTAGTGAAATGTCAGGTTCACGCTGGTGGCCGCGGCAAAGCGGGCGGTGTGAAAGTAGTTAAGAGCAAAGAAGAGATCCGCGCATTTGCCGAGCACTGGCTGGGCAAACGTCTGGTGACCTATCAAACAGATGCGAACGGCCAGCCGGTTAACCAGATCCTGGTTGAAGCGGCGACCGATATTGACAAAGAGCTGTACCTGGGCGCGGTTGTTGACCGTAGCTCCCGTCGCGTGGTGTTCATGGCGTCTACCGAAGGCGGCGTGGAAATCGAGAAAGTGGCGGAAGAGACCCCGCACCTGATCCACAAGATCGCCATCGATCCGCTGGCGGGCCCGATGCCTTACCAGGGTCGTGAACTGGCGTTCAAACTGGGTCTGGAAGGTAAACAGGTTCAGCAGTTCACCAAGATTTTCATGGGTCTGGCGACCATTTTCCTTGAGCGCGACCTGGCGCTGATCGAGATCAACCCGCTGGTGATCACCAAGCAGGGCGACCTGATCTGCCTCGACGGCAAACTGGGCGCTGACGGCAACGCGCTGTTCCGCCAGCCGGATCTGCGCGAAATGCGCGATCAGTCTCAGGAAGACCCACGTGAAGCGCAGGCGGCGCAGTGGGAACTGAACTACGTCGCGCTGGACGGCAACATCGGCTGCATGGTTAACGGCGCAGGCCTGGCGATGGGTACCATGGACATCGTTAAGCTGCACGGCGGCGAACCGGCTAACTTCCTCGACGTAGGCGGCGGCGCGACCAAAGAGCGCGTGACCGAAGCGTTCAAAATCATCCTCTCTGACGACAACGTTAAAGCGGTGCTGGTTAATATCTTCGGCGGCATCGTGCGTTGCGACCTGATCGCTGACGGCATCATCGGCGCGGTAGCGGAAGTAGGGGTTAACGTTCCGGTTGTGGTTCGTCTGGAAGGTAACAACGCCGAACTGGGCGCGAAAAAACTGGCTGACAGCGGCCTGAATATTATTGCAGCGAAAAGTCTGACGGACGCAGCACAGCAGGTTGTTGCCGCAGTGGAGGGGAAATAATGTCAGTTTTAATTAATAAAGATACCAAGGTTATCTGCCAGGGCTTCACCGGTAGCCAGGGGACCTTCCACTCTGAACAAGCGATCGCTTACGGTACGCAAATGGTTGGCGGCGTGACGCCAGGCAAAGGCGGCACCACTCACCTGGGCCTGCCGGTGTTCAACACCGTGCGCGAAGCCGTTGAAGCGACCGGCGCGACCGCGACCGTGATCTACGTTCCGGCGCCGTTCTGCAAAGATTCCATCCTGGAAGCGATCGACGCGGGCATTAAGCTTATCATCACCATCACCGAAGGTATCCCAACGCTGGATATGCTGACCGTGAAGGTGAAGCTGGACGAAGCGGGCGTGCGTATGATCGGCCCGAACTGCCCGGGCGTTATCACTCCGGGCGAGTGCAAAATCGGCATCATGCCGGGTCACATTCACAAGCCGGGTAAAGTGGGCATCGTTTCCCGTTCCGGCACCCTGACCTATGAAGCGGTTAAGCAGACCACCGACTACGGCTTCGGCCAGTCTACCTGCGTCGGTATCGGCGGCGACCCGATCCCGGGCTCCAACTTCATCGATATCCTGAAGATGTTCGAGGAAGATCCGCAGACCGAAGCGATCGTCATGATCGGTGAGATCGGCGGCAGCGCGGAAGAAGAAGCGGCTGCTTATATTAAAGATCATGTCACTAAGCCGGTTGTCGGCTACATCGCGGGCGTTACCGCGCCGAAAGGCAAGCGTATGGGCCACGCGGGCGCTATCATCGCCGGCGGTAAAGGTACAGCGGATGAGAAATTCGCAGCGCTGGAAGCGGCGGGTGTGAAAACTGTTCGCAGCCTGGCCGACATCGGCGAAGCGCTGAAAGCTATTATCAAGTAAACCCTCTCTGCTTGTCCGCAAGCAGAAATCTGTCCGATTTCGACATGGTTGGCCACCGTCAGGTGGCCTTTTTTGTGACCGTTATCCCGTCTCGTCAGAACCGCAGCGCCAACAACGAATTGATTTTCTGCGAAAAGCCCTATCTATCATATTGATTTAATTTATTATTTAATAAGTATTTTCGATGCGCTGTAGTGGCTAAAAAAATATACCCCGGGTGTACCGTAGGGAAACAAAAGCGGCAGCGAAAAAGCGTGGGGCAGGGGATAAGGAAGCAGATAAAATACTGTGAGCGGTCTAACATTATTCGGATCGGTTCCTTTTTTTTGTTTTTTTTCCACGACGTTAAATAATATTACCTATGATTCTCATATCTCTCTTTTTAGTAACTGGAAAAGCCATAGTTTAAACACTTAATTAACATTAAGTTCACCAATATTCTTTATTGGGCTACATAATTAACACATAGAGTAAAAATTGATTTATATCAATACTTAATCCTTGGAAAAATCCCTCAAAAAACGTTAAATTGTCTCAAGTCAAATTGGCTGAATTCAGCCATCTTCACTATATATTGATCACCGTCGAAAAATGTAAAACTGGAACAATAAAAACATATTTATTGTAAGGTTATTGCGGCGTAATATATTGGGGAATCAATTGGGTTTTTCGTTAACGTATTTGTAACCTTACCCTGGCATGGTTTTACCTTCGATTGAAACCTGCTGTGGACGGGCGACAAATAAATTTGTATTGGGGCATGCGTATGAGCCAGAGCTTCTCGGTTCATTTTCGGAGTCTTCATGCGATGAGCAAGGAGTCATGATGTTAGATATAGTCGAACTGTCGCGCTTACAGTTTGCCTTGACCGCGATGTACCACTTCCTGTTTGTGCCGCTAACGCTCGGTATGGCGTTCCTGCTGGCCATCATGGAAACGGTCTACGTCCTTTCCGGCAAACAGATTTATAAAGATATGACCAAATTCTGGGGCAAGTTGTTTGGTATCAACTTCGCGCTGGGTGTGGCGACCGGTCTGACCATGGAGTTCCAGTTCGGGACTAACTGGTCGTATTACTCACACTACGTGGGCGATATCTTTGGTGCGCCGCTGGCCATTGAAGGTCTGATGGCCTTCTTCCTCGAATCCACCTTTGTAGGTCTGTTCTTCTTCGGTTGGGATCGTCTGGGCAAAGTTCAGCACATGGCCGTCACCTGGCTGGTTGCGCTGGGTTCCAACCTCTCCGCGCTGTGGATCCTTGTCGCCAACGGCTGGATGCAGAACCCTATCGCATCGGACTTCAACTTCGAAACCATGCGTATGGAGATGGTCAGCTTCTCTGAACTGGTGCTCAACCCGGTCGCCCAGGTGAAATTCGTTCACACTGTGGCGTCGGGCTATGTCACCGGCGCGATGTTCATCCTGGCGATTAGCTCCTGGTACATGCTGAAAGGTCGCGACTTCGCCTTTGCCAAGCGCTCCTTTGCCATCGCAGCCAGCTTCGGTATGGCGGCGATCCTCTCCGTTATTGTGCTGGGTGACGAATCCGGTTACGAAATGGGTGACGTGCAGAAAACCAAACTGGCGGCTATCGAAGCAGAGTGGGAAACCCAGCCTGCGCCAGCGGCCTTCACCCTGTTTGGTATTCCCGATCAGAATGCGCAGACCAACCACTTTGCGATCCAGATCCCCTACGCGCTGGGCATCATTGCTACCCGCTCGGTGGACAAGCCGGTTATCGGCCTCAAGGATCTGATGGTTCAGCACGAAGAGCGTATCCGTAACGGCATGAAAGCCTACGCGCTGCTGGAACAGCTGCGCGCCGGTTCAACCGATCAGGCCGTGCGTGACCAGTTCAATAACGTGAAGAAGGACCTCGGTTATGGCCTGCTGTTGAAGCGCTATACCCCGAACGTCGCTGACGCCACGGAAGAGCAGATCGCCAAAGCGACCAAAGACTCCATTCCAAGCGTCGCACCGCTGTACTTCGCCTTCCGTATCATGGTGGCGTGCGGCATCCTGATGCTGCTGATTATAGGCGCCTCCTTCTGGAGCGTGATCCGTAACCGCATCGGCGAGAAAAAATGGCTGCTGCGCGCCGCATTCTACGGCCTGCCGCTGCCGTGGATTGCCGTGGAGTCGGGCTGGTTTGTTGCCGAATACGGCCGTCAGCCGTGGGCGATTGGTGAGGTCCTGCCGACGGCGGTGGCTAACTCATCATTAACCGCGGGCGATCTGATCTTCTCAATGTTGCTGATCTGCGGTCTGTACACGCTGTTCCTGGTGGCTGAACTGTTCCTGATGTTCAAGTTTGCCCGCAAAGGACCTAGCAGCCTGAAAACCGGCCGCTATCACTTTGAACAGTCCTCTGCGGCTATTCAGTCGGCACGCTAAGACAGGAGTCGTCAAATGATCGATTATGAAGTATTGCGTTTTATCTGGTGGCTGCTGATTGGCATTCTGCTGATTGGTTTTGCCGTCGCCGACGGGTTCGACATGGGGGTGGGCATGCTCACCCGCTTCCTCGGCCGCAACGACACCGAGCGTCGGATTATGATCAACGCCATCGCCCCGCACTGGGACGGTAACCAGGTGTGGCTTATCACCGCCGGCGGCGCGCTGTTCGCTGCCTGGCCGATGGTTTACGCCGCGGCGTTCTCTGGCTTCTATGTGGCGATGATTCTGGTGCTGGCCTCGCTGTTCTTCCGTCCGGTCGGTTTTGACTACCGTTCCAAGATCGAGGACACCCGCTGGCGCAACATGTGGGACTGGGGCATCTTCATCGGTAGCTTTGTGCCGCCGCTGGTGATTGGCGTGGCCTTTGGCAACCTGCTGCAGGGCGTGCCGTTCCACGTCGATGAATACCTGCGTCTGTTCTATACCGGTAACTTCTTCCAGTTGCTGAACCCGTTTGGTCTGCTGGCCGGTATCGTCAGCGTGGCGATGATCCTGACTCAGGGCGCCACCTACCTGCAGATGCGTACCGTAGGCGAACTGCACCTGCGTACTCGCACCGTTTCCATGGTGGCGGCGCTGGTGACGCTGGTCTGCTTCGCGCTGGCGGGCGTGTGGGTCTACTACGGCATCGACGGCTATGTGGTGAAATCGGTGATTGACCATACCGGCCCGTCTAACCCGCTGACCAAGGAAGTGGTGCGGGAAGCTGGCGCGTGGATGGTGAACTTTAACAATATGCCAGCGCTGTGGGCGGTGCCTGCCCTGGGCGTGGTGTTGCCGCTGCTGACCGTCGTTTCGACCAAAGCGGATAAAGGTGCCTGGGCATTCCTGTTCTCCTCGCTGACCCTGGCCTGCATCATTCTGACTGCCGGTATCGCGATGTTCCCGTTCATCATGCCGTCCAGCACCATGCTGAACGCCAGCCTGACGATGTGGGACGCGACCTCCAGTCAGCGGACGCTGAACCTGATGACCTACGTGGCGATTGTTTTCGTGCCGATCATTCTGGCCTACACCAGCTGGTGTTACTGGAAGATGTTTGGCCGCATCACGCGCGAAGACATCGAAAAGAATACCCACTCGCTGTACTAAGGTAAGGAGCTATATATGTGGTACTTCGCATGGATTTTGGGAACGCTTCTTGCCTGTGCTTTTGGGGTCATTACCGCGCTGGCGCTTGAGCACGTGGAAGCCACCAAAGCCGGGAAGAAAGAAGAAATCTGATGAAATTTATCGCTACTCTGTACGCGATAATGGACAAGCGCCCGCTCCGGGCGCTTTCCTTATTGATGGCGCTGCTGCTGGCTGGCTGCATTTTCTGGGATCCGTCGCGCTTTGCGGCGAAGACCAGCGAGCTGGAAATCTGGCATGGTTTCTTGCTGATGTGGGCGGTTTGCAGCGGCGTTATTCACGGCGTGGGCTTTCGCCCGCGTGCCGTTCACTGGCAGGGGATTTTTTGTCCGCTTATCGCTGATATCGTGCTCGCTTTAGGTCTCTTCTTTTTCTTCTTTTGAATAAGAGATCTCTGTTAATGCTATGGGCTTGCATAAGCCCATAAAAATTTACGCCCCGTTTACTTTCCCCCATTCCAAACCACCTTTCCCGCGCGTATAGTAGCGAAGTTTGAAAGCTCTAACCTTTTTTTGCATTACCGGGATGTAAAGTGAATACAACGCTGTTTCGATGGCCGGTTCGGGTCTACTACGAAGATACCGATGCCGGTGGTGTGGTTTACCACGCCAGTTACGTCGCTTTTTATGAAAGAGCACGCACAGAGATGCTGCGCCACCATCACTTTAGTCAACAGGTGCTGTTGGCTGAACGCGTTGCCTTCGTGGTTCGCAAAATGACGCTGGAGTATTTTGCCCCCGCCAGACTCGACGACATGCTCGAAGTCCAGACGGAAATTACCTCGATGCGCGGCACCTCTTTGGTTTTCACGCAGCGAATCGTCAACGCCGAGAATACAGTGTTAAACGAAGCTGAGGTTCTCATTGTGTGCGTTGATCCACTCTTAATGAAGCCACGTGCGCTTCCCAAGTCTATTGTCGCGGAGTTTAAGCAGTGACTGACATGAATATCCTTGATTTGTTCCTGAAGGCGAGCCTTCTGGTAAAACTTATCATGTTGATTTTGATTGGTTTTTCTATCGCTTCCTGGGCTATCATTATTCAGAGAACGCGTATCCTTAACTCGGCCGCGCGTGAAGCTGAAGCGTTCGAGGACAAATTCTGGTCCGGGATCGAGCTCTCTCGTCTGTACCAGGAGAGCCAGGGGCGTCGCGATAACCTGACCGGTTCGGAACAAATCTTCTACAGCGGTTTCAAAGAGTTTGCGCGCCTGCATCGCGCCAACAGCCATGCGCCGGAAGCGATTGTCGAAGGGGCATCGCGCGCGATGCGTATTTCGATGAACCGCGAACTGGAAACGCTGGAGACCCATATTCCGTTCCTCGGCACCGTAGGCTCGATCAGCCCGTATATCGGTCTGTTTGGTACCGTCTGGGGGATTATGCACGCCTTTATCGCCCTTGGCGCGGTGAAGCAGGCCACCCTGCAGATGGTGGCGCCAGGTATCGCCGAAGCGCTGATCGCCACCGCGATTGGTCTGTTCGCCGCGATCCCGGCGGTCATGGCGTATAACCGCCTGAACCAGCGCGTGAACAAGCTTGAACTGAATTACGACAACTTTATGGAAGAGTTCACCGCTATTCTGCACCGTCAGGCCTTTACCACCAGCGAAAGCAATAAGGGGTAAGCCATGGCCAGAGCACGTGGACGCGGACGTCGCGAACTGAAGTCCGAGATCAACATCGTTCCGCTGCTGGATGTCCTGCTGGTGCTGCTGCTGATCTTTATGGCAACGGCGCCGATCATTACGCAGAGCGTGGAAGTCGATCTGCCGGACGCCACGGAATCGCAAGCGGTGAAAAGCAATGACGATCCGCCGGTGATTGTGGAAGTCTCCGGGGTAGGGCAGTACAGCGTGAAGGTGGGGCAGGAGACGCTGTCCCAGCTGCCGCCGGAGCAGGTGATTGCCGAAGCGAAGCGTCGTCTTGAAGCCAATGAAAAAACGGTATTCCTGATCGGCGGTGCGAAAGACGTCCCTTACGATGAAATTATTAAAGCGCTGAACCTGTTGCATAGTGCAGGGGTTAAATCGGTCGGCTTGATGACCAAACCTATTTAATCGCTTCAGGTAGGTGCGTCCGCGCGGCGTCCGGTGGCGGGTATCGCTCGCCGTCGGTGCGCATCGCGGATACAGGCGAACAGTTTTTGGGAACCGATAGTGTCAAAGGCAACCGAACAAAACGACAAGCTTAAACGAGCGATCATCATTTCAGTCGCGCTGCACATCATTCTGATCGCGCTGCTGATCTGGAGTTCGTTTGACGAGCATCTGGATGCCTCTGCCGGCGGCGGCGGCGGATCGTCGATTGATGCCGTCATGGTCGATCCGGGGGCGGTGGTAAATAACTATAACCGTCAGCAACAGCAGCAGGCCAGCGCACGTCGCGCCGCTGAACAGCGTGAAAAACAGGCGCAGCAGCAGGCGGAAGAGTTACGTGAGAAACAGGCGGCGGAACAGGAACGGCTGAAACAGCTCGAACAGGAGCGGCTGCAGGCGCAGGAAGCGGCGAAAGAAGCGAAGGAGCAGCAGAAGCAGGCTGAAGAAGCGGCTGCCAAGGCCGCCGCGGCGGCAAAAGCCAAAGCGGACGCACAGGCAAAAGCCAAAGCGGACGCACAGGCAAAAGAAGCGCAGGAAGCCGCTGCCAAAGCGGCCGCCGAGGCGAAAGCGAAGGCGGATGCCCAGGCGAAAGCGGCAGAACAGGCGGCGGCCAAGGCGGCTGCTGACGCGAAGAAGCAGGCCGAAGCCGCTGCAGCGAAAGCCGCTGCCGAGGCGAAGAAACAGGCGGAAGCTGAAGCGGCGAAAGCTGCGGCCGAGGCGCAGAAGAAAGCGGAAGCGGCGGCTGCGAAGAAAGCGCAACAGGAAGCGGAGAAAAAAGCCCAGCAGGAAGCGGCTAAGCAGGCGGCAGCTGAAAAAGCGGCTGCTGAGAAAGCTGCCGCGCAAAAAGCGGCCGCTGAGAAGGCCGCCGCCGAGAAAGCCGCAGCCGCTGAAAAAGCGGCGGCAGCGAAAGCGGCTGCAGCAGAGAAGGCTGCAGCTGATAAAGCGGCCAAGGCGGCAGCAGCAAAAGCCGCGGCGGCGAAGAAAGCGGCGGCTGCGAAAGAAGCGGACGGCGTAGACAACCTGCTCGGCGATCTGAGTTCTGGTAAGAATGCGCCTAAAACAGGCGGTGGGGCCAAAGGAAACAATGCCTCCGCTGCCGGGAGTGGTAATACTAAAAACAGTGCCTCAGGGGCTGATATCAACAACTATGCCGGACAGATAAAATCGGCGATTGAAAGTAAGTTTTATGACGCATCGTCCTATGCGGGCAAAACATGTACCTTGCGTATCAAACTTGCTCCTGACGGCCTGTTGTTAAATATACAGTCCGAAGGTGGTGATCCTGCTCTGTGCCAGGCCGCTCTTGCCGCAGCCCGACAGGCTAAGTTTCCGAAACCACCTAGCCAGGCAGTATATGAAGTCTTCAAAAATGCGCCACTGGACTTCAAACCTCAGTGACATTTTTCCCCGTGCAAACGGGGAAAAACAATCTATGGTAGTCACAGGGTTTTGGTAGTTTTGTATATTTGAGTTTGTTAACATTCTGCTAAATTATCGTGGGCTTTCCGCCCGGATAAGGGAGATATGATGAAGCAGGCATTACGAGTAGCATTTGGTTTTTTAATGCTGTGGGCGGCGGTGCTGCACGCAGAAGTACGTATCGAGATCACCCAGGGGGTGGACTCGGCGCGCCCTATCGGCGTGGTACCGTTCCAGTGGGCCGGCCAGGGCGCTGCGCCGGAAGATGTCGGTGGTATCGTGGCAGCTGACCTGCGCAACAGCGGTAAATTCAATCCGCTGGATCGCTCTCGTCTGCCGCAGCAGCCGACCAGTGCCCAGGAAGTGCAGCCTGCTGCCTGGTCTGCGCTGGGTATTGACGCCGTAGTCGTCGGCCAGGTCACGCAAAATCCGGATGGTTCTTATCAGGTTGCGTATCAACTGGTGGACACCGGCGGAGCGCCGGGCACAACGCTGGCGCAAGGTTCTTTTAAAGTCACTAAGCAGTACCTGCGCTATGCGGCGCACGCGGCCAGCGACGCGGTATTTGAGAAGCTGACCGGCATCAAGGGCGCCTTCCGTACCCGTATCGCCTACGTGGTGCAGAAAAACGGCGGCCAGTACCCTTACGAACTGCGCGTGTCCGACTACGATGGTTACAACCAGTTCCTGGTTCACCGTTCCTCCCAGCCGCTGATGTCCCCGGCCTGGTCTCCGGACGGTTCTAAACTGGCCTACGTTACCTTTGAAAGCGGTCGTTCTGCGCTGGTGGTTCAGACCCTGGCGAACGCCTCTGTGCGTCAGATCGCCTCCTTCCCGCAGCACAACGGCGCCCCGGCGTTCTCACCGGATGGTTCTAAACTGGCGTTCGCGCTGTCGAAAACCGGTAGCCTGAACCTGTACGTAATGGATCTGGGATCGGGTCAGATTCGTCAGGTGACCAACGGTCGCAGCAACAACACCGAACCAAGCTGGTTCCCGGACAGCCAGAATCTGGCCTTCACTTCTGACCAGGCAGGTCGTCCGCAGGTATATAAAGTCAACATTAATGGCGGCACGCCGCAGCGTATCACCTGGGAAGGTTCTCAGAACCAGGACGCCGACGTGAGCGCGGATGGTAAAACCATGGTAATGGTCAGCTCGGCCGGCGGTCAGCAGCACATTGCCAAACAAGATCTGGAAACGGGTGGTGTACAGGTTCTGTCATCAACGTTTTTAGACGAAACGCCAAGTCTGGCACCTAACGGCACTATGGTAATCTACAGCTCTTCTCAGGGGATGGGATCCGTGCTGAATCTGGTTTCTACAGATGGGCGTTTCAAAGCGCGTCTTCCGGCAACTGATGGACAGGTAAAATCGCCTGCCTGGTCGCCGTATCTGTGATAATAAATAATTGATTATTAAAGGAATCAAAGAAATGCAACTGAACAAAGTGCTGAAAGGGCTGATGATCGCTCTGCCGGTTATGGCAATCGCGGCATGTTCTTCTAACAAGAACGCCAGCAACGACCAGAGCGGTGAAGGCATGCTGGGTGCCGGCACTGGTATGGACGCTAACGGTAACGGCGGCAACATGTCTTCTGAAGAGCAAGCTCGTCTGCAGATGCAGCAGCTGCAGCAGAACAACATCGTTTACTTCGATCTCGACAAGTACGATATCCGTTCTGACTTCGCTGCTATGCTGGACGCGCACGCTAACTTCCTGCGCAGCAACCCGTCCTACAAAGTGACTGTAGAAGGTCACGCGGATGAGCGCGGTACGCCGGAATACAACATCGCTCTGGGTGAGCGTCGTGCTAACGCCGTTAAGATGTATCTGCAGGGCAAAGGTGTTTCTGCCGATCAGATCTCCATCGTTTCTTACGGTAAAGAAAAACCAGCAGTACTGGGTCATGACGAAGCGGCATATGCCAAAAACCGTCGCGCCGTACTGGTTTACTAAGAGAATTGCATGAGCAGTAACTTCAGACATCATTTATTGAGTCTGTCGTTACTGGTTGGCATAGCGGCCCCCTGGGCCGCTTTTGCTCAGGCGCCAATCAGTAGTGTCGGCTCAGGCTCGGTCGAAGACCGCGTCACTCAACTCGAGCGTATTTCCAATGCTCACAGCCAGCTTTTAACCCAACTCCAGCAACAACTCTCTGATAACCAGACTGACATTGATTCTCTCCGCGGACAGATCCAGGAGAACCAGTACCAGCTGAATCAGATCGTTGAGCGCCAGAAACAGATTCTGCTGCAGATAGATAGTCTAAGCAGCGGTGGCGGCGCAGCATCAAGTGCGCAGGCTCCGTCGTCTTCTGGCGATCAGAGCGCGGCTGCCACCAGCGCAGCGCCAGCGGCCACCTCAGGCGCCCCGGCGATGACCGGCGATGCGAACACCGATTATAATGCCGCTATTGCCCTGGTGAAGGATGCCTCACGCCAGGATGACGCGATGGTGGCGTTTCAAAACTTCGTCAAAAAGTACCCGGATTCAACCTACCAGCCAAACGCTAACTACTGGCTCGGGCAGTTGAACTACAATAAGGGGAGAAAAGACGACGCGGCGTTTTACTTCGCTTCGGTGGTGAAGAACTACCCGAAATCGCCAAAAGCGCCTGACGCGATGTTTAAAGTCGGCGTGATCATGCAGGACAAAGGTGATACCGCGAAAGCGAAAGCGGTTTACCAGCAGGTGATCAATAAATTCCCCGGCACCGACGGTGCGAAACAAGCGCAAAAACGACTTAATGCTCTTGGTTGATTACGGCATGACCAGAAATCGCGTTATTTCTGGTCTTGTCGCCTGAATCGCCAGCAGTTAAGTGATCTTTATCGAAATTTTAGTTGCGCTGAATTCTGAAATCAGTAATATATGCCGCCGTTGCCAAGGGATATCAAACAAGCCCAAAGCAATGCCAGAGTGGGTCGTTAGCTCAGTTGGTAGAGCAGTTGACTTTTAATCAATTGGTCGCAGGTTCGAATCCTGCACGACCCACCAATCGTTCTGGTGGAACGCGATAGTAAAACGTGAAGGATAACGTTGCGTCAGCAACGGCCCGTAGGGCGAGGCGAAGCCGAGTCATCCTGCACGACCCACCGCTTAGTAGTATCCAGCGTAGTATCGGGTGATTAGCTCAGCTGGGAGAGCACCTCCCTTACAAGGAGGGGGTCGGCGGTTCGATCCCGTCATCACCCACCACCGGGTCGTTAGCTCAGTTGGTAGA
>NZ_JAGRRB010000026.1:0-40003 GCF_018223925.1 Klebsiella sp. 10
TCTGATACAGATTAATCGATACGTTGGTGAGACGTGTTGATAAAACAGAATTTGCCTGGCGGCACTAGCGCGGTGGTCCCACCTGACCCCATGCCGAACTCAGAAGTGAAACGCCGTAGCGCCGATGGTAGTGTGGGGTCTCCCCATGTGAGAGTAGGGAACTGCCAGGCATCAAACTAGTGAAGAGCCCATCCTGCCGGATGGGCTTTTTGCGTTTCTGTCGTCCGGCCAGCGTGCCGGCATGTCTCCCCGGTGGCGCTGCGCTTACCGGGGCTACGGGCCTGTCGCGTTCTGTAGCCCGCACCGGTACACCACATCACCACCGGTAACGCCCCGCAATATCATTGCCCCTGTAATCAGACAAGCCTTCCCCCGCCAGATACGATAAACTAACGCCGATTTTGCATCAGGAAGCCACTATGAACCACTCCCTCAAACCCTGGAATACCTTTGGCATTGAACGCTTCGCCAAGACGATAGTACGCGCCGAAACTGAGCAACAGTTGCTAAGCGCCTGGCAAACCGCTGCCGCGGCAGGCGAACCCACGCTGATCCTTGGGGAAGGCAGTAATGTCCTGTTTCTGAACGACTATGCCGGTACGGTGATCCTCAACCGGATTATGGGGATCGAGGTGAGCGAAACGCCGGAAGCCTGGCGCTTGCACGTCGGCGCCGGCGAAAACTGGCATCAGTTGGTGCAGTTCACGCTACAGCATGCGATGCCAGGTCTGGAAAATCTGGCGTTAATCCCTGGCTGCGCAGGATCTTCGCCGATCCAGAATATTGGCGCCTACGGCGTTGAGCTACAGCGGGTTTGCGAATATGTTGACTGCATTGAGCTGGAAACCGGGCGTAAGCAACGTCTTTCAGCCGCGGAATGCCGTTTTGGCTATCGCGACAGTATCTTCAAACATGAATATCAGGACCGCTATGCCATCGTCGCGATTGGCTTATCGTTAGCGAAAACATGGCAGCCTGTACTGAGTTACGGTGATTTAACGCGTCTCGATCCGCAGACCGTCACGCCGCAGCAGGTATTTGATGCGGTCTGTCATATGCGAATGACTAAATTGCCGGATCCAAAGATTAACGGTAATGCCGGCAGCTTTTTTAAGAACCCGATCGTCAGCGCTCAGGTTGCGAAAGCGCTGCTGGCGCAGTTCCCTCATGCACCGCACTATCCGCAGGCAAATGGCAGCGTCAAGCTGGCCGCTGGCTGGCTAATCGATCAATGTGAGCTCAAAGGACAACGCATCGGCGGCGCGGCCGTTCATCGACAGCAGGCGCTGGTACTGATTAATGAAGATCGAGCGACCAGCGAGGATGTGGTAAAACTTGCTCATTATGTTCGCCAGCGGGTGGGTGCGAAATTCGATGTATGGCTTCAGCCCGAGGTGCGCTTCATTGGCACGCATGGTGAAGTCAACGCAGAGGAGAGCATTGCGTGAAAGACCATACTATCCCTTTAACGCTAATTTCTATCCTTGCTGATGGCGAGTTTCACTCTGGCGAACAGCTTGGTGAGCAGTTAGGCATGAGCCGGGCGGCGATTAATAAGCACATCCAGACCTTACGTGACTGGGGCGTCGATGTGTTTACTGTGCCGGGCAAGGGTTACAGCCTGCCGGAGCCTATTCATCTATTAGATGAGAAAAAGATTTCTCAAGAGATAGACCATGGTCGAGTGACGGTCCTTCCCGTCATCGACTCTACTAACCAGTATTTGCTGGACAGGCTTGATGAGCTGACGTCCGGAGATGCCTGTGTGGCTGAATATCAGCAAGCAGGGCGAGGCCGGCGAGGCAGAAAATGGTTTTCGCCCTTTGGCGCGAATCTCTATCTCTCGATGTACTGGCGTCTGGAGCAGGGCCCGGCAGCGGCTATTGGCCTAAGCCTGGTGATCGGTATTGTGATCGCTGAAGTTCTGCAGCAGCTCGGGGCCGAACAGGTTCGCGTGAAATGGCCAAACGATATTTACCTGCAGGATCGTAAGCTGTCAGGGATCCTCGTGGAACTGACGGGGAAAACGGGCGATGCCGCACAAATCGTCAGCGGCGCGGGTATCAACCTTGTGATGCGTCGCGTGGAGTCTGATGTCGTCAATCAGGGATGGATCAGCCTTCAGGAAGCGGGGGTGGTCATCGACCGTAACCTCCTCGCCGCGCGCCTGATTAAAGAGCTGCGCCTGGGACTGGAGCTGTTCGAGCAGGAAGGATTGGCTCCCTATCTACCGCGCTGGGAAAAACTGGATAACTTTATTCATCGCCCGGTGAAACTGATTATCGGTGATAAAGAAATTTACGGCATTTCGCGTGGCATTGACGCCCAGGGCGCACTATTGCTGGAGCAGGATGGTGTAATAAAAGCCTGGGTGGGTGGTGAAATATCATTGCGCAGTGCAGAATAAAAAAGGGAGCTTCGGCTCCCTTTTTTTATTTACGTAAGCGTACCTGATTCACTGAGTGATTGGCGCTCTTAGTCATGATCAGGCTGGCGCGCTCGCGAGTTGGAAGGATATTTTCTTTAAGATTCATTAGGTTGATTTCATTCCATAGCGAAGTGGCAATATCTACCGCTTCTTCCTTCGAGAGCTTAGCGTAATTATGGAAATAGGAATCCGGATCGGTAAACGCCCCTTCCCGGAATTTAAGAAAGCGGTTGATATACCAGCTTTTCAATAATTCTTCCGGGGCATCGACATAAATAGAAAAGTCGACAAAATCGGAAACGAATACATGATGGGGATCGTGCGGATAATCCATTCCACTTTGCAGAACATTCAGCCCTTCAAGAATTAAAATATCCGGTTGCGCGACGGTTTTGTCACCGTTGGGAATAACATCATAAATCAGATGGGAATAAACCGGCGCGGTTGCCTGCGGTACCCCTGATTTGAGATCGGAGACAAACTTCACCAGGCGATGCATATCATAGGACTGCGGAAAGCCTTTTTTCTTCATTAACCCACGTTCTTTTAAAACCGAGTTAGGGTGCAAAAAACCGTCAGTGGTAATGAGTTCGACATGGCGATGCTCCGGCCAACGACTAAGCAAAGCTTGCAGAACGCGGGCGGTGGTGCTTTTTCCTACCGCAACGCTGCCAGCGATACTGATAATATAGGGAATTCGCTGACCATTGGTGCCAAGAAATTGTTCGAGAACAGCCTGGCGACGCAGGTTAGAACTGATATAGAAGTTGAGCAAACGCGACAGCGGCAAATAGATCTCGGCAACCTCTTCCAGAGAGAGATCTTCGTTGATGCCTTTTAACCGCGTGATTTCTTCCTCGGTTAACGTCATCGGGACAGAATCACGAAGTGCAGCCCATTGGTGGCGGTTAAATTGTAGGTACGGTGTCATTAACGTCTGCTCTTTTTGGCTCATAAGCATGTTCTTACTATCACCGAATACCTTGAAACGGTGATGCTTCACACGAGTTAATCAGGACAATGGGCAGGAGGGTAACACCAGATTGCCGGGAATAATAAGAAAAAAACTCATTGAATGCTGCTTTCTCGCGCCAGCATCACAAGAGAAGAATAAGTTTCTTATTCTTTGCAAAGCATGGCCTTTGCTAACAGGCTAGGCTAGCGGCCTGAATCCTTTCCGTCAGCGGTCAGCATGCGATAGAGGTAACCGGAGATGATCGGACAGCGCCTGAAGCGCCGAATTATTGGCGAATATTTGCACTCCGCTGCTTGAAATTACACCGTTTTTTCGCGTGAGAGCACAAAATGTGAGCAAGAGAACGTTTTATGCAAATTTTTAGTTGCATGAACTCGCTCCTCTCCCTAGAATGCGCGCTACTTGATGCCGACTTAGCTCAGTAGGTAGAGCAACTGACTTGTAATCAGTAGGTCACCAGTTCGATTCCGGTAGTCGGCACCATAACAATTTGGGTGGGGTTCCCGAGCGGCCAAAGGGAGCAGACTGTAAATCTGCCGTCATCGACTTCGAAGGTTCGAATCCTTCCCCCACCACCACTTTCTGGCGACGCTTTGCGGAGCCGGAGTTGGTTGGGTAAACTAATCAGCTCAATACTAAAGAGAGCAGTCTCTTTAGTATTACAGAAAGAACTGGGTAGCCGAGTTTCAGGATGCGGGCATCGTATAATGGCTATTACCTCAGCCTTCCAAGCTGATGATGCGGGTTCGATTCCCGCTGCCCGCTCCAGACGTGCTGATATGGCTCAGTTGGTAGAGCGCACCCTTGGTAAGGGTGAGGTCCCCAGTTCGACTCTGGGTATCAGCACCACTTCTTTTCTCTCCTTCCCTGTTTCTCTTCTGTTATGTTCATTCAACAAGTCGGGCATGTTGCCTGGTTGATGTGGTGATATCACCGATTTATCCGTGTCTTAGAGGGACAATCGATGTCTAAAGAAAAGTTTGAACGTACAAAACCGCACGTTAACGTCGGTACTATCGGCCACGTTGACCATGGTAAAACAACGCTGACCGCTGCCATCACTACCGTACTGGCTAAAACCTACGGTGGTTCCGCTCGCGCATTCGACCAGATCGATAACGCGCCGGAAGAAAAAGCTCGTGGTATCACCATCAACACCTCTCACGTTGAATATGACACCCCGACTCGCCACTACGCGCACGTAGACTGCCCGGGCCACGCCGACTATGTTAAAAACATGATCACCGGTGCTGCGCAGATGGACGGCGCGATCCTGGTTGTTGCTGCGACTGACGGCCCGATGCCGCAGACTCGTGAGCACATCCTGCTGGGTCGTCAGGTAGGCGTTCCGTACATCATCGTGTTCCTGAACAAATGCGACATGGTTGATGACGAAGAGCTGCTGGAACTGGTTGAGATGGAAGTTCGTGAACTGCTGTCTCAGTACGATTTCCCGGGCGACGACACCCCGATCGTTCGTGGTTCTGCTCTGAAAGCGCTGGAAGGCGACGCAGAGTGGGAAGCGAAAATCATCGAACTGGCTGGCCACCTGGATACCTATATCCCGGAACCAGAGCGTGCGATTGACAAGCCGTTCCTGCTGCCGATCGAAGACGTATTCTCCATCTCCGGTCGTGGTACCGTTGTTACCGGTCGTGTAGAGCGCGGTATCATCAAAGTAGGTGAAGAAGTTGAAATCGTTGGTATCAAAGAAACCGCGAAAACCACCTGTACTGGCGTTGAAATGTTCCGCAAACTGCTGGACGAAGGCCGTGCTGGTGAGAACGTAGGTGTTCTGCTGCGTGGTATCAAACGAGAAGAAATCGAACGTGGTCAGGTACTGGCTAAGCCGGGCACCATCAACCCGCACACCAAGTTCGAATCTGAAGTGTACATCCTGTCCAAAGACGAAGGCGGCCGTCATACTCCGTTCTTCAAAGGCTACCGTCCGCAGTTCTACTTCCGTACTACTGACGTGACTGGCACCATCGAACTGCCGGAAGGCGTAGAGATGGTAATGCCGGGCGACAACATCAAAATGGTTGTTACCCTGATCCACCCGATCGCGATGGACGACGGTCTGCGTTTCGCAATCCGTGAAGGCGGTCGTACCGTTGGCGCGGGCGTGGTTGCTAAAGTTCTCGGCTAATCGCTGATAACATTTGACGCAATGCGCAATAAAAGGGCATCATTTGATGCCCTTTTTGCACGCTTTCACACCAGAACCTGGCTCATCAGTGATTTTATTTGTCATAATCATTGCTGAGACAGGCTCTGAAGAGGGCGTTTATACACCAAACCATTCGAGCCTCAGGGCGACGGCTATTCAACTCCTTCTTTGCAACAGCAGGGCAGGGGTGACACCACCGTCAACATTGAAGCAATTTGAATAGTTAAGTGTATAATCCGAAACTTAATTTCGGTTTGGATCGCCTCGCCCCCGCGGGGTGAAATTGTTTGTAGAATACTTCTGACAGGTTGGTTTATGAGTGCGAATACCGAAGCTCAAGGGAGCGGGCGCGGCCTGGAAGCGATGAAGTGGATTATCGTTGCCGTGCTGCTGATCGTGGCGATCGTGGGCAACTTCCTTTATCGTGACATTATGCTGGCGGTGCGTGCGCTGGCCGTGGTTATTCTTATTGCTGCTGCCGGTGGCGTCGCGCTGTTGACGACGAAAGGTAAGGCGACCGTTGCTTTTGCTCGCGAAGCGAGAACCGAAGTTCGTAAAGTGATTTGGCCGACTCGCCAGGAAACGCTGCATACTACGCTGATTGTTGCTGCCGTGACTGCAGTAATGTCACTGATCCTGTGGGGACTGGATGGTATTCTGGTTCGCCTGGTCTCCTTTATCACTGGCCTGAGGTTCTGAGATGTCTGAAGCTCCTAAAAAGCGCTGGTACGTCGTTCAGGCGTTTTCCGGTTTTGAAGGTCGCGTAGCCACGTCGCTGCGTGAACATATCAAATTACACAACATGGAAGAGTTATTTGGCGAAGTCATGGTCCCGACCGAAGAAGTGGTTGAGATCCGTGGCGGCCAGCGTCGCAAAAGCGAACGTAAATTCTTCCCGGGCTATGTCCTGGTTCAGATGGTCATGAACGACGCAAGCTGGCACCTGGTGCGCAGCGTACCGCGCGTGATGGGCTTCATCGGCGGCACCTCTGACCGTCCGGCGCCGATCAGCGACAAAGAAGTCGACGCCATCATGAATCGTCTGCAGCAGGTTGGCGATAAGCCGCGTCCGAAAACGCTGTTTGAACCGGGTGAAATGGTTCGCGTTAACGACGGTCCGTTCGCTGACTTTAACGGCGTGGTGGAAGAAGTGGACTATGAGAAGTCCCGCCTGAAAGTTTCCGTTTCTATCTTCGGTCGTGCGACCCCGGTAGAACTGGACTTCAGCCAGGTTGAGAAGGCGTAAGCCGGCGATCAAAAAAGCAGCGATTTAATCGTTGCATAGGGCGCGAAATTGGCATACAATTTCGCGCCTTTTGTTTTTATGGGCCCGGCCCGTAAAACGATGTTTAATCACGGGGAGCTTCTCTGAAGCGTTAATACCCATTTTGAGGATTTAAGAATGGCTAAGAAAGTCCAAGCCTACGTCAAGCTGCAGGTTGCAGCTGGTATGGCGAACCCGAGCCCGCCGGTCGGCCCAGCACTGGGTCAGCAGGGCGTGAACATCATGGAATTCTGCAAAGCGTTCAACGCCAAAACTGATTCCCTGGAGAAAGGTCTGCCGATCCCGGTTGTTATCACCGTTTACGCTGACCGTTCCTTTACCTTTGTTACCAAGACTCCGCCGGCTGCTGTTCTGCTGAAGAAAGCTGCAGGCATCAAGTCTGGTTCCGGTAAGCCGAACAAAGATAAAGTGGGTAAAATCTCCCGCGCTCAGCTGCAGGAAATCGCGCAGACCAAAGCTGCCGACATGACTGGTGCCGACATTGAAGCGATGACTCGCTCCATCGAAGGTACTGCACGTTCCATGGGCCTGGTAGTGGAGGACTAAGAAATGGCTAAACTGACCAAGCGCATGCGCGTGATCCGTGAGAAAGTTGATGCAACTAAACAGTACGACATCAACGAAGCCATTGCTCTGCTGAAAGAGCTGGCCACCGCTAAATTTACCGAAAGCGTAGACGTTGCCGTTAACCTCGGCATCGACGCTCGTAAATCTGACCAGAACGTCCGTGGCGCAACTGTACTGCCGCACGGTACTGGCCGTTCCGTTCGCGTAGCCGTATTTACCCAGGGCGCAAACGCTGAAGCTGCTAAAGCTGCAGGCGCTGAGCTGGTAGGTATGGAAGATCTGGCTGAGCAGATCAAAAAAGGCGAAATGAACTTTGACGTTGTTATTGCTTCCCCGGATGCAATGCGCGTTGTTGGCCAGCTGGGCCAGGTTCTGGGTCCGCGTGGCCTGATGCCGAACCCGAAAGTAGGTACCGTAACTCCGAACGTTGCTGAAGCGGTTAAAAACGCGAAAGCAGGCCAGGTTCGTTACCGTAACGACAAAAACGGCATCATCCACACCACCATCGGTAAAGTGGACTTTGACGCTGACAAACTGAAAGAAAACCTGGAAGCTCTGCTGGTTGCGCTGAAAAAAGCAAAACCGACTCAGGCGAAAGGCGTGTACATCAAGAAAGTTAGCATCTCCACCACTATGGGTGCAGGTGTTGCAGTAGATCAGGCTGGCCTGAACGCTTCTGCAAACTAATGCCTTTACGTGGGCGGTGATTTTGTCTACAATCTTACCCCCACGATTCTGTCAATAAGACAGACGCTATGCGAGTCATTTGAATTGCAGCAAGGCAGCAATCGAGTGAATCACCGGGAGTGTAGTTAACTACATGACCGGTGTGAACGAGAGCAGCTAACGCCGCTGCGGTTCGAAGGACGAAGTCATAGGAAGAATTTGTTCGTTGGAGCCTGGCCTATCCAGGCCTCCGTCGAAGACCGCAGGTGTTTCGCAAGAAACTTAATCCCCTGCGTAGACGGTGACAGAACGCTAAGATTATTTTTGGATATTCTGGCTTGTTTCTGCTCACCGTATTTAGACGCTCTTTTCGTTGAATTGAGTGAAGTGAGTTCCAGAGCATAGGCTCTGGCAAACATCCAGGAGCAAAGCTAATGGCTTTAAATCTTCAAGACAAACAAGCGATTGTTGCTGAAGTCAGCGAAGTAGCCAAAGGCGCGCTGTCTGCAGTAGTTGCGGATTCCCGTGGCGTAACTGTAGATAAAATGACTGAACTGCGTAAAGCAGGTCGTGAAGCTGGCGTATACATGCGTGTTGTTCGTAACACCCTGCTGCGCCGCGTCGTTGAAGGTACTCAGTTCGAGTGCCTGAAAGACACGTTTGTTGGTCCGACCCTGATTGCATACTCTATGGAACACCCGGGCGCTGCTGCTCGTCTGTTCAAAGAGTTCGCGAAAGCGAATGCAAAATTTGAGGTCAAAGCCGCTGCCTTTGAAGGTGAGCTGATCCCGGCGTCGCAGATCGACCGCCTGGCAACTCTGCCGACCTACGAAGAAGCAATTGCACGCCTGATGGCAACCATGAAAGAAGCTTCGGCTGGCAAACTGGTTCGTACTCTGGCTGCTGTACGCGATGCGAAAGAAGCTGCTTAATCGCAGTTATCTTTGTAAAGCATTCGCTTACGTATAAACTTATTCTGATATTCAGGAACAATTTAAATGTCTATCACTAAAGATCAAATCATTGAAGCAGTATCCGCTATGTCCGTAATGGACGTTGTTGAGCTGATCTCTGCAATGGAAGAAAAATTCGGTGTTTCCGCTGCTGCTGCTGTAGCTGTAGCTGCTGGCCCGGTTGAAGCTGCTGAAGAAAAAACTGAATTCGACGTAATTCTGAAAGCTGCTGGCGCTAACAAAGTTGCTGTTATCAAAGCAGTACGTGGCGCAACTGGCCTGGGTCTGAAAGAAGCTAAAGACCTGGTAGAATCTGCTCCGGCTGCACTGAAAGAAGGCATCAGCAAAGACGACGCTGAAGCTCTGAAAAAATCTCTGGAAGAAGCTGGCGCTGAAGTTGAAGTTAAATAAGCCAACCCTTCCGGTTGCAGCCTGAGAAATCAGGCTGAGGCTGGTGACTTTTTGGTCACCAGCCTTTTTGCGCTGTAAGGCGCCAGTAGCGTTTCACGCTGTTTGACTACTGGTTTGCCTCTCAATGCTTGTTTCTATCGACGACTTAATATACTGCGACAGGTTAGGGTTCCTGGGCTGTGTAAATCGCAATGAAATGGTTTAAGCGTGATAGCAACAGGCATTGCGGAAAGTGTTCCATTTTCCGGTCAACAAAATAGTGTTGCATAAAAAACTGCCCTCTGCGGGCAGATGGGTCGACTTGTCAGCGAGCTGAGGAACCCTATGGTTTACTCCTATACCGAGAAAAAACGTATTCGTAAGGATTTTGGTAAACGTCCACAAGTTCTGGATGTGCCATATCTCCTTTCTATCCAGCTTGACTCGTTCCAGAAGTTTATCGAGCAAGATCCTGAAGGGCAGTATGGTCTGGAAGCTGCTTTCCGTTCCGTATTCCCGATTCAGAGCTACAGCGGTAATTCCGAGCTGCAATACGTCAGCTACCGTCTGGGCGAACCGGTTTTTGACGTTAAAGAATGTCAGATCCGTGGCGTGACTTATTCTGCACCGCTGCGCGTAAAACTGCGTCTGGTGATCTACGAGCGCGAAGCGCCAGAAGGCACCGTCAAAGACATTAAAGAACAAGAAGTCTACATGGGCGAAATTCCGCTCATGACCGACAACGGTACCTTTGTTATCAACGGTACCGAGCGTGTTATCGTTTCTCAGCTGCACCGTAGCCCGGGCGTCTTCTTTGACAGTGACAAAGGTAAGACCCACTCCTCCGGTAAGGTTCTGTATAACGCACGTATCATCCCTTACCGCGGTTCCTGGCTGGACTTCGAATTCGACCCGAAAGACAACCTGTTCGTTCGTATCGACCGTCGTCGTAAGCTGCCGGCTACCATCATCCTGCGCGCGCTGAATTACACCACTGAGCAGATCCTTGACCTGTTCTTCGAAAAAGTGGTCTTTGAAATTCGCGACAACAAGCTGCAGATGGAGCTGATTCCGGAGCGTCTGCGCGGTGAAACTGCCTCCTTCGATATCGAAGCCAACGGCAAAGTGTACGTTGAGAAAGGCCGTCGCATCACGGCTCGTCATATCCGTCAGCTGGAAAAAGACGATATCAAGCATATCGAAGTGCCGGTTGAATATATCGCGGGCAAAGTGGCGGCTAAAGACTATATCGATGAAGCGACTGGCGAACTGATCTGCCCGGCGAACATGGAGCTGAGCCTGGATCTGCTGGCTAAGCTGAGCCAGTCTGGCCACAAGCGTATCGAAACGCTGTTCACCAACGATCTGGACCACGGCCCGTACATCTCTGAAACGGTACGCGTCGACCCGACTAACGATCGTCTGAGCGCGCTGGTAGAAATCTACCGCATGATGCGCCCTGGCGAGCCGCCGACTCGTGAAGCCGCTGAAAGTCTGTTTGAGAACCTGTTCTTCTCTGAAGACCGCTACGATCTGTCCGCGGTTGGTCGTATGAAGTTCAACCGTTCTCTGCTGCGCGACGAAATCGAAGGTTCCGGTATCCTGAGCAAAGACGACATCATCGAAGTGATGAAGAAGCTCATCGATATCCGTAACGGTAAAGGCGAAGTGGACGATATCGACCACCTCGGCAACCGTCGTATCCGTTCCGTTGGCGAAATGGCGGAAAACCAGTTCCGCGTTGGCCTGGTACGTGTAGAGCGTGCGGTGAAAGAGCGTCTGTCTCTTGGCGATCTGGATACCCTGATGCCTCAGGATATGATCAACGCCAAGCCGATTTCCGCAGCAGTGAAAGAGTTCTTTGGTTCCAGCCAGCTGTCTCAGTTTATGGACCAGAACAACCCGCTGTCTGAGATTACGCACAAACGTCGTATCTCCGCACTCGGCCCAGGCGGTCTGACCCGTGAGCGCGCAGGCTTCGAAGTTCGAGATGTACACCCGACCCACTACGGTCGCGTATGTCCGATCGAAACGCCTGAAGGTCCGAACATCGGTCTGATTAACTCCCTGTCCGTGTACGCGCAGACCAACGAATATGGCTTCCTTGAGACGCCGTATCGTAAAGTGACCAACGGTGTGGTTACTGACGAAATTCACTACCTGTCTGCTATCGAAGAAGGCAACTACGTTATCGCTCAGGCGAACTCCAACCTGGATGAAAACGGCCACTTCGTAGAAGATCTGGTTACCTGCCGTAGCAAAGGCGAATCCAGCTTGTTCAGCCGCGACCAGGTTGACTACATGGACGTATCCACCCAGCAGGTGGTATCCGTCGGTGCGTCCCTGATCCCGTTCCTGGAACACGATGACGCCAACCGTGCATTGATGGGTGCGAACATGCAACGTCAGGCGGTTCCGACTCTGCGCGCTGATAAGCCGCTGGTTGGTACCGGTATGGAACGTGCTGTTGCCGTTGACTCCGGTGTTACTGCCGTGGCTAAACGTGGCGGTACCGTTCAGTACGTGGATGCTTCCCGTATCGTTATCAAAGTTAACGAAGACGAGATGTACCCGGGCGAAGCAGGTATCGACATCTATAACCTGACCAAGTACACCCGTTCTAACCAGAACACCTGCATCAACCAGATGCCTTGCGTGTCCCTGGGCGAACCTATTGAGCGCGGCGACGTGCTGGCAGACGGCCCGTCCACCGACCTCGGTGAGCTGGCGCTGGGTCAGAACATGCGTGTAGCGTTCATGCCGTGGAACGGTTACAACTTCGAAGACTCCATCCTCGTTTCCGAGCGTGTTGTCCAGGAAGACCGTTTCACCACTATCCACATTCAGGAACTGGCGTGCGTGTCCCGTGACACCAAGCTGGGGCCGGAAGAGATCACCGCTGACATCCCGAACGTGGGTGAAGCTGCGCTCTCTAAACTGGATGAATCCGGTATCGTTTATATCGGTGCGGAAGTGACCGGCGGCGACATTCTGGTTGGTAAGGTAACGCCGAAAGGTGAAACCCAGCTGACGCCGGAAGAGAAACTGCTGCGCGCGATCTTCGGTGAGAAAGCGTCTGACGTTAAAGACTCTTCTCTGCGCGTACCGAACGGTGTCTCTGGTACCGTTATCGACGTTCAGGTCTTTACCCGTGACGGCGTAGAAAAAGACAAACGTGCTCTGGAAATCGAAGAGATGCAGCTGAAGCAGGCCAAAAAAGACCTGTCTGAAGAACTGCAGATCCTCGAAGCCGGTCTGTTCAGTCGTATCTACGCGGTGCTGGTCTCCGGTGGCGTTGAAGCTGAGAAGCTCGACAAGCTGCCTCGCGATCGCTGGCTGGAACTGGGCCTGACCGACGAAGAGAAACAAAATCAGCTGGAACAGCTGGCTGAGCAGTATGACGAACTGAAACACGAGTTCGAGAAAAAACTCGAAGCGAAACGCCGTAAAATCACCCAAGGCGACGATCTGGCACCGGGCGTGCTGAAGATTGTTAAGGTATATCTGGCCGTTAAACGCCGTATCCAGCCTGGTGATAAGATGGCGGGTCGTCACGGTAATAAGGGTGTTATCTCTAAGATCAACCCGATCGAAGATATGCCGCACGATGCTAACGGTACGCCGGTAGATATCGTACTGAACCCGCTGGGCGTACCGTCTCGTATGAACATCGGTCAGATCCTTGAAACTCACCTGGGTATGGCTGCAAAAGGCATCGGCGATAAGATCAACGCCATGCTGAAACAGCAGCAGGAAGTCGCGAAACTGCGCGAATTCATCCAGCGTGCTTACGATCTGGGCGCTGACGTTCGCCAGAAAGTTGACCTGAATACCTTCAGCGATGAAGAAGTTCTGCGTCTGGCTGAAAACCTGCGTAAAGGCATGCCGATCGCAACGCCGGTATTCGACGGTGCGAAAGAAGCTGAAATCAAAGAGCTGCTGCAGCTGGGCGACCTGCCGACTTCCGGTCAGATCACCCTGTTTGATGGCCGCACCGGTGAACAGTTCGAACGTCCGGTAACCGTGGGTTACATGTACATGCTGAAACTGAACCACCTGGTCGACGACAAAATGCACGCTCGTTCCACCGGTTCTTACAGCCTGGTTACTCAGCAGCCGCTGGGTGGTAAGGCACAGTTCGGTGGTCAGCGCTTCGGTGAGATGGAAGTGTGGGCGCTGGAAGCATACGGCGCGGCCTACACCCTGCAGGAAATGCTCACCGTTAAGTCTGATGACGTGAACGGTCGTACCAAGATGTATAAAAACATCGTGGACGGCAATCACCAGATGGAACCGGGCATGCCGGAATCCTTCAACGTACTGTTGAAAGAAATTCGCTCGCTGGGCATCAACATCGAACTGGAAGACGAGTAATTCTCGCTCAAACAGGTCACTGCTGCCGGGTTAACGCCCGGCAGCGGAATGTGCTAACTCCGACGGGAGCAAATCCGTGAAAGACTTATTAAAGTTTCTGAAAGCGCAAACTAAAACCGAAGAGTTTGATGCGATCAAAATTGCTCTGGCTTCGCCAGACATGATCCGTTCATGGTCTTTCGGTGAAGTTAAAAAGCCGGAAACCATTAACTACCGTACGTTCAAACCTGAGCGTGACGGCCTTTTCTGCGCCCGTATCTTTGGGCCGGTAAAAGATTATGAGTGCCTGTGCGGTAAGTACAAGCGCCTGAAACACCGCGGTGTGATCTGTGAGAAGTGCGGCGTTGAAGTGACCCAGACTAAAGTGCGTCGTGAGCGCATGGGCCACATCGAGCTGGCATGTCCGACTGCGCACATCTGGTTCCTGAAATCCCTGCCGTCCCGTATCGGTCTGCTGCTGGATATGCCGCTGCGCGATATCGAACGTGTACTGTACTTTGAATCCTATGTGGTTATCGAAGGTGGCATGACCAACCTCGAACGCAACCAGATTCTGACGGAAGAACAGTACCTGGACGCGCTGGAAGAGTTCGGTGACGAATTCGACGCGAAAATGGGCGCGGAAGCGATCCAGGCGCTGCTGCGCAATATGGATCTGGAGCAGGAATGCGAGCAGCTGCGTGAAGAGCTGAACGAAACCAACTCCGAAACCAAGCGTAAAAAGCTGACCAAGCGCATTAAGCTGCTGGAAGCTTTCGTTCAGTCTGGCAACAAGCCGGAGTGGATGATCCTGACCGTTCTGCCGGTACTGCCGCCAGATCTGCGTCCGCTGGTTCCGCTGGACGGTGGTCGTTTCGCGACGTCTGACCTCAACGATCTGTATCGTCGCGTGATCAACCGTAACAACCGTCTGAAACGTCTGCTGGATCTGGCTGCGCCGGATATCATCGTACGCAACGAAAAACGTATGCTGCAGGAAGCGGTTGACGCCCTGCTGGATAACGGTCGTCGCGGTCGTGCGATCACCGGTTCTAACAAACGTCCTCTGAAATCTTTGGCCGATATGATCAAAGGTAAACAGGGTCGTTTCCGCCAGAACCTGCTCGGTAAACGCGTTGACTACTCCGGTCGTTCTGTTATCACCGTAGGTCCATACCTGCGTCTGCATCAGTGCGGTCTGCCGAAGAAAATGGCGCTGGAGCTGTTCAAACCGTTCATCTACGGCAAGCTGGAACTGCGTGGCCTGGCCACCACCATCAAAGCCGCTAAGAAGATGGTCGAGCGCGAAGAAGCTGTCGTTTGGGATATCCTGGACGAAGTTATCCGCGAACACCCGGTCCTGCTGAACCGTGCGCCAACCCTGCACCGTCTGGGTATTCAGGCATTCGAACCGGTTCTGATCGAAGGTAAAGCCATCCAGCTGCACCCGCTGGTTTGTGCGGCATACAACGCCGACTTCGATGGTGACCAGATGGCTGTTCACGTACCGCTGACGCTGGAAGCCCAGCTGGAAGCGCGTGCGCTGATGATGTCTACCAACAACATCCTGTCCCCGGCGAACGGCGAACCAATCATCGTTCCGTCTCAGGACGTTGTACTGGGTCTGTACTACATGACCCGTGACAGTGTTAACGCCAAAGGCGAAGGCATGGTGCTGACTGGCCCGAAAGAAGCTGAGCGTATTTATCGCGCCGGCCTGGCCTCTCTGCATGCGCGCGTTAAAGTGCGTATCACTGAATACGAAAAAGACGACAATGGTGAGTTTGTCGCGAAAACCAGCCTGAAAGACACGACCGTTGGCCGTGCCATTCTGTGGATGATCGTACCGAAAGGTCTGCCGTTCTCTATCGTGAACCAGGCGCTTGGTAAGAAAGCGATCTCCAAGATGCTGAACACCTGTTACCGTATTCTGGGTCTGAAACCGACCGTTATTTTTGCGGACCAGACGATGTACACCGGCTTTGCTTACGCAGCGCGTTCAGGTGCATCCGTTGGTATCGATGACATGGTCATCCCGGAGAAAAAATACGAAATCATCAGCGAAGCGGAAGCGGAAGTTGCTGAGATTCAGGAACAGTTCCAGTCCGGTCTGGTGACCGCGGGCGAACGCTACAACAAAGTTATCGATATCTGGGCTGCGGCGAACGATCGTGTATCCAAAGCGATGATGGATAACCTGCAAACCGAAACCGTGATTAACCGTGACGGTCAGGAAGAGCAGCAGGTTTCCTTCAACAGCATCTACATGATGGCCGACTCCGGTGCGCGTGGTTCTGCGGCACAGATTCGTCAGCTGGCTGGTATGCGTGGTCTGATGGCGAAGCCGGATGGCTCCATCATCGAAACGCCGATCACCGCGAACTTCCGTGAAGGTCTGAACGTACTCCAGTACTTCATCTCCACCCACGGTGCTCGTAAAGGTCTGGCGGATACCGCACTGAAAACAGCGAACTCCGGTTACCTGACTCGTCGTCTGGTTGACGTTGCGCAGGACCTGGTCGTCACTGAAGACGACTGCGGCACCCTGGAAGGCATCACCATGACGCCGGTTATCGAAGGTGGCGACGTTAAAGAGCCGCTGCGCGATCGCGTACTGGGTCGTGTGACTGCGGAAGATGTTCTGAAGCCGGGTACCGCGGATATTCTGGTTCCACGCAACACGCTGCTGCATGAGCACTGGTGTGACCTGCTGGAAGCGAACTCCGTTGACTCCGTCAAAGTGCGTTCCGTTGTATCCTGTGACACCGACTTTGGCGTCTGCGCGCACTGCTATGGTCGTGACCTGGCGCGTGGCCACCTCATCAACAAAGGTGAGGCTATCGGCGTTATCGCGGCACAGTCCATCGGTGAGCCGGGTACACAGCTGACGATGCGTACGTTCCACATCGGTGGTGCGGCATCTCGTGCGGCTGCTGAATCCAGCATCCAGGTGAAAAACAAAGGTAGCATCAAGCTCAGCAACGCGAAGTCGGTTGTGAACTCCAGTGGTAAGCTGGTTATCACTTCCCGTAATACCGAGCTGAAGCTGATCGACGAATTCGGTCGTACCAAAGAGAGCTATAAAGTACCTTACGGTGCGGTTATGGCGAAAGGCGACGGTGAGCAGGTTGCCGGCGGTGAAACCGTCGCAAACTGGGATCCGCACACCATGCCGGTTATCACCGAAGTTAGCGGTTTCATCCGTTTCACTGACATGATCGACGGCCAGACCATTACTCGTCAGACTGACGAGCTGACCGGTCTGTCTTCGCTGGTGGTTCTGGACTCTGCAGAACGTACCGCAGGTGGTAAAGATCTGCGTCCAGCACTGAAAATCGTTGATGCTCAGGGCAACGACGTTCTGATCCCAGGCACTGATATGCCTGCTCAGTACTTCCTGCCGGGTAAAGCGATTGTTCAGCTGGAAGATGGCGTACAGATCAGCTCTGGTGACACCCTGGCGCGTATTCCGCAGGAATCCGGCGGTACCAAGGATATCACCGGTGGTCTGCCGCGCGTTGCGGACCTGTTCGAAGCACGTCGTCCGAAAGAGCCGGCTATCCTGGCTGAAATCAGCGGTATCATTTCCTTCGGTAAAGAAACCAAAGGGAAACGTCGCCTGGTTATCACCCCGGTAGACGGTAGCGAGCCGTACGAAGAGATGATCCCGAAATGGCGTCAGCTCAACGTGTTCGAAGGTGAACGTGTGGAACGTGGTGATGTGGTTTCCGACGGTCCGGAAGCACCGCACGACATTCTGCGTCTGCGTGGCGTACATGCTGTGACCCGTTACATTGTTAACGAAGTCCAGGACGTATACCGTCTGCAGGGCGTTAAGATTAACGATAAGCACATCGAAGTTATCGTTCGTCAGATGCTGCGTAAAGCCACCATCGAAAGCGCAGGCAGCTCCGACTTCCTCGAAGGCGAGCAGGTGGAATACTCCCGCGTCAAGATCGCGAACCGCGAACTGGAAGCGAACGGCAAAGTGGGCGCAACGTTCTCCCGCGATCTGCTGGGTATCACCAAAGCGTCTCTGGCCACCGAGTCCTTCATCTCCGCGGCATCGTTCCAGGAGACCACTCGCGTGCTGACCGAAGCAGCCGTTGCGGGCAAACGCGACGAACTGCGCGGTCTGAAAGAGAACGTCATCGTGGGTCGTCTGATCCCGGCCGGTACCGGTTATGCGTATCACCAGGATCGTATGCGCCGTCGCGCTGCTGGCGAGCTGCCGGCGGCACCGCAGGTGAGCGTGGAAGAAGCGTCTGCCAACCTGGCAGAGCTGCTGAACGCAGGTCTGGGCGGTTCTGACAACGATTAATCGTTGATGCACTGCTAAAAAGCCGGTCAGGTTTCCTGACCGGCTTTTTTTATTGTCTATTTTTCGCCGCTTTCCCGGCCCTTAATTACATTTACGACATATTAAATCTTCATTTTCTTAGCAATTAATTCATGCAAAATATCTATTAGAAGCCTTTTTCTAAAACCTTTCTTTATGTATGGGTAAAACTTCTACTCATATCAAAAAATAATCAATTCAAAGGGTATATATTCAAAATACCTGATGAATCATGGGATTACTTCTGTTGCTGTATCTTCGGCGCGACGGCGCTGGAGAGGGATAGCCGCATCTCATGCTTCTCCCGGTCAGGCGCAGAAATAATCCCGACAGGCAGGTAGGGATCATTTTTAGATCTGAGTGGACAGGCTCTGGGGGCTGCATGGAATTCGCGATACAACTCATTATTATATTAATTTGTCTGTTTTATGGTGCCCGAAAAGGGGGTATTGCGCTGGGGCTGCTGGGCGGCATCGGTTTGGTGATCCTCGTCTTTGTTTTTCATCTCCAGCCGGGCAAACCGCCGGTTGATGTGATGCTGGTGATCATTGCAGTGGTAGCCGCCTCGGCGACCCTGCAGGCGTCCGGCGGGTTAGACGTGATGCTGCAGATTGCCGAGAAGCTGCTGCGGCGTAACCCGAAATATGTTTCTATCGTGGCGCCTTTCGTCACCTGCACGCTGACCATCCTCTGCGGTACCGGCCACGTGGTGTATACCATCCTGCCGATTATCTACGATGTGGCGATTAAGAATAACATTCGTCCGGAGCGTCCGATGGCCGCCAGCTCCATTGGCGCTCAGATGGGGATCATCGCCAGCCCGGTCTCGGTGGCGGTGGTATCGCTGGTGGCGATGCTGGGAAATTTTACCTTTAACGGGAAACACCTGGAGTTTCTCGATCTGCTGGCGATAACCATTCCGTCCACGCTGCTGGGTATTTTAGCCATCGGTATCTTCAGCTGGTTCCGCGGCAAAGACCTGGATCAGGACGAAGCCTTCCAGGCGTTTATTGCGCTACCGGAGAACCGCCATTACGTCTATGGCGATACGGCGACCCTGCTGGACAAAAAGCTGCCGACCAGCAACTGGATAGCAATGTGGATTTTTCTGGCCTCTATCGCCGTGGTGGCGCTGCTTGGCGCTTTTTCTGAACTGCGCCCGGCCTTTGACGGTAAACCACTGTCGATGGTGCTGGTTATCCAGATGTTTATGCTGCTCTCCGGAGCGCTGATCATCATCATTACAAAAACTAACCCGGCATCGATTTCCAAAAATGAGGTCTTTCGTTCGGGAATGATCGCTATCGTCGCGGTGTACGGCATCGCGTGGATGGCGGAGACCATGTTTGGCGCGCACATGACCGAGATTAAAGGCGTGCTTGGTGAAATGGTAAAAGAGTATCCGTGGGCTTATGCCATCGTGCTGCTACTGGTTTCGAAATTTGTGAACTCCCAGGCGGCAGCGCTGGCGGCGATTGTGCCAGTAGCCCTGGCCATCGGCGTCGACCCGGCTTATATCGTGGCTTCTGCGCCGGCCTGCTATGGCTACTATATTCTGCCGACCTACCCAAGCGATCTGGCGGCGATCCAGTTTGATCGCTCAGGGACCACTCATATCGGCCGCTTTGTGATTAACCACAGCTTTATCCTGCCCGGGCTCATCGGCGTCGGCGTCTCCTGCGTGTTTGGCTGGATATTCGCGGCGATGTACGGCTTTCTGTAAGAAGGACGGGCGCCGGCAGCGACGCCCGTTAAATCCGTGAGATTATTGCGCGAGGGGCAGACGACGATAGAGTTCAATCATGTCGGTCGCCAGATCCTGAATGACCATAGCGTTCATCAGATGGTCCTGGGAATGCACGGTGATCAGGTTGACCGGCAATTTACCGCTGCCTTCATCCATGCCGATAAGCTGGGTCTGAATTTTATGCGCATGTTTGACGAACTCATGGGATTCAGCCATGGCCTGCTCCGCGGCGACAAAATCGCCTTTGCGCGCCAGCTGTAGCGCCGTCAGCGCCGCGCTACGTGCGGAACCCGCGTTAACCAGCAGCTCCATGATGATCGTTTCTAAATCTTCCATCGATTACTCCAGCATCTTAAGGGCTTTATCCAGAACGGCATCACCTTTCATCATGCCGTAGTCCATCATATCGATCACGGCGACCTTCTTGCCGAACGGGTCGGCCAGCGCCTGCAGCTTCGCCTGCTCATATTTCACCTGCGGGCCGAGCAAAATAATGTCGGCGGCGGCCAGATTATCTTTAAACTCAGCGACCGGTACGGCCTTGATAGAGACCTCAACACCCTTCTTCTGCGCGGCATCTTGCATACGCTGAACCAGCATGCTGGTAGACATACCGGCGGCACAGCACAAAACGATATTCTTCATAGTCAGTGGCCCTTGTGTTCCGTGATGTCTTATCTTTATCGCGGCCCTGTCGATGCGACAACCGCTTTACCGTGATTGTGTGTAAGGCATCACACAATAATTGAAACCGGTTTCATTTTTTCCGGAAAAAATAAAAAAGCCCACCGAAGTGGGCGGTGGCGGCGCTGAAGTCTTACGCGCGCAGGATACGGTTTTTACCCTGCTGTTTGGCTTTGTACAGCGCTTCATCGACGCTCACCACCAGCTTATCCAGTGGCTCCATATTCCATTCCCCGAGGCCGGCGCTGAAGGTGACCGTCAGGCCATCTTCGCGCCAGGTGCGTCGTTCGACGTTTACCCGCCATGTTTCCAGCAGCGTGCGGGCGTTATCGATATGTTCGGCAGGAAAGACCACCGCGAACTCTTCGCCGCCGTAGCGATAGAGGGATATCTCCAGCGGCTGGAGGACCTGTAGCCCTTCGCGAGCGACGTTACGCAGGACGATATCGCCATTGAGATGGCCCCAGGTGTCGTTGATCGATTTAAAGTTATCGATATCGACCAGCGCGAGGGCGAATGGCTGGTGATCGTTCATCAGGGCGGCAATATCGCTGTCGAAGGCGCGGCGGTTTTTGCAGCCGGTGAGAGCGTCGATGGTCGCCTGGCGGACGTAGGACAGTTCGCGCTGTTTATTGGTTTCAATCGCTTTACTCAGCATCGCCTCAAGGCGCGGGGCGCGTTTGACGTCACCGGTTTTAATCGCATTGATGATATTCATCAGCACGGTACGGGAAGCATGACGCAGATAAAGACCGAACAGGATAATAATGATCGCTGCGAGAGTGAAACCGCCGATCACTAAATTGGTCTCATGACGTGTCAGATTGACCAGGGTGGCGTTATCGACACGGAAAATCACAAACCAGTCGGGATTGGTAAAGGAGTAATGGTAATACCAGGTGTCGCTCCCGGGATCGTAAAGCTGCCCCTCTCCGCTGGTCATTTTATCCATCAGCTCGTCCCTGACGAAGGGTTTAAACAGCGCGCCCGGGTCGGAGTGCAGGACCACTTTGCCATCCCGTTGCACCACAAAAAATTCCCCCTGTACGGGCGCCACCATCTGGCGCAGCGCGAACCCCATGGAGGTGAGATCGAGATGAAAGGCCAGGCTGCCCTTGAGTTTCCCTTCGGGGGTAATGATGGGTTTGAAAATGGTAATCGTCGGATGGTGGGTGAAATAATCCATATACGGACTGGTGTAGTGGCTGAAGGTGCTGGCTTCCGCCTGTTTGATAAACCAGGGCCGCGTTTTGGGATCGAAAGCCCGGCTGTCTTCATTTTCCAGCACCTCCGGGGCGCGCAGATAGTGGCCCTTGGTATCCGCCAGCGAGATGGATGAGACGCTTGGCATCATGTTCTGTAACTGCATCAGCGTGGTTAACCCTTTCTCCGGCTCCACATTGACTGCGCGATTCAGTTCGTCATTGCGGGCAAAGAAGGCGGCTGCGCGCCCGAGGATAAAATCATTTTCCCGCAGCAGGGTTTCCGTATAGTTGATCGCCAGGTTATGGGTAAAATTGCGGTTAATATCGTGATAATCTTCGAGAAAATCTTTCTGTTGCGCCAGAGTCACAAAAATAGCGATCAGCATAAAGCTGAGCAAAATACCGGCAAACCCCACGACGATCGGCGTCGTAAAAGAGAGCTTTCTGTTGTGTAGAGCCATGAATCGTTAATCGTCCCGGATGTATAAACCATGGGTCCGAACGCAGGTTGCGTCTGGGACGCCTGCCGATCGAATCAGTTCACTATTGCTCAATTATAACTCTGAGGCCTTCATGTATCGTGATTTATATTCGGCGATAATGTGCAGGCCTCTGCTCAGCGCGGAGAGGCAGGGCGAAAATGAGGAAGAAAAGGTTCGCCCTGGTCAGCGTCCGCTGCTGACCCGGGCAGAATAGAAAAACGGCGTCGGGCGGGCCAGCCTCCGTTTTTCATCTCTCATGCAGGCGCGCAAAATTATCAGGCGTTTACACTGTACATCATGAGGTTTGCGAAGCGCGTCCCAGCCAGCTATCCCAGTCTTTCCATACCGGCTGCAGGCCGCGGGCGGCCAGCGCGCTGGCGACCTCTTCAGGGCGGCGATCGTCGTGCGGGGCAAATTGCTCGAGCTCCGGATGATCGTCGGCGTAGCCGCCGGGCTGGGTTTTAGAGAAGGCGCTGACGTTATTGATCGCCAGCGGGATCACCCGGTCACGGAACCAGGGTGATTCGCGAGTGGATAGCGACAGCTCAACCTCTGGCGCCAGCAGGCGGAAGGCGCAGATAGTTTGCACCAGCTGTCGCTCATCCATCAGCGAAGCCGGTTCAATACCGCCGGCGCAGGGACGCAGGCGCGGGAAGGAGACCGAATAGCGGCTGCGCCAGTAGCGCTGCTGCAGCCACAGCAGGTGCTCAGCGACTATAAAGCAGTCCACTCGCCAGCTGTCGGAAAGGCCGATGAGCGCGCCAAGGCCGATCTTATCGATCCCCGCCGCGCCTAAGCGATCCGGCGTATCCAGCCGCCAGAAGAAATCCTGCTTTTTTCCTTTCAGATGGTGTTGGGCGTACATGCTTTCATGATAGGTCTCCTGATAGACCATCACCCCGTCGAGCCCCAGGGTTTTCAGCTCGGCATACTCTTCAGTCGCCAGCGGCTGCACTTCCATATGCAGCGAGGCAAACTGGCTGCGGATAGCCGGTAGGTGCTGACGGAAATAATCCATTCCCACCTTACCCTGATGTTCGCCGGTCACCAGCAGCAGATGCTCAAAGCCCAGGTTGCGGATTGCGGCGCACTCGCGGGCAATCTCGGCGGCATCCAGCGTCTTGCGCTTAATGCGGTTGCTCATCGAGAAGCCGCAGTAGGTGCAGTCGTTAGCGCACAGGTTGGAGAGATACAGCGGCACGTAGAAGCTGACGGTATTGCCGAAGCGCTGCCGGGTGAGGCGCTGCGCGCGCTGGGCCAGCGGTTCAAGGTAATTGGCCGCGGCAGGCGAGAGCAGGGCCATCATATCATCGCGGGTGAGCTGTTTGGCCGCCAGCGCCCGTTCGACGTCGGCGGCGGTTTTGCTGTTGATGCGCAGGCGGATATCGTCCCACTCCAGCTGCCGCCAGCGATCGCTAAAGGTTTTCATGCCAGCGCCTCCAGGAATCCGGTGAGCGGGCTGGTGGCCTGCGCCTGCGTACTGCGTGCCCCCGGTCCGGCCTGACGCGCCAGTAATCCGGCATCGATCGCCATACGGAAGGCGCGGGCCATGGCCACGGGGTCGTCGGCGACGGCAATGGCGGTATTGACCAGCACCGCGTCCGCGCCCATCTCCAGCGCCTGCGCCGCATGGCTCGGGACGCCGATCCCGGCGTCAACCACCACCGGGACCGTCGCCTGCTCGATAATAATCTCCAGCATGGCTTTGGTTTCCAGCCCCTGATTGGAGCCGATCGGCGCACCCAGCGGCATCACCGCCGCGCAGCCTACCTCTTCCAGTCGTTTACACAGCACCGGATCGGCGCCGCAGTAGGGCAGCACCACGAACCCTTCGCGGACCAGCAGCTCCGCCGCTTTCAGGGTTTCAATCGGGTCGGGCAGCAGCCAGCGGGCGTCCGGGTGGATCTCCAGCTTCAGCCAATGGGTACCCAGGGCTTCCCGCGCCAGGCGGGCGGCAAACACCGCCTCTTCCGCCGTCTTGGCGCCTGAGGTATTCGGCAGCAGGTTAACCCCCGCCGCCAGCAGCGGGGCGAGGATGGCGTCATTGCGCTGGCGTAAATCGACGCGCTTCATCGCCAGGGTTACCAGCTGGCTGCCCGAGGCGCGAATCGCCTCGACCATCACCTCCGGGGCGGCGAATTTGCCGGTACCGGTGAAAAGATGGGATTCAAACGTTTTGTCTGCAATACGTAACATGTCAGCCTCCAGCGATAACCTGAAAAAGCAGGACCCGATCGCCTTCCTGCAAGAGATGATCTTCCCACCGGTCGCGCGGCAGGATGTGTTGATTGAGCGCCAGCGCAACGCCAGGCTGCTGCTGTTCGAGCTGGGTCAGCAGGGCGCTGACGCTGAGATTGTCGGCGCACGCCAGCGGCTCGTCGTTAAACCAGATCTGCATGCCGCCCTCCGCACACCGGGCAGCTCCGGGAACGCTGTAGCGCAAGGGCGCGCCAGTTGCTGGTGCGGGCGTCGAACAGCCGCAGGGTGTTGCGCGGCGTCGCCATGCCGCTGAGCAGCTTAATTGTCTCCAGCGCCTGCAGGGTGCCCATCATGCCGACCACCGGGCCGACGATCCCCGCGGTGCGGCAGTTGCGCTGCGGTTCATCGCTTTCCGACCACAGGCAGCGATAGCAGCCCTGCGTCCAGGGCGGGGTGAGCACCATCAGCTGACCGCCGAAGCCCACGGCGCTGGCGGTCACTAACGGGGTATCGAGGGCCACACAGGCGGCATTGATCGCCTGGCGGGTGACCATATTATCGGTACAGTCCAGCACCACGTCCGCTTTCGCCACTTCGGCGCGGAGCGCCTCGCCGCTTAAGCGCTGCTGGAGCGCTACCAGTTTGATCTGCGGGTTTAGCTGGCTGAGCCGGGTCTGTGCCGCTGCGGCTTTTGGCCGATCGATATCCGCGCTGGTGAACAAGATCTGCCGTTGCAGGTTGCTGAGATGCACCGCGTCGTCATCGGCCAGGGTCAACGTCCCGACGCCAGCCCCGGCCAGATAGAGCGCCGCCGGGGAGCCCAGCCCGCCAAGGCCGATAATCAGCACTCGACTGGCTAACAGCTTCTGCTGCCCTTCGATGGCAATATCCTCCAGCAGCAGCTGGCGGCTATAGCGCATAAAGTCGTGATCATTCATCGCCCACTCCCGCCAGCGCCAGCAGTTGGTCGGTCGCTGCCCGCCAGTCCGCCGCCTGGGTGATGGCGCTGACCACTGCGATGCTGCCGACGCCGGTCGCCAGTACCCCCGGCGCCTTTTCCAGGCTAATTCCGCCGATCGCCACGGTGGGGTAATCCGCCAGGCGTTGAATATGTCTGGCAAGCTGCTCGAGGCCCTGCGGCGCGGAAGGCATCTGTTTGGTTTGCGTCGGGAAGACGTGACCTAGCGCGATGTAAGAGGGGCGCGCCGCAAGGGCGACATCAATTTCCATATCATCGTGAGTAGAGACGCCAAGACGCAGCCCGGCCTGGCGGATAGCGCTCAGATCGGTGGTTTCCAGATCTTCTTGTCCGAGATGCACGCCATAGGCCTGGTGCTTAATCGCCAGTTGCCAGTAATCGTTAATGAACAGTCGGGCGTGATAGCGGCGACCAAGGGCGATGGCGGCGATCACGTCATCCTCAACTTCGCTGTCGCGCCGGTCTTTGATGCGTAACTGAAGGGTACGTACCCCAGCTTCGAGCAGGCGCTCAATCCACGCCACGCTGTCCACCACCGGGTAGAGTCCGAGACGAAACGGGACGGGTGGAAAATCAGGTTGATACATCAGGCTTCCTCCTGTTTCAGGTAGATTTCGCCGCCGCGGGCGCGGAAGTTATTCGACATATCGGCCATGCCGGCTTCGATACTTTGCTTCGCGGCGTAGTCGCGGACCTCCTGAGTGATTTTCATCGAACAGAATTTCGGCCCGCACATGGAGCAGAAGTGGGCGACTTTGCCGGACTCCTGCGGCAGGGTTTCATCGTGATAGGCCCGCGCGGTGAACGGGTCGAGCGCGAGGTTGAACTGGTCTTCCCAGCGGAATTCAAAACGCGCTTTTGACATCGCGTTGTCGCGGATCTGCGCCCCGGGGTGGCCTTTCGCGAGGTCGGCGGCGTGGGCGGCGATTTTGTAGGTAATCAGCCCCTGTTTGACATCCTCTTTGTTGGGCAGGCCGAGATGCTCTTTCGGCGTGACATAGCACAGCATGGCGCAGCCGAACCAGCCGATCATTGCCGCGCCGATACCGGAGGTGAAATGGTCGTAGCCCGGCGCGATATCAGTGGTGAGCGGCCCCAGGGTGTAGAATGGCGCTTCGTGGCAGTGCTCCAGCTGTTCGGTCATATTGCGGCGGATCATCTGCATCGGCACGTGGCCAGGGCCTTCAATCATCACCTGCACGTCATATTCCCAGGCGATTTTCGTCAGTTCGCCGAGGGTGCGCAGCTCGGAAAACTGCGCCTCGTCGTTGGCATCCTGAATGGAGCCGGGGCGCAGGCCATCGCCCAGCGACAGCGACACGTCATAGGCGGCGCAGATTTCGCAGATTTCGCGGAAATGCTGGTAGAGGAAGTTTTCCTGATGATGCGACAGGCACCACTTAGCCATGATTGAGCCGCCGCGCGAGACGATACCGGTCAGGCGCTTCGCCGTCATCGGGACGTAGCGCAACAGTACGCCGGCGTGAATCGTGAAGTAGTCGACGCCTTGCTCGGCCTGTTCCAGCAGGGTATCGCGGAAGACTTGCCAGGTGAGATTCTCGGCGATGCCGTTGACCTTCTCCAGCGCCTGGTAAATAGGCACGGTACCAATCGGCACCGGGCTGTTGCGCAGGATCCACTCGCGGGTTTCGTGGATATAGCGGCCGGTGGAGAGGTCCATCACCGTGTCGGCGCCCCAGCGGGTTGACCAGACCAGTTTCTCGACCTCTTCTTCGATGGAAGAGGTCACCGCCGAGTTGCCGATATTGGCATTCACTTTCACCAGGAAGTTGCGGCCGATAATCATCGGTTCAGACTCCGGGTGGTTGATGTTGGCGGGGATGATGGCGCGTCCGGCGGCCACTTCATCGCGAACAAACTCGGGGGTGATGTTTTCCGGAAGGTGGGCGCCGAAGCCTTCACCTGCGTGCTGCTGGCGCAGAACCTCGCTGCGGATACGTTCGCGACCCATGTTTTCGCGAATGGCGATGAACTCCATCTCCGGGGTGACTATCCCCTGGCGGGCGTAGTGCAGCTGGGTAACGCATTTGCCAGCGACGGCGCGTTTGGGCGTCAGCAGGCCGCTGAAGCGCAGCTCATCGAGACCGTCGTCGGCCAGCCGCGCTTTGGTATAGGCCGAGCTGCGTTCGCTGAGCGGCGCGCAGTCGTTACGCGCGTCGATCCACGGCTGGCGCAGCTTTGCCAGCCCCTGGCGGACATCAATGCTAATATCCGGGTCGCCATACGGCCCGGAGGTGTCATACACCGGGATCGGTTCGTTGGTTTCGTACCGGGGGTTATCTTTATCGCCGCCGACGAGAGTTGGGCTGAGCTGAATTTCACGCATCGGGACGCGGATATCCGCTTGTGAGCCGTGAACATAGATGCGGCGTGAATTAGGAAAAGCGGTACCCGCCAGCGTATCAATGAATCGCTGCGCGTGCTCGCGTTGTTCCCGACGGGTTAGTTTGGTAGTAGACATAGCGCATTCCAGTTAAAAAAGGACATGGCTTGTCAGACGACGGATGGAGTAACAGATGCGATCGGCCCTGACGGACTGACGCGAACAGCAGTTTACTCTTGTTCCCTTCGCAGGTATTAGCCTGATCAGGTTCCGCGGATCCCGAATTAACGGTCTCAGCCTTTTCCACGTTAGCCTGCGCATGGAAAATAGGCACTCCGACAAGATGAAATCCCTCCGCAGAGGGATAATGTACGTAAATTACGCGTTAACGGTTCACAACTCAAGCGGTCGGCGCAATATTATCGCGCACGTCATTGCTCAGGTTATGGGCGACAGCCAGGGCGATCAGTTTATCTTCCAGCGCGAAACGCGCCTCCAGCGACTCGCCGATATCCGACAGCGCCTGCTGAAATTCAAGATAGTTATCGTGATCGATGGCGTTTTCGAGGCAGGTATCGTAGTAGTCCATCATCTGCTGGGTATTGGCTTCCAGCTGCGGGTAAAGCCGGGTGGCGGCTAAAAGAGGGGTATCGCCTTCCATTTCGCCAATAATGCGTTCATAAATACTAAAATGACCGGATGAGAGGTAATCCACCAGACTTTGGCAAAAGTCATCCAGCGCCTTTTCGTTTAGCCGCATAAACGACTCTTTGCCCGGTTTCAGGCCAACCAGGTTGTAGTAAGCCACGAGCAGATGCTTACGCACTTGTAGCCAGCGATCGACCAGTTCATTACTACCGCCAACGCGCTCCGTCAGATTTTCCAGCTGGTTTAGCATGATTGACTCCGCTAGTTTTGATTTAAATCTGCTCACCAAAATGTAAATATAATGTTAACAACATGCCAGTGAAGCAAAGGTAGTGCAATAGATATGGATCGTATTATTGAAAAATTAGATCGCGGCTGGTGGGTTGTCAGTCACGAACAAAAATTATGGTTGCCTGGTGGAGAATTACCACATGGCGAAGCGGTTAATTTCGATCTTGTCGGCCAGCATGCGCTGCATATTGGCGAGTGGCAGGGCGAGTCCGTGTGGATGGTGCGCCAGGATCGTCGCCATGACATGGGATCGTTGCGCCAGGTGCTGGATCAGGATCCGGGACTCTTCCAGCTGGCTGGGCGGGGGATCCAGCTCGCCGAATTTTATCGCTCGCATAAATTTTGCGGTTACTGCGGCCACCCGATGCATGCCAGCAAAAGCGAATGGGCGATGCTGTGCAGCCACTGCCGCGAACGTTACTACCCGCAAATTGCCCCCTGCATTATCGTGGCAATCCGTCGCGACGATGCGATCCTGCTGGCGCAACATACGCGCCATCGCAACGGCGTGCACACCGTGCTGGCCGGCTTTGTCGAGGTCGGCGAAACCCTTGAGCAGGCGGTGGCTCGCGAGGTGATGGAGGAGAGCGGTATTCGGGTAAAAAATCTGCGTTACGTGACCTCTCAGCCATGGCCGTTCCCGCAGTCGCTGATGACCGCCTTTATGGCGGATTACGCAGATGGCGAGATCGTGGTCGACAAAAAAGAGTTACTGACCGCGGACTGGTATCGCTATGACGACCTGCCGCTTCTGCCGCCGCCGGGGACAGTGGCGCGGCGGCTAATCGAAGATACCGTCGCGATGTGTCGGGCAGAGTTCGAGTGACATGTTACACTGGGCGTATCAACGCTAAAGGAATGTAAAAATGACCGAACTGAAGAACGATCGTTACCTGCGCGCGCTGCTGCGTCAGCCGGTTGATGTCACCCCGGTGTGGATGATGCGCCAGGCGGGCCGCTATTTACCGGAGTACAAAGCCACCCGTGCGCAAGCGGGCGACTTTATGTCGCTGTGTAAAAATGCCGAGCTGGCCTGCGAAGTGACGCTCCAGCCGCTGCGCCGTTACCCGCTGGACGCGGCGATCCTCTTTTCGGACATCCTGACCATCCCGGACGCCATGGGGCTGGGGCTGTACTTTGAAGCTGGCGAAGGTCCGCGCTTCACCTCGCCGGTAAAAAGTAAAGCCGACGTCGACAAGCTGCCGATCCCGGATCCGGAGCAGGAGCTGGGCTATGTAATGAACGCCGTGCGCACCATTCGCCGCGAACTGAAAGGCGAAGTGCCGCTGATCGGTTTTTCCGGTAGTCCATGGACGCTGGCTACGTACATGGTGGAGGGCGGCAGCAGCAAGGCCTTCACCGTGATTAAAAAGATGATGTACGCCGAGCCGCAGGCGCTGCATGCGCTGCTGGATAAGCTGGCGAAGAGCGTTACCCTGTATCTCAACGCGCAGATCAAAGCCGGCGCGCAGTCGGTGATGATTTTTGACACCTGGGGCGGGGTGCTGACCGGTCGCGACTATCAGCAGTTCTCCCTCTACTACATGCATAAGATCGTCGATGGCCTGCTGCGGGAAAACGAAGGCCGTCGCGTGCCGGTGACTCTGTTCACCAAAGGCGGTGGTCAGTGGCTGGAAGCGATGGCGGAGACCGGCTGCGATGCGTTGGGTCTCGACTGGACCACCGATATTGCCGATGCCCGCCGTCGCGTGGGTAACAAAGTAGCGCTGCAGGGCAATATGGATCCGTCGATGCTCTATGCGTCCGCCCCGCGTATTGAAGAAGAAGTGGCGACCATTCTTGCCGGCTTTGGTCAGGGGGAAGGCCACGTCTTTAACCTTGGACACGGTATTCATCAGGACGTTGACCCCGAGCATGCGGGCGTCTTTGTTGAGGCTGTGCACCGTCTGTCCGCACCCTATCACCAGTAGGAGATAAGCCCTATGGATTTAGCCGCACTACGTACCCAACAGCAACAGTTAGCCGCGTCGGTAGAGCGTGCGGATCGACTGGATCGCGACCCGCCGGCGTTGATCGGCGGCGCGGACGTCGGGTTTGAGCAGGAAGGGGAGATCACCCGGGCTGCGATGGTGCTGCTGACCTGGCCTGAGCTTGAGCTGGTGGAGTATCAGGTGGCGCGGGTCGCCACCTCTATGCCCTATATTCCCGGCTTTCTCTCGTTTCGCGAAACGCCTGCGCTGCTGGCGGCGTGGGAGCAGCTTTCGCAAAAACCGGACCTACTCTTCGTTGACGGACACGGCATTTCTCATCCCCGGAGATTGGGCGTCGCCAGCCATTTTGGCCTGATGATTGATGTGCCGACTATCGGAGTGGCGAAAAAACGCCTGTGCGGCAAAATCGGCGACCTGGGTGATGAGCCTGGCGCGCTGGCCCCGCTGATGGATAAAAATGAGCAACTGGCCTGGGTCTGGCGCAGCAAAGTGCGCTGCAACCCGCTGTTTATTAGCACCGGCCACCGGGTAGGCATGGACAGCGCTTTAATGTGGGTTGAGCGCTGCATGCGAGGCTACCGTCTGCCCGAGCCGACGCGCTGGGCCGATGCGGTGGCGTCCCGTCGTCCGTCGTTTGTGCGTTGGCAAGCAAATCACAGCTGATTCAGGTACACTGCGCCTAATTTCTGACTTCGAGAATTCATCATGTTACAAAACCCGATTCACCTGCGCCTGGAGAAGCTGGAAAGCTGGCAGCATGTCACTTTTATGGCCTGCCTGTGCGAACGTATGTATCCCAACTACGCGATGTTCTGCAAGCAAACCGAGTTTGGCGACGGCCTGCTTTATCGTCGTATCCTGGACCTGATCTGGGAAACGCTGACGGTTAAAGATGCGAAGGTGAATTTCGACAGCCAGCTGGAGAAGCTGGAAGAGGCGATCCCGGCGGCAGATGATTTCGACATGTACGGTGTCTATCCGGCCATAGACGCTTGCGTGGCGTTGAGTGAACTGATTCATTCTCGTCTGAGCGGCGAAACGCTCGAGCACGCGATCGAGGTGAGCAAGACCTCCATCACCACCGTGGCGATGCTGGAAATGACCCAGGAAGGTCGCGAAATGACCGACGAAGAGTTGAAAGCGAATCCGGCGGTAGAGCAGGAATGGGATATTCAGTGGGAAATTTTCCGCCTGCTGGCCGACTGTGAAGAGCGTGATCTTGAGCTGATAAAAGGCCTGCGCGCGGACCTGCGCGAGGCTGGCGAGAGCAATATTGGTATAAATTTTCAGCAGTGAGACCAGAAAACGTGATTTACCGCCTGAATTGTAGCGTCTGAAGGCTTCCATTCCGCCCCCCGTCTGGTCTACATTTGGAGGGCGAAAAAAAGTGGCTATCGGTGCGTGTATGCAGGAGGGTGCTTTTTTGGCATTTCCGTCGCACTCGATGCTTAGCAAGCGATAAACACATTGTAAGGATAACTTATGAACAAGACTCAACTGATTGATGTAATTGCGGACAAAGCTGACCTGTCCAAAGCACAGGCTAAAGCTGCCCTGGAATCTACCCTGGCTGCAATTACTGAGTCTCTGAAAGAAGGTGATGCTGTTCAACTGGTTGGTTTCGGTACCTTCAAAGTGAACCACCGCGCTGAGCGTACTGGCCGCAACCCGCAGACCGGTAAAGAGATCAAAATCGCTGCAGCTAACGTGCCGGCATTTGTTTCTGGCAAAGCACTGAAAGACGCAGTTAAGTAAGACCGCGTGGCAGTGAACAGTTTTATCGAAGGGGCTATTAAGCCCCTTTTGTCTGTCTGGCGCCGGCCTCTGGCGCTGGCGGGCATCCTGTTGCTGACTGCCTGCAGCCACGACACGTCGCTACCGCCGTTTACCGCCAGCGGATATGCGGACAATCAGGGAGCGATGCGCATCTGGCGTAAAGATTCTGGCGATGAAGTCCATCTTCTCGCCGCCTTCAGCCCGTGGCGTCACGGGGACACCTCGACCAGCGAATATCGCTGGCAGGGCGATCAACTGGCGCTTATCGAACTCAATGTCTATGGCAAACCGCCGGAACATATTCGCGCCCGTTTCGACGCGCAGGGCGATCTGAGCTTTATGCAACGGGAAGTGGACGGGCAGAAGCAGCAGCTCTCCAGCGACCAGGTCGCGCTATATCGCTATCGCGCCGAACAGATCCGCCAGACCAGCGACGCCCTCCGCCAGGGGCGGGTCGTCCTGCGCCAGGGACGCTGGAACGCTGCCGCGCATACCGTGCTGACCTGCGAAGGGCAGACGGTTACGCCCGACCTCGATAGCCGGGCCCTGGCGCACATTGAACGCCGCCAGAGCCACGCTTCCGCCGCAGTGAGCATTGCCTGGCTGGAGGCGCCGGAAGGCTCTCAACTGCTGCTGGTCGCCAATGAAAACTTCTGCACCTGGCAGCCGACGGAAAAAAACTTCTAACCTTTACCAATGGTTCATGCCCATATGACCGCCGGCGCTACCGCGACAGCCGCCATATCCCATTCCTGCGCCGCGGGGAACGCCTGCCTCAGCCAGGGCGATATCAAACTTCACCCGCTGCTGATCCAGCTTCTGGCGTAAGCCTTCCATCTCCTGAGCGACAGCTTCAATCTTCCCGCTGTCCGGCTTTTGCGCCGTGAGCAGCGCATTGTACTCATAGCGTTTGGACTGCAGCTGCTGGCGCAGGGCGCTGGTTTGCGCATAGTAATCGTTATGCAGCTTTTGCACGGTAGCCTGCTGCTCCTGGGTCAGCTGACTGTAGCCCTGGTTGCCCATCCCGTTATTGTTGCCCCAGTGGTGGTTGGCCCAGGCCGCGTTGCTGGCGAAGGTCAGCGCGGCAAAGGTAACGAGGGCGAGAGGTAAGGTACGGTTCCGTTTCATGGTATTTTCTCCTGTGTGGTTTCCCTCGGTATTGCATCTTCCATGCCAGTCTGAAAAAGCCCGTCTGTGTGGGCCTGCCGAAGCCTTTGCCGAGGAGAGCGAGTAAAAATGACCCGTTCCGCCAGGGTCAGGCGAGTCATTTTTACTCGCTTAAGCGCAGGCGATATGTTTGAGAGCAGGATTGGCCGCGCGGAAACATGGCATGATTTCTGCTGAAGGAGCCTGCAGATAGTGAAAAAGAGATGACAAGGACTCGCCGATGAAGATCAAATCTCTCTCCCGGGACGCCGCCGCTGGCGCGCTGAGCTGGCTGCTGACCGGCACGGTTGTGCTGCTGGTCATGCTGTTCTCCGCGATGATCGTCCGCGACTACGGTCGCGAGACGACCGCTGCCCGACAAACCATTGAAGAGAAAGGGAGCGTGCTGATCCGCGCGCTGGAGTCCGGCACGCGCGTCGGGATGGGGATGCGTATGCATCATGCGCAGCTGCAGGCCCTGCTGGAAGAGATGGCCTGGCAACCGGGCGTCCTGTGGTTCGCGGTGACCGATGAAAACGGTAAAATTATCGCCCATAGCGATCCGCAGCAGGTGGGTAAAACGCTGTATAGCCCGGCGCAGATGCGTGCGTTAGCGGTTGGCGAACAGGCCCGCTGGCGCCGGCTTAGCGAACCGCAGCCGGCGCTGGAGATCTATCGCCATTTTCGCCCGCTTAATCCGGCCCGCGGCCACCATATGGGAATGATGAACCGCGGCAATAGCGCCCTGGCTCAGGCCACCGTCCCGCAGGTGATTTTTATCGCCTTTGATAGCCGCGAGCTGGATGCCGCGCAGGCCCGCGGGCAGCGGAATATGGCCATCATGCTGGGTGCCGCCGCGCTGGTGATAGCGGCGACGATCCTCGCTCAGTTCTGGTTCCGCCGCTATCGTCGCTCGCGGAAACAGCTGCTGGAGGCGATGGCCCGCAAGGAAAAGCTGGTGGCGCTTGGCCATCTGGCGGCGGGGGTCGCGCACGAGATCCGCAACCCGCTCTCGTCGATTAAAGGGCTGGCGAAATATTTTGCCGAGCGCACGTCGCCTGGCGGCGAGTCGCATCAGTTAGCCCAGGTGATGGCCAAAGAGGCTGATCGCCTGAACCGGGTGGTCAGCGAGCTGCTGGAGCTGGTCCGGCCCGCCCATCTAAACTACCAGACAGTCGATATCAACGCGCTTATCCGCCACTCATTGCAGTTGGTAAGCCAGGATGCGCAGAGCCGCGGGATCGCGCTGCAATTTACTCCGCGACCTGAGTTAACCACGATCAGCGCCGACCCCGATCGCCTGAATCAGGTGCTGTTGAATCTGTACCTGAATGCAATGCAGGCGATTGGCCGTGACGGCGTCATTCGCGTAACAGCAAGCGAAGCCGATCGTCAGCGGGTGAAAATCGTCGTCACGGATAGCGGTAAGGGGATGAGCGATGAAGAGTTACAGGCTATCTTCACGCCGTATTTCACCACCAAGGCGGACGGCACCGGGCTGGGGCTGGCCGTAGTGCAGAATATTATCGAACAACATGGCGGGACGATCCGCGCCGAAAGTCAGCCGGGAGCTGGAGCGATATTTACGCTTTGGTTACCGGTGGATGCTCAACGGAGGGAAGATGAGCAGCGATAAAGTACAGATTCTGGTCGTTGATGATGACATCAGCCACTGCACGATCCTGCAGGCGCTGCTGCGCGGCTGGGGCTATCAGGTGGGGTTGGCTCACAACGGCCTGCAGGCGCTGGAGCAGATCCATCAGCAGGTCTTCGACCTGGTGCTGTGCGATATCCGTATGGCGGAGATGGACGGTATCGCAACGTTAAAAGAGATTAAGGCCTATAACCCGGCGATACCGGTGCTGATCATGACGGCGTTTTCCAGCGTCGGTACGGCGGTAGAAGCTATTAAGTCCGGGGCGCTGGATTATCTGGTTAAACCGCTGGATTTTGACACCCTGCAGCAGACGCTGGTTCAGGCATTGGCGCACACCCGGCAGAGCGAGAGCGACCCCAGCGTTGCGACGGATTCACGGTGGGGCATGATTGGCGACAGCCCGGCGATGCAGGCGCTTCTTAACGATATTACGCTGGTGGCCCCTTCGGACGCGACGGTGCTGATTTATGGGGAGTCGGGAACCGGTAAGGAGCTGGTGGCGCACGCCATCCACGCCTGCAGCGAGCGTCGTGACAAGCCGTTGGTCACGCTCAACTGCGCGGCGCTGAATGAGTCACTGCTGGAGTCGGAACTCTTCGGCCATGAAAAAGGGGCGTTTACCGGGGCGGATCGGCGACGGGAAGGACGCTTTGTCGAGGCGGATGGCGGCACGCTGTTCCTTGATGAAATTGGCGATATCTCGCCAGTGATGCAGGTCCGCTTGCTGCGGGCGATTCAGGAGCGGGAGGTGCAGCGGGTCGGCAGCAACCAGACGCTTGCCGTTGATGTGCGGCTTATCGCTGCCACCCATCGCAACCTTGCGGAAGAGGTGAGCGCCGGGCGCTTTCGCCAGGATCTCTATTACCGACTCAACGTCGTGACCATCGAGATACCGCCGCTGCGCCGGCGACGGGAAGATATTCCGCAGCTGGCGCAGCATTTTCTCAAACGCTATACCGAACGCAATCGTAAGACGGTAAAGGGGTTCACGCCACAGGCGATGGACCTGCTGATCCACTACCCCTGGCCGGGCAATATTCGCGAGCTGGAAAACGCGGTGGAGCGGGCGGTGGTGCTACTGACCGGAAACTATATCTCTGAGCGAGAACTGCCCCTGGCGATCGCCGGTACGCCGCTGCCATCAGGCGGGAGCGAGGAGGGAGGAATTCAGCCGTTAGTGGAAGTGGAGAAAGAGGTGATTCTGGCGGCGCTGGAAAAAACGGGCGGCAACAAAACTGAAGCCGCCCGTCAGTTAGGCATTACGCGCAAAACGCTGCTGGCGAAACTTAGCCGTTAGCCTTTTCACGTTCGATGGCGCGCCAGCCGATATCGCTACGGCTAAAGCTACCGTCCCAGCGAATGTCGGTCAGCAGCTGATAGGCGCGCTGCTGCGCCTGCGCTACGGAGTCACCCAGCGCGGTGACGCACAGCACGCGCCCGCCGTTGGTGACCACGCGCTGGTCGTCAGACAGTTTGGTGCCGGCGTGGAAGACCTTACCGTCTGCGACTTCCTGCTGCGGCAGGCCGTAGATCTCATCGCCCGTATTGTAGCTGCCCGGATAGCCGCCGGCGGCAACCACCACGCCCAGCGACGCGCGGTCATCCCACTCGGAGGTTTTCTCGTCCAGCTTGCCCGCGCAGGCGGCGAGGCACAGCTCGACCAGGTCGGACTTCATGCGCAGCATGATCGGTTGGGTTTCCGGGTCGCCAAAGCGGCAGTTGAACTCAATCACCTTCGGGTTGCCCTGCTTGTCGATCATCAGACCGGCGTAGAGGAAACCGGTATAGGTGTTGCCTTCAGCGGCCATGCCTTTCACGGTTGGCCAGATAATCCGCTCCATGGTGCGCTGGTGGACTTCGTCAGTAACCACCGGCGCCGGGGAGTACGCCCCCATCCCGCCGGTGTTCGGGCCGGTATCGCCGTTGCCGACGCGCTTGTGATCCTGGCTGGTGGCCATCGGCAGGACGTGCTCGCCGTCGACCATCACAATAAAGCTAGCCTCTTCGCCATCGAGGAACTCTTCAATCACGATGCGGTGGCCTGCGTCGCCAAAGGCGTTGCCGGCCAACATATCTTTGACCGCCGCTTCGGCTTCCTCGAGGGTCATCGCCACGATAACGCCTTTACCCGCCGCCAGACCGTCGGCTTTGATGACGATCGGCGCGCCTTTCTCGCGCAGATAAGCCAGCGCAGGCTCCACTTCGGTGAAGTTCTGGTATTCCGCCGTCGGAATATGATGACGGGCGAGAAAATCTTTGGTGAAGGCTTTTGAACCTTCCAGCTGCGCGGCGCCTTCGGTTGGCCCGAAGATGGCGAGCCCTGCGGCACGGAACGCATCGACCACGCCAATGACCAACGGCGCTTCCGGGCCAACGATGGTCAGATCGATTTTCTCATCCTGCGCGAAGCGTAGCAGGGCCGGAATATCGGTGACGCCGATGGCGACGTTTTGCAGCGACGGCTCCAGGGCGGTACCGGCGTTGCCCGGCGCGACATAGACGGTATCAACCAGCGGCGACTGAGCCGCTTTCCAGGCCAGCGCGTGCTCGCGCCCGCCGTTACCGATTACTAATACTTTCATCTGCTGCTCCAGGAATTAATGGCGGAAGTGGCGCATGTCGGTGAAGATCATGGCGATGCCGTGTTCGTCAGCGGCGGCAATCACTTCGTCGTCACGGATAGAGCCGCCCGGCTGAATAACGCAGGTGATGCCTACCGCGGCTGCGGCATCGATGCCGTCGCGGAACGGGAAGAAAGCGTCAGAGGCCATGGCGGAACCTTTCACTTCCAGACCTTCATCACCGGCTTTAATTCCGGCGATTTTCGCCGAGTAGACGCGGCTCATCTGACCGGCGCCTATACCGATGGTCATATTATCTTTGGCATACACAATGGCGTTGGATTTGACGAATTTCGCCACTTTCCAGCAGAACAGCGCATCGCGCAGTTCCTGCTCGGTTGGCTGACGTTTGCTGACCACGCGCAGTTCACCTGCGGTGACCATGCCGAGATCGCGGTCCTGAACCAGCAGACCACCGTTAACGCGTTTGAAATCGAGGCCGGCAACGCGAGTATCCCACTGGCCGCAGGTCAGTACGCGGACGTTCTGCTTCGCGGCGGTGATTTTCAGCGCTTCTTCGCTGGCGGACGGCGCGATGATCACTTCGACGAACTGGCGAGAGATGATCGCCTGCGCGGTTTCAGCATCCAGCTCGCGGTTAAAGGCAATGATGCCGCCGAACGCGGAGGTCGGGTCGGTTTTGTAAGCGCGATCGTAGGCGTCAAGAATCGAGTCGCTGACGGCAACGCCGCACGGGTTGGCATGCTTGACGATAACGCAGGCCGGCTCGTTGAACTCTTTCACGCACTCCAGCGCCGCATCGGTATCGGCAATGTTGTTATAGGAGAGCGCTTTGCCCTGCAGCTGAGTGGCGGTCGCCACGGAGGCCTCTTTTACATTCTCTTCTATATAGAAAGCCGCCTGCTGGTGGCTGTTTTCGCCGTAGCGCATATCCTGCTTCTTAATGAAGTTCAGATTCAGGGTACGCGGGAAGCGGCCAGCGGCTTCTTTGCTTTCGCCGTGATAGGCCGGAACCATGCTGCCGAAGTAGTTGGCGATCATGCTGTCGTAAGCGGCGGTGTGTTCGAAGGCTTTAATGGCGAGGTCGAAGCGGGTGGCCAGCGTGAGGGAACCTTCGTTGGCGTCCATCTCATTAATGATGGCGTCGTAGTCGCTGCTCTTAACTACGATGGCGACATCTTTATGGTTCTTCGCCGCGGAGCGCACCATGGTCGGGCCGCCGATATCGATGTTTTCCACCGCGTCTTCCAGCGAGCATCCTTCACGAGCGACGGTCTGGGCGAACGGGTAAAGGTTAACGACAACCATATCGATAGGCGCGATACCGTGTTGCTGCATGATACCGTCATCCTGACCGCGACGACCGAGGATGCCGCCGTGTACTTTCGGATGCAGGGTCTTCACGCGTCCATCCATCATTTCCGGGAAACCGGTGTAGTCAGAGACTTCGGTAACCGGCAGGCCTTTATCTGCCAGCAGGCGAGCGGTGCCGCCGGTGGACAGCAGCTCGACACCACGAGCGGAAAGCGCCTGCGCGAATTCGACGATACCGGCCTTGTCAGAAACACTGAGCAGAGCGCGGCGGACTGGACGACGTTGTTGCATGGTATTAAATCCCCAGGATTTGAACATTACAGAGAGCGTTAGGTGAGTTTTTGCCTAAAAACTCACCTAACGCACCCAACCGGGCATCCGTGTCATAGCGCGGCATTGTAACGAAAACGTTTGCGCAACGCTCGCGAATTTTTATGTTTCTCTCCAGGCCGGTGATTCTCCTTCTATATAGCTGGCGATCCATGGGGCTAGCGGTCATGTTTTTACGCTCTCCTGTGGATAATTCTGTGTGTAACGAGGTATAAAGCGGGGTTTTGCTGGGGAATGCAGCAGTCAGTCATTTTTCTGCCATTTTTCTATTGCGGACGCTCGAGAACTCCCTATAATGCGCCTCCATCGACACGGCGGATGTGAATCACTTCACACAAACAGCCGGTTCGGTTGCAGAGAAAAATCCTGAAAAACGGGTTGACTCTGAAAGAGGAAAGCGTAATATACGCCACCTCGCGACAGAGCGCTAAAGCGCGTCGCAACTGCTCTTTAACAATTTATCAGACAATCTGTGTGGGCACTCAAAGTGACATGGATTCTTAACGTCCTCGGACGAAAAATGAATACCAAGTCTCAAGA
>NZ_JAGRRB010000027.1:0-75987 GCF_018223925.1 Klebsiella sp. 10
TGCGCGGTCTGTCCAACTGGCTGCGCCAGTTGTCGAACCCCGGTCGGGGGTTCTCATCCCCCCCTGCGGAGAATATAAAAGAAAAGAGCCCGTACTTGCGTACAGGCTCTCATCTCGAATATGGCGGTGAGGGGGGGATTCGAACCCCCGATACGTTGCCGTATACACACTTTCCAGGCGTGCTCCTTCAGCCACTCGGACACCTCACCATATTGTCTTGCTGCTCACCTTGGGTGGGCAACGGGGCGCTACTATAGGGAGTTGCGTTAAAACGGTCAAGCATATTTTCTTCTTTCTTTGCCGTTCGCTCACGCAATGAACAATGCCCCGCTGTGGCTCAGCGGGGCGGGCGTTTTAGCGCTGGGAATCCAGCTGTTCGTTATTCTTCACGACGTCCTGTGCTTTGCTGTAGCTTTCGATCAGCAGCTGGTAGGCCGGGAAGACTTTGGTGTACACCTCCGCCCATTCTGCGGCGTCCGGGCGATTCCAGGTGCGCTGCAGCTCAGAGGCGACGGCGGCGGTATCCATTGGCACTACGCCGGCCTGTACCACGCGAGCCAGGGTGATCTCCTGCGCCATTTTGCTGTAGGTGCCGGAAGCGTCAATCACGGCAAACACTTTATACCCATCGGCGACAGCGGCGATAGCCGGGAAGGCCATGCAGACGCTGGTGATGGTCCCGGCGATAATCAGCGTTTTACGGCCGGTCGCTTTCACCGCGGCGACGAATTCCGGGTTATCCCAGGCGTTAATCTCACCTTTACGGGCGATGTATTTCGCATGCGGCGCGTTTTCATGAATCTCCGGGATCAGCGGACCGTTCGGCCCCTGCGGCACGGAGGCGGTCGTGATCACCGGGATCCCGGCAAGCGACGCCATCTTGGCCAGCGCGGCGGCGCGAGCGCGCAGCTCTGGCATCGGCATATCGCCGACGGTCTGGAACAGACCGCTCTGATGGTCAATCAACAGCATTGCGGTATCGTTAACATCAATCACCGGACGAGCACCGTTAAAGTTAGCGGGAGTAGACATAGTATTCACCTCAATCAGTTAGATTTGGCCAAAGCGGCCGCTGTTAAAATCGCGTACAGCTTCTGCGATCTGCGTTTTGTTATTCATGACAAACGGGCCATAGCCCACAATCGGCTCCTGTAGCGGTTCTCCGGCCATCAGCAGAACTTTTGCCGGGGCGGTCGCCTCCAGATGCACTGCGTCACCTGCCTGGCTCAGGACGGCCAGCTGGCCTTCGCGAGCAGATTCGGAACCGTTAATGATCACTTCCCCTTCCAGCACCACCAGCGCGGTACTCCAGCCCTCCGGTTGGCGCAGCGTGAGGTCGTGCCCCTGATTCAGCTGCAGATCCCACACGTTAAGCGGTGAAAAGGTATGGGCCGGACCGCTGACGTCGTCATACTGGCCGGCAATAACCCGAACCTGTCCGGCGCCGTCCGCCAGCGCCACGGTGGGGATCGTCCCAGCGGTAATGCTCTGGTAGCCGGGGGTCGCCATTTTGTCTTTCGCGGGCAGGTTGACCCACAGCTGGATCATCTTCAGCTCGCCGCCGCTGCGGGTGAAGGCCTCCGAGTGGAACTCTTCGTGCAGGATCCCGGCGCCCGCCGTCATCCACTGCACGTCGCCTGGACCAATCACCCCGCCGCGTCCGGTGGAGTCGCGATGCTCTACTTCACCGGCGTAGACGATGGTGACGGTTTCAAATCCGCGATGCGGATGCTCACCGACGCCGCGTTTTTCGCTGCCCGCCGGGAAGGTGTACGGCCCGGCATAGTCGAGCAGTAAGAAGGGGCTCAGCTGCTGGCCGTGCGTCTGATAGGAAAACATCGAGCGAACCGGGAAGCCGTCGCCTACCCAATGCTGCGCAGGCGCGGTGTAGACTCCTGTGATCTGTTTCATGGCTTTCTCCTGTGTATCGGTATCTGATGTGAATAAGCTTATATCCGGGACGACGTATGCGGTAGTGAGCAAAAATGACCTATACTGTTCTAAAAATGGAACAATGGAGGAAGGATGCAGGATCTCAATGACTTCGCCTGGTTTGTCCAGGTGGTAGACCATGGCGGTTTCGCCGCGGCGGGGCGAGCGCTTGACCAGCCGAAATCCAAACTCAGCCGCCGCATTGCGCAACTCGAGGAGCGGTTGGGCGTGCGTTTGATTCAGCGAACCACCCGTCAGTTCGCGGTCACCGAGGTCGGGCAGACCTTTTATCAGCATTGCAAAGCGATGCTGATTGAGGCCGAGGCGGCGCAGCAGGCGGTCGAGACGCTGCGCGCCGAGCCGCGCGGTAGCGTCAGGATCACCTGTCCGGTCACCTTGCTGCATGTCCATATCGGACCGATGCTGGCGCGATTTATGGCGCGCTATCCTGGGGTAACGCTGCATCTTGAGGCGACCAACCGCCGGGTGGATGTGGTCGGGGAGGGCATTGATGTGGCGATCCGCGTCCGTCCCCGGCCCATCGAGGATAGCGACCTGGTGATGCGTGTGCTGGCGGACCGCGGGCACCGACTGGTGGCCAGCCCGGATCTCATTTCCCGGCTCGGACGTCCGCAGGCACCGTCCGAGCTGAGCGCCTGGCCGGGGCTCAGCCTGGGTGCGAACAAGCATCAGCATAAATGGCAGCTCACCGGGCCCGGGGGAGCGAGAGCGGAAGTGTATTTCACGCCGCGAATGGTGACCACCGATATGCTGGCGCTGCGCGAGGCGGCGATGGCCGGCGTAGGCGTGGTGCAGCTTCCTTTATTAATGGTGCGCGATCAGCTGGCGTCAGGGAAATTAGAGGTGGTTCTGGACGAGTGGCAGCCGCGGCGGGAAGTGATCCATGCGGTATTTGCCTCACGGCGCGGGCTGCTGCCCTCCGTCAGGGCGCTGGTGGACTACCTCAGCGAAGAGTATCAGCGGATGGAGGAGGATTAGCTTCGGGATTGGCTTTTCTCGAGGGGCTCCCCCCCCGGCAGAGAATATAAAAGAAAAGAGCCCGTGCTTGCGTACAGGCTCTCATCTTGAATATGGCGGTGAGGGGGGGATTGACTCGCTTCGCTCGCCCCTGCGGGGCAGCCCGCTTACTGCGTGCGCGGTCTGTCCAACTGGCTGCGCCAGTTGTCGAACCCCGGTCGGGGGTTCTCATCCCCCCCTGTGGAGAATATAAAAGAAAAGAGCCCGTACTTTCGTACAGGCTCTCATCTCGAATATGGCGGTGAGGGGGGGATTCGAACCCCCGATACGTTGCCGTATACACACTTTCCAGGCGTGCTCCTTCAGCCACTCGGACACCTCACCATATTGTCTTTCCCGTTGTTGTCGGGAACGGGCGCTAATGTAGGGAAATACGTATCGCCCGTCAATCAACTTTTTGCAAAAAAAGCGCGTTTAGACAAACTTCGAGCAACTTGCTCCTTAAACGTGCGAAATCCGTTTTTTTTGTCGCCAGTAGCTTTTCCCTTTTCGCTCCGGGGAAATTTGTTATGCTGGCAAACCAATAGAAAACAATGAGTAAAATAAGACGCCAGCGTTAATCGGCCAAAGGCGTCTGCTATCAGGAGCCCCTATGGAGATTATTTTTTACCATCCGACCTTTGATACCCAATACTGGATCTGTGAGCTGGAAAAGCAGTTACCCGGCGCGCGGGTGCGCGAGTGGAAAGCGGGCGATAACCGGCCGGCGGACTATGCCCTGGTCTGGCATCCGCCGGTAGAGATGCTGCAGGGCCGGGCGCTGAAGGCCGTGTTCGCCCTCGGGGCAGGGGTGGACTCTATTCTCAGCAAGCTGCGCGACCATCCGGATATGCTGCCGCTGTCGATTCCGCTGTTTCGTCTCGAAGATACCGGTATGGGACGGCAGATGCAGGAGTATGCCGTGAGCCAGGTGCTGCACTGGTTCCGCCGCTTTGATGACTATCAGGCGCTGAAGCTGGCTTCCCGCTGGCAGCCGCTGCCCGAGTACCGCGCCGACGAATTCACCGTCGGGATTATGGGCGCCGGCGTGCTGGGGGCGAAGGTTGCGGAAAGTCTGCAACCCTGGGGGTTCCCGCTTCGCGTCTGGAGCCGTAGCCGCAAATCCTGGCCGCAGGTGCAGAGCTTCGCCGGCCAGGCCGAGCTGGGCGAATTCCTGCAGGGCACTCGCGTGCTGATCAACCTGCTGCCGAATACCGCCGAAACCGCCGGCATTATTAACCAGACGCTGCTGGCGCAGTTGCCTGATGAGAGCTATGTCCTCAACCTTGCTCGCGGCGTGCATGTCGTTGAAGAGGATCTGCTGGCGGCGCTGAACAGCGGTAAGCTCAAAGGGGCGATGCTCGATGTCTTCAGTCGCGAACCGCTGCCGCAGGAGAGCCCGCTATGGGCGCATCCGCGGGTGGCCATGACCCCCCATGTGGCGGCAGTGACCCGTCCAATGGAAGCTATCACCTACATTGCGGAGACCATTAGCCGGCTTGAGCGAGGGGAGCCGGTAAGCGGTCAGGTCGACCGCCAGCGCGGTTATTAAGACGAGAGAACCCCGCCACGGCGGGGTTTTTGCTAATCAATAGCCCGGTTTCCTGCTATTCTTGCGGCAAACAGAAGAGGAGAATGTGATGTATCCCGTTGACCTGCACATGCATACCGTCGCCAGCACCCATGCCTACAGCACCCTGCACGATTATATTGCGGAAGCAAAGCGTAAAGGGATCAAACTCTTCGCCATCACCGACCACGGCCCGGACATGGCGGATGCTCCGCACTACTGGCACTTCGTTAATATGCGCATCTGGCCCCGCCTGGTAGACGGGGTGGGGATCCTGCGCGGTATTGAGTCGAATATTAAAAATATTGAAGGCGAGATCGACTGTTCCGGACCGATGTTGACTTCTCTCGATCTGATCATCGCCGGATTTCATGAGCCGGTGTTTCCGCCGCAGGATCGTGACACCCATACACAGGCGATGATAGCCGCGATGGCCAGCGGTAAAGTGCATATGATTAGCCATCCGGGTAATCCGAAATTCCCGGTGGATATCCCGGCGATTGCCGAAGCGGCGGCTCGCTACCAGGTGGCGCTGGAGATTAATAACTCCTCGTTCGTATCATCGCGCGTGGGCAGTGAAGACAACTGCCGGGCCATCGCCGCCGCAGTGCGTGATGCCGGGGGATGGGTGGCGCTGGGCTCGGACTCTCACACCGCCTTTACCCTCGGGGAGTTTACCGAATGCCGCAAGATCCTTGATGCGGTCGATTTCCCGGAGGAGAGGATCCTCAACGTTTCTCCGCGTCGCCTGCTTAACTTCCTCGAGTCGCGGGGTATGCCGGCGATCCCGGAATTTGCTGACCTTTAATTTGTATAACTGGAATAACTGAATGAACGAGTTTTCAATCCTCTGCCGCGTGCTGGGTTCGCTGTATTACCGTCAACCGCAGGACCCGCTGCTGGTGCCGCTGTTTACCCTGATCCGCGAGGGCAAACTGGCCGCCAGCTGGCCGCTTGAGCAGGACGAGCTGCTGGCGCGTCTGCAGAAAAGCTGTGAAATGCAGTCCCTGGCGACGGACTATAATGCGCTGTTCGTCGGTGAAGCCTGCAGCGTCCCGCCGTACCGTAGCGCGTGGGTGGAGGGTTCCTCGGAAGCGGAAGTTCGGGCTTTTCTGAGCGAACACGGCATCCCGACAGGGGAAGGTCCGGCGGATCATCTCGGCTCGCTGCTGCTGGCCGCCTCCTGGCTGGAGGATCATGCCGCAGAAGACCAGAGCGAGACGCTGGAGCTCCTGTTCGCCGACTATATCCTGCCGTGGTGCGGGACGATGCTGGGGAAAGTCGAAGCCCATGCGCACACGCCGTTCTGGCGCACCATGGCGCCGTTGACCCGCGACGCCATCGCCGCGATGTGGGACGAGCTTCAGGAAGAAGATGAGCAATAATATGTGATGTAAATCACTGTTTGAGTGAAACTGAAATAAAGTTCATTCATATACTGTGTTTTAGATCGCATTCTTCCGGCGCGTATCTGCTAGGATACGCGCCATGAACATACTCTTCGCAATCGCATTAACGACAGGCATCCTCTCCGGGATTTGGGGGTGGGTGGCGGTCGCTCTCGGCCTGCTGAGCTGGGCCGGATTCCTCGGCTGTACGGCCTATTTCGCCTGCCCGCAGGGCGGCTTGAAAGGGCTGGCCATCTCGTCCTGCACGGTGATGAGCGGCGTGGCCTGGGCGTTAGTGATTATCCACGGTAGCGCGCTGGCGCCACAGGTGCAGATCCTCAGCTATATGATGACCGGTGTGGTCGCCTTCCTGATGTGCATTCAGGCGCGACGGACGCTACTGTCGTTTGTCCCGGGCACCTTTATCGGCGCCTGCGCGACCTTCGCGGCAGACGGCGACTGGCGTCTGGTGATCCCTTCCCTGGCGCTGGGTCTGGTCTTTGGCTATGCCATGAAAAATAGTGGCCTGTGGCTGGCGGCCCGTGCGGATAAGCATAAATCGTTCGCCAACGACAACGCCTGATCGGCGGGACGACTAAAAAACAGGACCTTACGGGTCCTGTTTTTTTATCTTCTCGTCACCGGACAAAGCGATAATCTTGCTCCCGCAGGCGAGAATGCCCTAGTATCGGCAGAAAGCCGTATCCACACGCTATGCCGACAGGAGGAGAAATGGCTGTTAAACCTGAGGTAATTCTCGGCGATATTACGACACTTGATGTCGATGTGATTGTTAATGCGGCAAATCCCTCGCTGCTGGGTGGTGGCGGAGTAGACGGGGCCATCCACCGGGCGGCCGGTCCCGCGCTGCTGGCGGCTTGCAAGCAGGTGCTGCAGCAGCAGGGCGAATGCCCTCCCGGGCATGCGGTAATTACTATTGCCGGCAATCTGCCGGCCAGCGCGGTGATCCACACCGTGGGCCCGGTCTGGCACGGCGGCGACCGCATGGAGGCGCAAACCCTGGCCGATGCTTACAAAAACAGTCTGCAGTTGGCCTCGGCAAACAACTATCGCTCCATTGCGTTTCCGGCGATAAGCACCGGCGTGTATGGCTATCCGAGAGAGGAAGCGGCGGCGATCGCCGTGCGCACCGTCACCGCGTTTCTCACTCGCTATAATCCTCTTGAGCGCGTCCTGTTCGTCTGTTTTGACGAGGAAACGGCGGCTATCTATCGCCGCCTGCTGGCGTCATACCCCTGATTCAACAGAATAGGCTATGATAACCGCCAGTCTTGACGGGAATGATGGGTAGCAGGAGGGAGCAGGGTGTCAGAAGGAAAAGTCCAGCAGAAACAGCAGGCGCGCCGCGCGGAGATCGTTGTCGCCGCGCAAAAATGTTTCGCTGAAAAGGGGCTGCACGGCGCTTCCGTCGCCGATATCGCCCGGGAAGCGGGCCTGAGCGTGGGTCAGCTATATCGCATTTTTGCCAGCAAGGAAGCGATCATCGAAGCGATTGTTAGCGAAATCGTCAACGCCAGAGTCGGGGAGATGATCGATGAGAACCACAATCTGGCGCGTAAAGCGGCGGTTTTGGCCGGCAGGATCCCGACGTCGGCAGCCACCAAAAGCGATAATTATCTGCTGATGGAGATCAATGCCGAGGCCTCGCGTAACCCACGCTTGCGTGAGATCCTGATGCAGGCCGATCGGCGTTTGAAAGAGGAGGGCGGTCGCCTGTCGCAGCGCAACCATCCCGGGCTCAGCGATGCGCGACGCAATGCCGCATCAGAGCTCATCGCCGTTCTGACAGAGGGGGCAGCTTACCGCTGTGAGCTGAGCGCCTCCACCCCGGTCGATAAGGCAGATTTAGAAGCCCTGTACAATATGATTTTCGACCGGCTTTTTGACGAGCAGGCATAATACGGCACGCCTGGCGTGCCGCACAGGCTAGTGGTTAGCTGGCCGAGGCTGGGGTTTTGGCCGGTTTGTTCATCGGTTTACCGGAGAACAGGAAACGCAGCAGCGGAATGCGCAGGTGAATTTCATACAGGATCAGGGCAATACCCACCACAAAAACTAACCCGCCAAAAAAGCCTAAGGTATTGGACTTAATGACCGGGGTGATCCACGCCCCGTACAGCAGCGTCAGCGGATGGTGCACCAGGTAAATAAACAGCGAAGCATTGACGAAATAGGTTACGCGCGCCGACTGGAAGTTCAGCAGGCGATGGCCGAGCGAAAAGACCACATTGACCATCCACAGCCCAAGCACCATGGTGATCACCGATTCCGTTTCATACATCCAGCCGTCGCCGGAGCCGTACTGCTGGTTCAGCCGGTAGGCGATAAATCCCAGCAGCGCCGCTGCGCAGCACCATGGTGACGGGGTGGTAAACATCGCCTTCAGACGCGGATTAATAAAGGTCTGCGCCCCCAGCACAAAGAAGGGAAGATAGAACAGCGTCTGCATCACCACAAAGTTAAACAGACCATTGCTAAGCAGCGGCGGGTAAATCAGGAACAGCGATCGGCGGATCAGCGCGTAAAGCACCCCCAGCGCAAGGAAAATCATCGTTAGCTGGCCCATAGTGACAGTGTCACCAAAGGCTGAGGCGCCCCCTGCCGGGCGGCGCGTCAGCCATTTAAACAGCACCACGCCCAGCGAGGTCAGCACCACCAGCACCAGTAAAAACCACAGGTGGGAAATAAGCTCCCACGCCAGGGTGTTAAATTTGTCGTACCCGGAAAGGGTGTGCCAGTTTTCCGCCTTGCCGTTGACGTACTGCAGCATAATAAACTGCGGCAGCGTCAGCAGTGGGATAGCGGTCAGCATCGGAATACCGACCCGTTCGACGCGCACTTTCCACCACTTTTTCAACGGGTAGCGCAGGAACAGCATGTAGGAGAAATAGCCGGAGATGACGAAAAAGACCTGCATCCGGAAGGCATGGATGAAGTCATTAAACAGCGTCAACCACCACGAGGGCTCAGCGCTGTTGACATGCCAGCTGTGGCTGGAATAGATCAGCGAAATGTGGAAAGGGATCCCCAGCAGCATCAGCCAGGCGCGGATGCTGTCGAAGAAATATTCACGCTGTACCGGAGTATTATTCATACGATTCACGACAATCTCAGATAATTCGTCTTATCACTCAAGATGATAACGCTTACATTATCAGCAACCCTACATGAACTCGGGGTACCTGTCTCCAGGATAAGCACGCAAAGTGCAAACGGGATAGCGAACTGTTTATTCCCTGCGCCGCTACGCTGAACAAAGCAGGGATTATGTTGTCGGATTGCCTGAGTTTCCATTAAAATAGATCGGATCGATTTAAGCACACAAAGGGGGAAGTGCTTACTTATATGAAACATAAACCACAGATGATGAAAATGCGTTGGTTAAGCGCAGCCGTAATGTTGTCCCTGTGTACTTCATCTGCATGGGCATTTAGCATTGATGACGTTGCAAAAGAGGCCAAAACGTTAGCCGGGAAAGGCTATGAAGCGCCGAAGAGTAACCTGCCCTCCGCTTTCCGCGACATGAAATACGCGGATTACCAGCAAATTCAGTTTAATCACGATAAAGCTTACTGGAATAACCAGAAAACCCCATTCAAGCTTGAATTTTACCATCAGGGTATGTACTTCGACACGCCGGTCACCATCAATGAAGTGACGGCCACCAGCGTGCGCAAAATTAAATATAGCCCGGACTATTTTAACTTTGGTAACGTTCAGCACGATAAAGACACGGTGAAAGACCTCGGTTTCGCCGGCTTCAAAGTACTGTATCCGATCAATAGCAAAGATAAGAACGATGAGATCGTCAGCATGCTCGGTGCCAGCTACTTCCGCGTGCTGGGTCAGGGTCAGGTTTACGGCCTGTCCGCGCGCGGCCTGGCTATCGATACCGCGCTGCCGTCCGGCGAAGAGTTCCCGCGTTTTCGCGAGTTCTGGATCGAGCGTCCTAAAGCCACCGACAAACGTCTGACTATCTATGCGCTGCTGGACTCCCCGCGGGCAACCGGCGCTTATCGCTTTGTCATCATGCCGGGACGCGACACCGTGGTAGATGTCCAGTCCAAAGTTTACCTGCGTGACAAAGTGGGCAAACTGGGCGTGGCGCCGCTGACCAGCATGTTCCTGTTCGGTTCCAACCAGCCTTCTCCGGCGCTTAACTATCGTCCGGCGCTACACGACTCCAATGGTCTGTCGATCCTGGCCGGTAACGGCGAGTGGATCTGGCGTCCGCTGAACAACCCGAAACACCTTGCCGTTAGCAGCTATGCGATGGAAAACCCGCAAGGGTTCGGCCTGCTGCAGCGCGGCCGTCAGTTCTCGCGCTTCGAGGATCTCGACGATCGTTATGACCTGCGTCCGAGCGCCTGGATCACCCCGAAAGGGGAGTGGGGCAAAGGGAAAATCGAACTGGTTGAAATCCCGACCAACGATGAAACCAACGATAACATCGTGACTTACTGGACGCCGGATCAGCTGCCGGAGCCGGGCAAGGAGATGAACTTCAAGTACACCATCACCTTCAGCCGCGATGAAGACAAGCTGCATGCGCCGGATAACGCTTACGTTATGCAGACCCGCCGCTCTACCGGCGACGTGAAGCAGTCGAACCTGATCCGCCAGCCGGACGGCACCATTGCTTTCATTGTCGACTTCACCGGCGCCGATATGAAAAAACTGCCGGCGGATACCCCGGTCGCCGCCCAGGCGAGTACCGGCGATAACGCTGAAATCGTTGAAAATACCGTGCGTTACAATCCGGTGACCAAAGGCTGGCGAATGATCCTGCGTTTGAAGGTGAAAGATCCGAAGAAAACGACGGAAATGCGCGCCGCGCTGGTTAACGGTGATGACACGTTGAGCGAAACCTGGAGCTATCAGCTGCCTGCCAATGAATAAGATAACAAAGTACATTGACGCATTGCCGCTGTCGGACGCCGAGAAATCGGCGCTGCCGGACACCAGCCTGCAGGCCGTTCATCAGGCCCTGGATGACGACCATCAGACCTTCGCCCGCGAAGACGACTCCCCGCTGGGGTCGGTCAAGGCACGGCTGGCGCATAGCTGGCCGGATTCGCTGTCTGGCGATCAGCTGGTGAAGGACGATGAAGGCCGTACTCAGCTGCATGCGATGCCTAAAGCCAAGCGCTCCTCAATGATCCCGGACCCGTGGCGTACCAACCCGGTCGGCCGCTTCTGGGACCGTCTGCGCGGACGCGATGTCACGCCGCGCTATCTCTCCCGTCTGACGCAAGAAGAGCGCGAGAGTGAGCAAAAATGGCGTACCGTCGGCACCATTCGTCGCTATATCCTGCTGCTGCTGACGCTGTCGCAGACCGTGGTAGCCACCTGGTATATGAAAACCATTCTGCCTTATCAGGGCTGGGCGCTGATCAACCCGGCCGACATGGTGGGGCAGAACCTGTGGATCTCGTTCATGCAGCTGCTGCCGTACGTGTTGCAGAGCGGCATTCTGATCCTCTTCGCGGTGCTGTTCTGCTGGGTTTCCGCCGGCTTCTGGACCGCGTTAATGGGCTTCCTGCAGCTATTGATCGGCCGCGATAAGTACAGTATTTCCGCCTCGACGGTCGGTGACGAACCGTTGAACCCGGCGCACCGTACGGCGCTGATAATGCCGATCTGTAACGAAGACGTTGACCGCGTTTTCGCCGGCCTGCGGGCGACCTGGGAGTCGGTGAAAGCGACCGGTAACGCCGCTCATTTCGACGTCTATATCCTCAGCGATAGCTATAACCCCGATATCTGTGTTGCTGAGCAAAAGGCGTGGATGGAGCTGATTGCCGAAGTGCAGGGCGAAGGGCAGATCTTCTACCGCCGCCGTCGTCGTCGAGTGAAGCGTAAGAGCGGCAACATCGATGACTTCTGCCGCCGCTGGGGCAGCCAGTATAGCTATATGGTTGTGCTGGACGCTGACTCGGTGATGACCGGTGAGTGTCTGAGCAGCCTGGTGCGCCTGATGGAAGCGAACCCGAATGCCGGGATCATCCAGTCTTCCCCGCGCGCCTCGGGCATGGATACGCTGTATGCGCGTTGCCAGCAGTTTGCCACCCGGGTGTACGGTCCGCTGTTTACGGCGGGTCTGCACTTCTGGCAGTTGGGGGAGTCCCACTACTGGGGCCACAACGCCATAATCCGCGTGAAGCCGTTCATTGAGCACTGCGCGCTGGCGCCGCTGCCGGGCGAGGGCAACTTTGCCGGGTCGATCCTGTCGCACGACTTCGTCGAAGCCGCGCTGATGCGCCGTGCCGGCTGGGGGGTGTGGATTGCCTACGATCTGCCGGGCTCCTATGAGGAGCTGCCGCCGAACCTGCTGGACGAGCTGAAACGCGACCGTCGCTGGTGTCAGGGCAACCTGATGAACTTCCGCCTGTTCCTTGTCAGAGGGATGCACCCGGTTCACCGGGCGGTGTTCCTTACCGGCGTGATGTCCTACCTGTCGGCGCCGCTGTGGTTTATGTTCCTTGCCCTGTCGACGGCGTTGCAGGTGGTGCATGCCCTGACCGAACCGCAGTACTTCCTGCAGCCGCGTCAGCTGTTCCCGGTGTGGCCGCAGTGGCGGCCTGAGCTGGCCATCGCGCTGTTCGCCTCGACCATGGTGCTGCTGTTCCTGCCGAAGCTGCTGAGTATTATTCTGGTGTGGTGTAAAGGGCCGAAAGAGTACGGCGGATTTATCCGCGTCACGCTTTCACTGCTGCTGGAGGTCCTGTTCTCGGTCCTGCTGGCGCCGGTCCGTATGCTGTTCCACACCGTCTTCGTGGTCAGCGCCTTCCTCGGCTGGGAGGTGGTATGGAATTCGCCGCAGCGTGATGATGACTCCACGCCGTGGGGGGAAGCCTTTATGCGCCACGGCTCGCAGCTGCTGCTGGGGCTGGTGTGGGCGGTCGGGATGGCATGGCTGGATCTGCGCTTCCTGTTCTGGCTAGCGCCGATCGTCGTCTCGCTGATCCTCTCGCCGTTCGTATCGGCGATTTCCAGCCGGGCGACAGTGGGCCTGCGCACCAAGCGCTGGAAGCTGTTCCTGATCCCGGAAGAGTATTCGCCGCCGCAGGTGCTCAAGGATACCGATGCGTACCTGACGATGAACCGTCAGCGTTCGCTGGACGATGGCTTTATGCACGCGGTGTTTAATCCGTCGTTTAACGCCCTCGCCACCGCAATGGCCACTGCGCGCCACCGTCAGGGGCATATCCTGGAGATCGCCCGCGAGCGCCATGTCGAGCAGGCGCTGAATGAAACGCCGGATAAGCTGAACCGCGATCGTCGACTGGTGCTGTTGAGCGACCCGGTAACCATGTCACGTCTGCACTATCGCGTATGGGCCGCGCCGGAGAAATACTCTTCATGGGTGAACGCCTATCAGCAGTTGGCGCTTAACCCGCTGGCGCTGAAAACGAAATAAGCCGTACGTTAAGGAAAATACCGGCAGCGATGCCGGTATTTTTTTATCTGAAATACGAGGATGTGGATGCGAATACTACCGATCATTGCCATGGCGCTGCTGCTCAGCGGCTGCGGCAGCATTATCAGCCGTACGGTGCCCGGGCAGGGGCATGGCAATCAATATTACCCGGGCGTACAGTGGGATGTTCGCGATTCGGCATGGCGCTATCTCACCATTCTCGACCTGCCGTTCTCGCTGGTATTTGATACGCTTCTGCTGCCTCTGGACGCCAGCCACGGCCCCTATAACTGATTAACGCTCGTCCCACTCGTCGGCTGCCGTCTGCCCCTCTTCGGTGTCCAGCGAGGGCTCGAGCTGAAATTCGCCTTCATCCCATTCGTGGAGCGTATTTTCCTCCAGCCACTCCTGACGCAGCTCTATCTCATCATAATCCCCGTCGAAGACGCTCTGCGCGGCTTCGCCGCTGAGCATCGGGAGGCATTCGCCTTGTTCCTCTTCGTCAGCAAAAAATTCGGCCTGCCAGGCGATATCGCCATCCTGCAGCACATACTTTTGAATGTTGAGCTGCTCAACGTTGGCGCTCTCTTCATCGCTGTCAGGGTTGTTGGCGAGAAATTCTTCACGTGCTGCATCAATAGCTTCTTCAAGCGTGGCGTAGAACATCGAATCCTTTGGCATAGCGAATCTCCTGAGAAGAATATGAATTGAACACGATTCAATCTATAGAAGGCGGTACGCACGGCGTCAAGGGACAGAGCCCCCCTCGACGTTAATTTACTGAATGCGAAGTATCCGCGGCTGGCCGACGCAGGCTGAGGGTGGAGTAGATCGCATTAAACAATACCACCCCTGCGGTGACCAGAAATACGGCGCGGAAGCCATAGTTAGCGGAAACCGACGCGCCAATCAGGGGGCCGGTAACGTTGCCAATATCGCGGAACGACTGGTTATAGCTGAAGATTCGCCCGGAGATCTGGCTGGTGGAGTTGTACACTAGCAGGGTTTGCACCGCCGGCAGCAGCGCGCCGTCCGCGGCGCCGAGCAGGAATCGCAGGATACCTAACTGCAGCGGGGTCTGAACGAACGACATCGGGATCAGGAGTAGCACCGAGATAATCAGCGCCACGATGAGGATTTTTTCCGGCCCGATGCGATCCCCCAGTTTGCCCAGCCGCGGGGCGCTCATCAGCGCGGCAATACCCGGCACCGAGGCGATCATTCCGCTGATAAAGGCGATGTTACTGACGTTGCCCGCGAGATCGCGTACATAAAGCGTCAGGATCGGCGCAATGGAACCGGTGGCCACCTGGATTATCAGCGAGGTCACAAACAGGCTGAGCACCAGTTTGGGATTCTGCAGCGAGGAGAACACCTCTCTGGCACTGAGCATCTCTTTCCTGGCGATCGGCACAAAATTTTCGCGGATTAAAAACAGGGTAAACAAGAAACAGATAAATAGTACCGCCGCGGTCATAAAGAAGACGGTGCGCAATCCCCAGTGGTCGGCCAGGAAGCCACCTGCCAGCGGGCCGAGCAGGGCGCCGCTTACCGCGCCGGTAGACAGTGTCCCCAGCGCCCAGCCGCTTTTATGGCGCGGGATCTGGGTGGCGATCAGGGCGTTGGCGTTAGGAATAAAACCGCCCAGCAGGCCGAGCAGTGCGCGCAGCAGCAGAAACTGCCAGATATTCTGCGCCATTCCCATCAGCATCATCACGATGGCCATCCCGAGGGCGGAACGCAGCAGCATGATTTTTCTCCCCTTGCGATCAGCAAGCCCCCCCCAGAACGGCGAGGCGATGGCGGAGAAAAGAAAGGTAATACTAAAGACCAGCCCGGACCACATGTTCAGGGCGCTATGCCCGGTGACGCCGAGCTGTTCGACGTAGAGTGGCAGAAAGGGCATGACCAGGCTGAAGGCGGCGCCGGTTAAAAAGCAGCCAAGCCAGGTCACGGTCAGGTTTCGTTTCCAGTTAATGGGGGTTTCAGCAGACGACATAGGGTTCCACTGGCCTGCGCGGCAGGTCAAATTAAGAGAAAATATGAGCCTGCTAATTATGCGCCTGAGAAATAGATGCCGCAATGGAGGAGAGCTTTTAAAGCTAAAGGAGAGCCTAAAGCCTGAGCGGCGAAGCTTCCCGGCCGGGATGAGCGCGGCCGGGAAAAGGGATCAGTAGCGGGAGGGCATGCCTTCGGGGCGGGTTTTGAAGCGACGATGGAGCCACATATACTGTTCCGGGGCCATCATGATGCACTGCTCAACGATCTTGTTCATCCACGCGGCGGTGGTTTCCGCGTCGTCCAGCGGCGGGGAACACTCTGGCGGCAGGATAATCAGTTCATAACCTTTACCGTCCGGTTTGCGGCGCGGGACGAAGGGCACGACGCAGGCTTTGGACATTTTCGCCAGCATCCAGGTGCCGGAGGTGGTCGCCGCCTGGTCGACCGCAAACAGTGGGGCAAAGACGCTGGCGGTCGGGCCGTAATCGTGATCCGGTGCGTACCACACCACTTCGCCTTTTTTCAGTGCCCGGATCATGCCTTTCAGATCCTTACGGTCAATCATATCCTTATTGGAGCGCAAGCGGCCCCAGGTCTGCAGCCAGTCGATCACCGGGTTGTCGTTGGGGCGATAGACGCCAATCCCCGGCTCGTTCATACCGAACATCCGCGCACCCATCTCGAGAGTGAGGAAATGAATACCGATCAGCAGAATGCCGCGCTGCTGCGCCTGCACATCGCGGATATGCTCAAAGCCGATGGTATCGGTCCAGCGGGCGATACGACGAACCGGCCAGAACCAGGCCATCCCCGTCTCCATCAGCCCCATGCCCACCGATTCAAAGTTCATCACCACCATTCGGTGGCGTTCCTGCTCGCTTTTCTCGGGGAAGCAGAGCTCAAGGTTGCGATAGGCGATTTTCGCCCGGCGCTTCATAAAGCGCATGGCCAGCCGGCCGATGGCGTTCCCGAGGCGGTAGATCAGCGGGTAGGGCAGTTGGACAACCAGCCACAGCAGGCCGATACCCAGCCACAGCAGCCAATAGCGCGGATGCAACAGCGCCGGAGAAAATTTAGGCAAATGAGTCATTTCATACCCGTATCAGTGAGCAACGTCTTATATTATCGCATTTTTTTACCGGCCAGCCAAAGGCGGCGGCAGTCAGCTCGTTTTGTTAAGCGGGGCGCGACCGGGTGAGAGAAATGTAGCGTAAAATGTAGGGATGTAAATTAAACAGCTTTGCTATATCATGCCCGCCGTTTATTTCCTCATTTCTATGTCGAGCAGGTACACCATGCCAGTGTTACACAACCGCATTTCAAATGAGACGTTAAAGGCGCAAATGCTGGCTGAAACCGAGCCGCGCACGACGATCTCGTTCTATAAATATTTCACTATTGTCGACCCGCAGGCGACCCGCGATGCGCTGTGGGTTGCCTTAACCCAGCTGAAGGTTTTTGGCCGCATCTATCTGGCCCGGGAAGGGATCAACGCGCAAATCAGCGTGCCGCAAAGCAACGTTGAGGCTCTGCGTGAGTTTCTCTATGGCTTCGATCCGGCGCTGGCGGGGCTGCGTTTCAATATCGCCGTGGAGGACGATGGTAAGTCTTTCTGGGTGCTGCGCCTGAAAGTTCGCGATCGTATCGTCGCCGACGGCATCGACGATCCCTCGTTTGACGCCTCCAACGTGGGGGAGTATCTCAAGGCGGCGGAAGTCAACGCGATGCTTGACGATCCGGATGCCGTGTTTATCGATATGCGCAACCACTATGAATATGAGGTGGGCCATTTCGAAAACGCGCTGGAGATCCCGGCGGATACCTTCCGCGACCAGCTGCCGAAAGCAGTGGAAATGATGCAGGACCATAAAGACAAGAAAATTGTCATGTATTGCACCGGCGGCATTCGCTGTGAAAAAGCCAGCGCCTGGATGAAGCATAACGGCTTCAATAAGGTCTGGCACATCGAGGGTGGCATCATCGAGTACGCCCGTCGCGCCCGCGAGCAGGGGCTGCCGGTGCGTTTCATTGGTAAAAACTTTGTCTTTGATGAGCGGATGGGCGAGCGGATCTCCAATGACGTTATCGCGCACTGTCATCAGTGCGGCGCGCCGTGCGATACCCATACTAACTGCCTGAACGATGGCTGCCATCTGCTGTTTATCCAGTGCCCGAGCTGCGCCGAGAAGTTTGCCGGCTGCTGTAGCGAAGCCTGCATGGAAGAGCATAAGCTACCGGAAGAGGAGCAGCGTAAGCTGCGCGCCGGGCGTGAAAACGGCAACAAAATCTTTAATAAATCCCGTGGCCGGCTGAATACCAAACTCGGGATCCTCGACCCGGAGCCGTCAGAAAAACCATAACCAGACGAGATCGATGATCGCCAGCAGCAGCCAGAGCGCCAGGTAGATCATAAAATGCTCGCGCACGTTGTTGACCAGCATATTAAACAGGCGACGCATAACCGCTCTCAATCACTAACGGCCTCAGCAGAGGCCGTTTCTTTACCCAACGGCAAAAGTGCCGCATTCCATTACGCGTTAAAGCGCGCCAGAGAAAAGGGGGCCAGATTGAAGCTCGGTGCTTCGCCCTGAGCAAACTGACTGGCAATTTCGCCCAGCACCGGCGCAAACTTAAAGCCGTGGCCGCTCAGCCCGGTGATCAGCAGCGTGTCTGGCCTGCCTGGCAACGTATCGATAATAAAGTCCTCATCGACGGTATTGTCGTAGGTACAGGAGGCGCCGTGCAGGCAGCCGCCGATGCCAGGCAGGACGTTACGCAAAAACGGGAAGGATTCGGAACCATCGCTGGCGACAGCGCCAAACGCTACCCGTTCCTGCGGGGTGGAGATCGGCTGGCCGCCGTTATGCTTGCCAATTTTCAGTTCATTATCTTCCGCCGGGAAACCGTAATATTGATCGCCGTTGGGCAACTCGCCGGTGAAGGCCGGGAAGTGATTCTTGCTGCTGTAACGGCCATCGGCCTGGTACCAGGCGAACACCTTGCGTACCGGCTGGATAGGGAGGTCCGGAAGCAGGCGGGTGACCCAGGTGCCGGCGCTGACCAGCAGCTTTTTACCATGATATTCACCGTCGAGGGTATCGATGGTGATCCCGTCAGCATGGTGATGAATAGCCGAGACCGGACAGTTGAATAGCTGCGCGCAGCCTGCTTCCCGCGCCAGACGGATCCAGGTTTCGACGGCCAGTTCGCTGCGCAGTACGCCGGAAGCGGGTTCGAAAATCGCCCGATAGTCATCGGGGAGGCGTATCTCCGGCCAGCGCTGCATCACGGCCTGGGCATCCAGCTCTTCCACCTCAAGCTGGAACGCACGGGCGCTGGCGGCGACGTTGGCGAGAAAAGCGGAGCTGGCGGGGCCGAGGTTAATGACGCCGGTGCGTTCAAACACGGCTTCGCCACTGATCTCTGCCAGTTCATCCCATAGCTGCTGGGCACGCAGCACCAGCGGAACATATTTCTCACCTTCGCCATAGGCGTGACGGATAAGACGGCTGCTGCCGTGATGGCTGCCTTCCTGGTGGGGAGGTTGATGGGCATCGGTCATCAGAACATTGAGTCCGGCACGGCGCGCATAATAGCCAGCGGCGGCGCCGACGGAGCCGCTGCCAATAATGATAAGATCGTATTGCATGGTGAGTTCCGGGTAATTGCCTTGTTAGCAGGGTAATTAACTCCCTGTGCTTATACAAGCCCGAAAATAATTCAGGCACCCGCAGGTGCCTGTTAAGTTTAATGTTAAGTCATTCGCAAGCCGCGTTAATGTCGGCGATACTCGTTTTCCTGGTATTCGCCAGATTCAATCTTCGCAATGCCTGCTTCCAGGATTGAAATAAACTGACGTGCGACGTCCGTCGTTAGCCATAGCGTCTGGCCGATCTCAGCATCATTACTGTTTTCTTGAGTGGGGTTCTGGTAGTGCAGGCGCAACATCAGCGCATCGTAGCTATCAACGGTGCTGATGTCCCATCCAACGAGGGGATGGGTCTGAATGACTTCATTATTTTTTTCCATCATAACCCCTTATTCATATGTTAAAAGACAACAATTCTCGAGGTTTAATGCATATTTTTTGAAGCAAGTTAATTATATCAGGGATCAAGAATAAACTCGAGAAATTAAATGAAAGGCAGCATGATTTTCTTCTTTTGCCGCTTTTTTACTCAAGATAAGCGCGTAAAATGGCCACTTTAGTCGATATTGAGCAGAATAATCAGGACTATTCTGAACAGAAGAGGGGATAAAAAAAGCCGGGGCGACCCGGCAAAAAAAGCACAATGAGGGAGCAAACCAGAGTAACTGGATCCCGCCATGCTTCAGGAGAGATCGTGGACAAACCAGTCGTCCGCGCTTTCCCATGTTTCCTGCAGGATTTCGCTTATCCGGTCTTTGTCTTCTTTCAGGGCGCCAAACACCGAGAGCTGATTGCCGGTGGCGTAACGGACGCTCACCTGGCTATCGATGGCCGGGAATTGCTCGGCGATACGGCGAGAGAGTTCGTTATTCAGCGCTTCCAGCGCGCCGTTAGGTAAGGCGGTCGTTTTGGCGATAGACACTTCAATGCGCATAATTGCCCCCTGCGTTCGATACTGGTTATTTATACAGTATCCGGTTAGCGTTGACAACAGGGGGCTGCGTTTTTATTTCTTCACGGTCCAGCGAACGGTTTCACCCGCCAGGAAGGGCACCAGGGTGTCATTAGGCAGGGCAATGCTGTCCACAACGGTCGTCTCTTCACGCACCAGTTCAACGTAGCTCTCATTGACCGGCAGACCGTAGAAGCGCGGGCCGTTTAGCGAGCAGAAAGCCTCAAAGTGCTGCAGAGCGTTCATTTCTTCAAACACCGTGGCGTAGCTGCCGAGGGCGGTCGGGGCGTTAAAGCAGCCGGCGCAGCCACAGCTGGCTTCCTTACGGTGGCGGGCGTGCGGTGCGGAGTCGGTGCCGAGGAAGGCGCGGCTGAAGCCGCTGGCGACCAGCTCCCGCAGAGCCTGCTGATGAATATTGCGTTTAAGTACCGGCAGACAGTACAGGTGAGGGCGAATGCCGCCCACCAGCATATGGTTGCGGTTGAACATCAGATGCTGCGGGGTGATGGTAGCAGCCAGCAGTTCATTACCGTCACGCACGTACTCGGCGGCGTCTTTGGTGGTGATATGTTCAAAAACCACTTTCAGGCCGGGCAGGCGCTGGCGCAGGGGCTCCATCACCGTCTCAATAAAGCGCGCTTCACGATCGAAAATATCAATCTCGGCGTGAGTGACTTCGCCGTGAACGAGCAACGGCATCCCCAGTTTTTCCATCCGCTCCAGCACTGGCATAATGGCGTCGGTGCTGGTGACGCCGTGGCTGGAGTTAGTAGTGGCATTGGCCGGGTAGAGCTTGGCGGCGGTGAACACCCCTTCGTTAAAGCCGCGTTCCAGCTCCGCTGGGTCGAGAGAGTCTGTCAGATAGCAGGTCATCAGCGGGGTAAAATCATGCCCGGCCGGCACGGCGTCCATAATGCGCTGGCGGTAAGCGATAGCCGCCGCGACGGTGGTGACAGGCGGCACCAGATTCGGCATCACGATCGCCCGGCCATAAAACTCACTGGTATAAGGCACGACGGTTTTCAGCATATCGTCATCGCGCAGATGGATATGCCAGTCGTCTGGGCGGCGGATTTTCAATATCTGGGATTGTGCTGTCATGGAAGGCTCCGGCTAATAGGTTCAGTCATCAGGGCTGTTTTTTGCCGGGCACTAAGGATAAGCGTAAACGTTTTCCTTTGCACTCATTTCCGTAAAAAATTCAGGGCGCCGTAGCGCCCTGGAGATTAATTGGTAAAGGGGATGACAATCTCGCCTGGCTTCACCTCTATACCTTTGGCGTATTTCTTCGCCAGCGCTTCGCCGGTGCTGGCGTCCTCACGCAGGACATAAGCCGGCTGCTGGCTGAAGTAGCTGCGCAGAGACTGATTCAGGTAGGGGAGCAGGGCCTGAATAACCGACTGCAGCTTCTCCGGCGCCACTTTGGCATCGACCACTTCCATTTCCTGCAGGAAGATGGCGCCTTTCTCTCGGTCAAAGGTTGGCAGCGCTTTGAGCTTCAGATCGATCGTCGCTTTCTGCGTACCGAACAGGGAGTTAAGATCGACGTTGGCGATCCCGCTCAGGGTGACTTTGCCCGGCTCCTCGCGCCCGATAGCGCTGGTCAGGTTCTGCAGTTCGATATGGGCGTCGGCAACGCCTTTCAGACCAATATCTTTGGCGAAATGGTTTCGCTTCTGCAGGGCCTGGTTAATCTCCTGCTCGCTTACCGTGTATTGGGTCAGCTGATTACAGCCGCTCAGCAGGCCGCTGACAATTAGCGCGGCGGCGATCAATATCTTTTTCATGGGGTTCCTCAAGCTCATACCTTCCTTCATCCTGACACAAAGCATCATGACCTGTCAGCACCCATCGCGCCAGCAGAATAGGCTGAAAGCAGGAGAATCCGCCGCCGCGCGCATCAGGTGCGCGGCTCCAGCATACCGGAGGCAGAGCGTTTCGGACTGAATTGCCACCATAGCGCCAGGAAGGTGATAACCCCGATGGCGCCGAGCATCAGCCACGGCAGTTCGGGCTGGCCGACGGCTTTCCCGGCATCAAACAGCCAGCCGCCGCCCGCGTAACCCAGCGCGCCGCCGAAGGCGAGCCCCAGACGGCTGAAACCCATATAGCTGCCACGCGCCCGGGCGTCCGCCAGCGAAGCGCCCAGCGTCTCGCGGGCGGGTTCGGCAATGATAGAGCCGATGTAAAACAGGCAAATCAGGGTAAACAGCTGCTGTAAACTGCTGGTCATCCCGATGGGGAGCATGGCCAGGGTCATCACCAGCAGACCGGCCATCAGCCGGTGCTCAAGGCGGAAGCGTTTTTCGCTCCAACGGGCAATAGGATAGAGCAGGGTGAGCGAAATGGTGGCTTCGATGGCGTACATCCATTTCACGGCGGCCGGCGAGCCGGCGATGTCATTCACCATGATCGGCAGCATCAGCATCACCTGCACCGCCAGCATATAATAGCCGGTCAGCGTCAGGACATAGGTGACGAAGCGTTTGTCCCGCAGCACCCGGCCCAGACCCTCGCGAATCGGCGTTTTCACCGTCGAGAGCTTCCATGCCGGCAGATACCAGGCGTTAAACGCGGCGCAGGCGATAAACAGCGCGGCGCCGGCGCTGCACACCAGGCGAAAATCATACTGCAGCAGCCAGCTGCCCAGCAGCGCGCCAATCACCGCGCCGGCGCTATCCTGCATCATCAGGATGGAGAAAAAGCGGCCGCGCTGATGCGGACGCACCAGCTTAACCACCAGCGCCGCCCGCGGCGGATCGAACAGTGTACCGCCGAGTCCGGAGAGTATGCACGAGAACCACAGCACCCACGGCTCATGGGCGACGGCCATCGCCGCGAAACCGCCGGCACGCATCAGCATACCGGTGACGATCATCGGTTTCGCGCCGAAGCGGTCGGCGATGGCGCCGCCAAAGATGCCTAATCCCTGCTGTACCAGCTGGCGCAGGCCGAGCGCAATGCCGACCATCAGCGCTGCCCAGCCCATCTGATCGACAAAGCGGATGGAAATCAGCGGAAAAACGACAAAAAAGCCCAGCACGACCAGCATGTTATCGACTAACAGGAAATATTTACCCAGGCTCCTTGCCTGCGAGACGCGGGACATTTCCCCTCCAGGGAAAAATAGAGATAAGCGAGGATATTCTGCGGGCAATCTGCTGCTTTTCCCAGCACCCTTGCGACAATATTTTTTTATCAAAAAGCAAGATCGATTGAGCCTATTCATCGAAAAGAGGAGATGGCGCAGAAAATGGTATGTTGCTGTTTTCACACTATCGTGCAGGAAAGGTATAGTGATGAAAGCAAGAGTGAAGTCAGGGGGACTGAAAAAGGAAATGTTTGGCTATCGCAGTAACGTGCCGAAGGTGCGTTTGACGACGGACCGGCTGGTGGTGCGCCTGGTTCACGATCGTGACGCCTGGCGTCTGGCCGATTATTACGCCGAAAATAAAGCGTTCTTAAAACCCTGGGAGCCGGTTCGTGACGACAGCCACTGCTATCCCTCCGGATGGCAGGCGCGTCTGTCGATGATCGCTGAGTTTCATAAGCAGGGGTCAGCTTTTTATTTCGCGCTGCTCGACCCTGAGGAAAAAGAGATCATCGGTGTGGCGAATTTCTCCAACGTGGTGCGCGGATCTTTCCATGCCTGTTATCTTGGCTATTCCATTGGCGAGAAGTGGCAGGGGCAGGGGCTGATGTTTGAAGCGCTGACGTCGGCGATTCGCTATATGCAGCGCACGCAGCATATTCATCGCATTATGGCCAACTACATGCCGCATAATCAGCGCAGCGGCGCGCTGCTGGCGCGGTTGGGGTTTGAAAAAGAGGGTTACGCCAAAGATTATCTGCTGATTGACGGGCAGTGGCGTGACCATGTACTGACGGCGCTAACGACGCCGGACTGGTCTGCGGGACGTTAAGGAGAGAGGATGAAATATCAGTTAACTGCGCATGAAGCGCGCGTCATTGGCTGCCTGCTGGAAAAGCAGGTCACCACCCCCGAGCAGTATCCGCTGTCGGTAAATGCTGTGGTGACCGCCTGCAATCAGAAAACCAACCGCGAGCCAGTGATGTCGCTGAGCGAAAGCGAGGTCCAGGCCCTGCTGGATACGCTGGTGAAACGGCACTATCTGCGCACGGTCAGCGGATTCGGTAATCGCGTCACCAAGTATGAACAGCGCTTTTGCAACTCCGAATTTGGCGATCTGAAGCTTAGCGCCGGCGAGGTTGCGGTGGTCACGACGCTGCTGCTGCGCGGTGCTCAGACGCCGGGCGAATTACGCAGCCGGGCGCAGCGGATGTATGAGTTCAGCGATATGGCGGAAGTGGAAAGCGTGCTGGAAGGGCTGACGACGCGCGAAGATGGCCCCTTCGTCGCCCGGTTGCCCCGGGAGCCGGGAAAACGGGAAAGCCGCTATATGCATCTGTTTTGCGACGATATGGACACGCTGATCACCACAGTGGAAGCTCTCGCGCCGCTGGACGATGACGGCGATCTGCGCGCCAGGGTTGAAGCGCTGGAGGGCGAGGTGGCGGAGCTGAAAGCGCGCCTCGATTCGCTGTTACACCATCTGGGAGACTAAAACGTGGGGACAAGATTGCACATTGGGGTGGTCGGCTTAGGCAGCATTGCGCAGAAAGCGTGGCTGCCGGTGCTGGGGGCGGCGGAAAGCTGGACGCTGCAGGCGGCCTGGTCGCCGGGTAAAGAGAAGGCGCTACGGATCTGCGAAACCTGGCGGATGCCATACGCTGATTCCCTCGATGCCCTGGCGGCACAGTGCGATGCGGTCTTTGTCCATACCTCGACGGCTTCACATTATGAAGTAGTGAATCACTTACTGAATGCCGGGGTTCATGTTTGTGTGGATAAACCATTGGCGGACAAGCTGAGTGAGGCGGAGACGCTGGTCGAGCTGGCGGCGCGACGTCGACTGACGTTGATGGTCGGTTTCAATCGCCGCTTCGCGCCGCTCTATCGGGAGCTGAAGGGGCGGCTGGGCGAGGCGGCCTCGCTGCGGATGGATAAACACCGTAGCGATAGCGTCGGCAACGATCTGCGCTTTACGCTGCTTGATGACTATCTGCATGTGGTGGATACCGCGCTATGGCTGGCCGACGGACAGGCACGTCTGCGCGGCGGCGCGCTGAAGATCACCCCGCAGGGCGAAATGCTCTATGCCGAACATCAGTTCAGTTCGCCCCGGCTGCAGGTCACCACCAGCATGCATCGTCGCGCAGGCAGCCAGCGCGAGTGGGTGCAGGCGGTCACGGATGGCGGGCTATATGCCGTCAGCGAGATGCGCGAATGGCAGGAGGAGTGCGGTCATGGCGTGGTCCAGCGCCCGGTTGCCGGCTGGCAAACCACCCTTGAGCAGCGCGGCTTTGTCGGCTGCGCGCGCCATTTTATCGAATGCGTGCAAAATCAGACAGTTCCTGAAACTGCAGGCGAACAGGCGCTGCTGGCTCAGCGGATCGTTGAGAAACTGTGGCGCGACGCCATTAGCGAATAATCCATTGTAACAACTGACAGTAGTAATTCATGTTGAACCCGGTAGACTATCGCCACTTTCCAGCGCCCGCATTTGCGGGCGTTTTACTCCAGGGTTTGGAATAACAGCGTAATGAACCTTTTAAAATCACTGGCGGCAGTCAGTTCGATGACCATGTTTTCGCGCGTGCTGGGCTTTGCCCGCGATGCGATTGTGGCGCGTATTTTTGGCGCCGGGATGGCGACCGATGCCTTTTTTGTCGCCTTCAAACTGCCTAACCTGCTGCGGCGTATTTTTGCCGAAGGCGCCTTCTCACAGGCGTTTGTGCCGATCCTTGCCGAATATAAAAGCAAGCAGGGCGAAGATGCCACCCGCGTGTTTGTCTCATACGTCTCCGGGCTGCTGACCCTGGCCCTGGCTATCGTTACCGTTATCGGGATGCTGGCGGCGCCGTGGGTAATCACCATTACTGCGCCCGGCTTTGCCGATACCGCCGATAAGTTTGCGCTAACCACCCAGCTGCTGCGTATTACCTTTCCCTATATTTTGCTGATCTCCCTGGCTTCGCTGGTGGGGGCGATCCTTAATACCTGGAACCGCTTCTCGGTGCCGGCCTTTGCGCCGACGTTCCTCAACGTCAGTATGATTGGCTTTGCGCTGTTTGCCGCGCCGTATTTCCATCCGCCGGTGCTGGCGCTGGCCTGGGCGGTGACGGTCGGCGGCGTGCTGCAGCTGGCTTACCAGCTGCCGCATCTGAAGAAGATTGGCATGCTGGTCCTGCCGCGAATTAATCTGAAAGATGCCGGCGCGATGCGGGTGGTGAAGCAGATGGGGCCGGCGATCCTTGGCGTGTCGGTAAGCCAGATCTCCCTTATCATCAATACCATTTTCGCCTCATTCCTCGTGTCGGGCTCGGTGTCGTGGATGTATTATGCCGACCGCCTGATGGAGTTTCCCTCCGGCGTGCTGGGCGTGGCGCTTGGCACTATCCTGCTGCCATCGCTGTCAAAAAGCTTCGCCAGCGGTAACCATGACGAGTATTGCCGGCTGATGGACTGGGGACTGCGTCTCTGTTTTCTGCTGGCGCTGCCGAGCGCGGTGGCGCTGGGGATCCTCGCCAAACCGCTGACCGTGGCTCTGTTCCAGTACGGCAAATTCAGCGCCTTTGACGCGGCGATGACCCAGCGCGCGCTGGTGGCTTATTCCGTGGGGCTGATGGGCCTTATCGTGGTGAAAGTGCTGGCGCCGGGCTTCTATTCCCGTCAGGACATCAAGACCCCGGTCAAGATTGCTATTATCACCCTGATTATGACCCAGGTAATGAACCTGGCGTTTATCGGCCCGCTGAAGCATGCGGGTCTGTCGCTGTCCATCGGCCTGGCGGCCTGCCTGAACGCCGCGCTGCTCTACTGGCAGCTGCGTAAACAGAAAATTTTCACCCCGCAGCCAGGCTGGTTGGCCTTCCTGCTGCGTCTGATTATTGCAGTGCTGGTTATGGCCGCGGCGCTGCTGGGCGTCATGCATCTCATGCCTGAGTGGTCGCTGGGGACGATGCCGTTCCGTCTGATGCGTTTGCTGGCGGTGGTTATCGCCGGGGTGGTAGCCTATTTCGCCACGCTGCTGGTGCTGGGCTTCCGCGTGAAAGAGTTTGTCCGTCGCACGGCGTAAGCGGTTGTGTGGGTAGAAAAACCCCGCTTCGCCGCAGGCGAAGCGGGGTTTTTTTATGATGCGCTGCGTTCGGCAGCGAGGATGCGGGCATTCTCCAGCAGACGGATCGCCAGGGCTAGCGCGCCAGTGATCACTGCCAGCGTGACCACTCCGTTCCAGCCGGCCAGCACGTACAGCTTACTGCCCAGCACCGACCCCAGCGACATCCCGATAAACACCACGGTGAACAGCAGGGCGTTGAGGCGGCCGCGGGCCTGTGGCTCAAGGCCATATACCAGGTTCTGATGCGCCACCAGGCTTGACTGCAGGCCAAGGTCAAAGCCAATCGCCGACAGGGCAATCAGCGTCAACTGAGCGTGCACTGGCAGCAGCGGCAGCATAAACATCAAGGCAAAGGAGAGGGTGACCAGCGCCGCACCCATCTGTGTCACCTTACCGGCGCCAAATTTATCGGCCAGACCGCCGGCAAGCGGCGCGGCCAGCGCCCCGGCGGCCCCGGCGATACCGAAACCGCCCGCTACTGCGCTGCCCATGTGATAGTGTTCGGAGAGCATCACCGCCAGCGTCGACCAGAAGGCGCTAAAGGCGATGGAGAGCGCGCCCTGAGCTAGCGCGGCGCGGCGTAATGCCGGGTAACGCTGCCACAGATGCGCCATCGAGGCCATCAGCTGCGGATAGCTCAGCGTCGAGTGCACAGCGAAGCGCGGCAGGACGCGCCACATTACCAGGCCAATCAGCGCGACGCTGACCGCCGCCGCCTGATACATCACCCGCCAGCCGAATACGGCGCCCACCACGCCGCTGACCGTCCGGGAGAGCAGGATCCCCAGCAGCAGCCCGGTCATCACCGTGCCCACCATTTTTCCCTGCTTGCCCGCCGGGGCGAGGATCGCCGCCGCCGGGACGATATCCTGCGCCATGGTCGCCGCCATACCGATCAGCAGACTGACCACCAGCAGTGAGCTGAGCTGGCCGGTGAGGCTGCACAGGAGCAGCAGGAGCGCCAGCAGCGCGCTTTTCACCAGGATCAGCCGGCGGCGATCGTGGCGGTCGCCGAGCGGGAGCAGGAACAGAATGCCGAGCGCATAACCCGCCTGCGTCAGGGTAGGGACCAGACCCATACCTTCTACAGTCAGGTGGAGATTGGCGCCCATCAACGGCAGCAGCGGCTGCGCGTAGTAAATAGAGGCGACGCTAAAGCCGGCGCCGAGTGCGAGAATGAAGATAATCCAGCCTGCGTCGCGGGTGGAAAGGGAAGTCGGTGTCATGTTCAATGCCTCATAGATGCGATGGGGCTATTTTTCCCTGAACGCGGCTGGCGCGGTAGCCGGGCTGGTGGTAAAACGGTTATACGTAGAACGTATAGGCAAAAGGAAAATGAAAAGACAAGAGCGTATAGACCGCATTGAGCTGATGCGCACCTATATCCGCATCGTAGAGGCCGGATCGCTCTCCGCCGCCGCAGGGCAGATGGACACTACCCAGGCGACCGTCAGCCGCCGCCTGCAGTCCCTTGAAGGGCTGCTGGGGGTTAAGCTGATCCTGCGCACCACCCATGCGATGAAGCTCACTGACGATGGCGAACGCTGTTATCGTCACGCCCGTCAGGTGGTGGACGCCTGGCTGGCGCTGGAGGATGACCTGCGTATTGCCGACGATCGGCCGGTGGGCGTTCTGCGAGTGCGGGCGCCCCACGCGTTTGGCCAGCAGCAGCTGCTGGCGCCGCTGGTGGCATTTCTACAGCGCCATCCGCAGCTGTCGGTGGAGTGGATGCTAAACGATAATACCGTCGACTTCCTCAGCGATAATATCGACTGCGCTATTCGCGTGGGGGCGGAGGTGGATCCAGCAACGGTATCCGTACTGCTGGCGGAAGTGCCGCGCTGCGTAGTGGCTTCTCCTGAGCTGCTGGCGAAGTATCCGCCGTTAACCTCGCTGGAGGCGTTATCGGGCCTGCCATGGATCGCCATTAATACCTTTTATCAGCATGAGGTACGGCTCAGGCATCAGGCAAGCGGGCAGATTGTCTCTACAGCGATTACTCCCTGTCTGAGCACTGACAGTCTTTACGTCGCGCGCAACACCGCGCTGGCGGGGCTGGGGGTGGCGATGGTGTCCAGCTGGACGGTCGTGGAGGATATTGCCGCCGGACGGCTGATTGAGCTGTTCCCGCAGTGGCGACCCGCCTCGCTGCCGGTTCATCTGGTTTATCCCTGGGCGCGCTATTACCCGACACGCCTGCGTAAGTTCCTCGACCTGATGCGGGAGATCATGCCGGATCTCGCCGGGATGCAGCGTCCGCAAAGCGCATAAAAAAACCGGCCAAAGGCCGGTTTTTTTATTAAGCACGCTTACTCGACGGGCTGTGGGCGAGTCGGTTCAGCGGTGGCTTTATGGGTCGCGCTATGACCACCGGCGGCGCCTTTACCTTCAAAGGCGAACGGCGGGCGCACCCAGGTGCTGTGACGCGGTGCTTCCGGGACATAGTCCGGAGCTGGCGCACGGGTCATTGGCGCGGTGGCATGGCGATGACCCGCCACTACGACCGGCTTGCTCACCGGGGGCTCGGCTTTGACCGGTTCGGCAGGGGCCGCTTCGGTCACTGGCGCTTGCTCCACGGTTTCTGCGACCGGGGCGATAGTTTCCACTGGCGCTGCAACGACAGGCGTCGTTTCCACCGCTTCAGGTTCTACCACCACCGGCTCGGCGTCGAGCGTCACTGGCGCGATAGCCTGAGGCGCTTCGACAGCCGGTGCTTCGGTGACCGGCTCCTGAGGCGCTGGCTCGACGGCTGCTGGCGCGACAACTTCCGCAGCATCAACGACCAGCGGCTCGGCGGCCGCTACCGGCTCAACGACTACCGGCTCAGCGGTTACTGGTTCCATGGTAGCCGGCTCGACGGTGACCGGCGCAGCGGTAACGGTTTCAACGACGGCAACCGGGGCCGCTACGGCCTCGACAGTTTTCGCGACGCTGGCGTCCTGAACCTGAACCTCTTCCGGCTGCTGATCCTGCGGACGAACCACCGGGTAGCGGATCCAGACTTTACCGGAAGCCATCTCCGGCGATGCGCAGGCTACGGTCAGCGGCATAGGCGACTGGGTCGGATAGCGTTCGTCACGATAGCGACGACGACGCTGACCGCTGACGCGCAGGTGACGCGGGGAGCGACGTGAGCGACGCGGCATACCGTTCGCTTCACGGGATTCGCCATTTTCGTCCTGGTCCGCAACGCTCTCCACCCCTGCCGGCAGCTCGGCTTTCACCGGCTCGCTTTGCGGAGCGATAACTTCAGCCACTACGGCTTCTGGCACGATCTCGGCAACTGGCTCGACGACAGCGGACTCAACGCGCACTTTCTGTGCCAGCTGGCGCGGTTTACGACGCGGCAGAGTTTGTACACGCTCTTCCTGCTCCGTCTCCTGCACAACCGGCTCTTCGCGAGTCTGCGCTTTGGCTTCCTGCTGCGCCTGACGTTTGTCGTCATTGCGGCGGCGGGTGCGTTCGCGGCGCGGCTGCTGCTCGTCACGGGATTTCGCTTTCTCCGCGTCGTCGCCTGAGGTTTGGCGAACATCACGGGCTTCCACGTTCTGCGACGGCTTCTCGCGACGGTTGCGACGGTTCTCTTCACGCGATTCGCGCGGTTCACGGCCCTCGGCATTGTCCGCACGGGTGTCGCGATTGTCACGGTTATCGCGGTTGTCACGATTGTCGCGGTTATCACGGCGGTCGTTGCGGTCGCGGCGGTTGTTGGCGCGCGGTTTACGACGCTCCTGCTGACGCTCCGGTTTTTCTTCCGCTTTCTTCTCGACCTGAACTTCAGCCGGTTTGGCCTCTTCGGCGCCAGAGAAGATATTCTTCAGCGCGCTGAAGAAGCGTGAGAGCAGGCCAGGCTGCGCCGGTGCGGCGGCCGCGACCGGTGCCGCTGCGGCGACAGGCGCGGCGGCAGGCTCTTCGAGCATCGGGGCTGGCGGCGCATCTGGCATGACAAAAGCGGCCAGGGCCGGCTGTTCCGGACGTTTCCGCTCCGCCGGCTCATCGTCGCCTGGCAGCGCCATCTCTTCTTCATGCAGCTTCGGCAGCAGATAGCTCAGCGTTGAGGTTTCTTCACCTTTGCGCACGCGCAGGACGGAGTAGTGCGGCGTTTGCATTTCGTCGTTTGGCACGATAATAACGCGCACATCGCCCTGACGGGATTCGATAGCGCTCACTGCGGCACGTTTTTCGTTCAGCAGATAGGAGGCGATCGGTACCGGAACAATGGCGTGGACTTCTTTGGTATTCTCTTTCAGCGCTTCTTCTTCGATCAGACGCAGAATAGAGAGCGACAGCGATTCGTTATCACGCACGGTGCCGGTGCCGGAGCAGCGCGGGCAGACGTGGTGGCTGGACTCGCCCAGCGACGGGCTCAGGCGCTGACGGGACATCTCCAGCAGGCCGAAGCGCGAAATATGGCTGATCTGAATGCGCGCCCGGTCCTGACGGACGGCTTCGCGCAGACGATTCTCCACGGCGCGCTGGTGGCGAACCGGGGTCATATCGATGAAGTCGATAACGATCAGGCCGCCGAGGTCGCGCAGACGCAGCTGGCGGGCAATTTCGTCAGCCGCTTCGAGGTTGGTATTGAAGGCTGTCTCTTCGATATCGCCGCCGCGGGTGGCGCGGGCGGAGTTGATATCGATCGCGGTCAGCGCTTCGGTGCTATCGATAACGATAGACCCGCCGGAAGGCAGGCGCACTTCGCGCTGGAAGGCGGACTCAATTTGCGATTCGATCTGATAATGGCTGAACAGCGGGATTTCACCGGTGTACAGTTTGATTTTGCTGCTGAAATCCGGACGACCCAGCGCGGCGATATGCTGGCGCGCCAGCTCAAGCACTTTCGGGTTATCGATCAGGATTTCGCCGATGTCCTGGCGCAGGTAGTCACGGAAGGCGCGGACAATGACGTTGCTTTCCTGGTGGATCAGGAACGGCGCCGGACGGCTTTCCGCGGCTTTTTGAATCGCTTCCCAGTGCTTCAGGCGGAAGCTCAGGTCCCACTGCAGGGCTTCGGCGGATTTGCCGACGCCAGCGGTGCGAACGATCAGGCCCATGCCGTCCGGAAGCTCCAGGCTCGCCAGCGCTTCTTTCAGTTCGGTACGGTCGTCGCCCTCGATACGGCGGGAAATTCCCCCGGCGCGCGGGTTGTTCGGCATCAGTACCAGATAGCTGCCCGCCAGGCTGATAAAGGTGGTGAGCGCAGCGCCTTTGTTGCCGCGTTCTTCTTTATCAATCTGCACGATAACTTCCTGACCTTCCCGCAGTACGTCTTTGATATTAGGACGACCATGCGCATTGTAGTTGGCGGGGAAGTATTCGCGGGCGATTTCTTTGAGGGGGAGGAAACCATGACGCTCGGCGCCGTAATCAACAAACGCGGCTTCAAGGCTGGGTTCAATGCGGGTGATTTTGCCTTTGTAGATGTTCGCTTTTTTCTGTTCGTGCCCGGGGCTTTCGATATCCAGGTCGTACAGGCGCTGCCCATCAACAAGGGCGACGCGCAACTCTTCCTGCTGAGTTGCGTTGATTAACATTCTTTTCATCGTAACTTACTCATTATTCTTACATTGAAGACTAAGCTGCGGGCAGAGTAATGCCTTTCCGGGGGAAAACCGATGGCCTCGTGTCTGGTTCACGTCGCCAACCTCACGGTTGTCGCGCGCTTAAGAGGCGCAGAGTGTCGGTCGCCTGTGTTTCAAACGGAAACACAGCGCAATTATTCAGGGGAACAGCCTGGGATGTATCACCAGAGAATATTCCATTTATACTCGTCGTCTTTCGCGTTGCAGGCATGGTGGCTTAACCTGCTCACCTCGATCTGGCGATCCAGATGAGCTCCCGGGAGTCCCGGAGTTGACGCCTTCCTGCGACTTGAAATCCATAGAGCCTGTACCGGTAAGGACTGCAACCCGCAGCCCGCTAACTGTCTGAAAGATCACAACGTCTTACGCCATTGCTGCGTGGGCGATCGGTCAGACAAAATTGGTCATTCCGCTAATGTCTTGTTCTAACAAGATGCAATACGGAAAACGGTCTCATTATTCCATTGCTAACCTTGTTATAGCAAGTTGACTTTCACCTTTTATCACCCGGTTACTCACAGTTTTATCACCTGCCCATACAGATTGTTCTAATAACAAACAAAATGGCGGTCAGGTAAACCGTGAAAACAGGATAATGATAAATATAAGCATATAAAAATGAGTGGCGCTAATGCGTCCGGCTATTTAGAATCGCGCACCATGAAAACTGAGACCCCAACCGTAAAAATGGTTGCCATTGCTGCTGATGAAGCGGGGCAACGTATCGACAACTTTTTGCGTACGCAATTGAAAGGCGTACCGAAGAGCATGATTTATCGCATCCTGCGTAAAGGCGAGGTGCGGGTAAACAAAAAGCGCGTGAAGCCGGAGTATAAGCTGGAAGCGGGCGATGAAGTCCGTATCCCGCCGGTGCGCGTGGCGGAGCGTGAAGAAGAGGCGGTATCGCCGCACCTGCAGAAAGTGGCCGCGCTCTCTGAGGTGATCCTCTATGAAGACGATCATATTCTGGTGCTCAATAAGCCTTCTGGTACCGCGGTACACGGCGGCAGCGGCCTAAGCTTCGGCGTGATTGAAGGGCTGCGCGCCCTGCGCCCGGAGGCGCGCTTCCTTGAGCTGGTGCATCGTCTCGACCGGGATACCTCCGGCGTGCTGCTGGTGGCGAAAAAGCGCTCAGCGCTGCGTTCGCTGCACGAGCAATTGCGCGATAAAGGCATGCAGAAAGATTATCTGGCGCTGGTGCGCGGCCAGTGGCAGTCGCATACCAAAGTGGTCCAGGCCCCGCTGTTGAAGAATATTCTGCAGAGCGGGGAGCGCATCGTTCGCGTGAGTCAGGAAGGCAAGCCGTCGGAGACGCGCTTTAAAGTGGAAGAGCGTTACGAATTCGCCACGCTGGTGCGCTGCAGCCCGGTCACCGGCCGCACGCATCAGATCCGCGTTCATACGCAGTATGCCGGCCATCCTATCGCTTTTGACGACCGCTATGGCGACCGCGAGTTCGACAAGCAGCTGTCCGCTACCGGCTTAAACCGCCTGTTCCTGCACGCGGCGGCGCTGAAGTTTACCCACCCGGGGAGCGGGGAGGTGATGCGCGTTGAGGCGCCGCTGGACAACCAGCTGAAGCACTGTTTACAGGTGCTACGGAAGAGCAAATAAGCGCAACGGCGGAATCAGTTCCGCCGTTTTTTTTGCCTCAGCCTAACAGCGGGTTGTAGTTTTCACGGCGCAACATCTGACAGAGCGCGATTAAGGGTAAACCGACCAGGGTGTTCGGGTCGCGGCCTTCCAGCCGTTCGAACAGCGTAATGCCCAACCCTTCGCTCTTGAAACTCCCGGCGCACTGCAGCGGGTTCTCTTTGCGCACATAGCCTTCTATCTCTTTATCACTGAGATGGCGAAAGTGAACGTCAAAGGGTTCGCATTCGGTTTGCAGATGGCCGCTGGCAGAGTTGTACAGCGCCAGTCCGGTATAAAAGGTAATGATTGACCCGCTGGCCTTTCTTAACTGCCTGCGGGCATTTTCCTCGGTGTGCGGTTTGCCGGTGATTTCACCGTCCAGTACGCAAACCTGATCGGAGCCTATAATAAGGTGATTAGGGAAGCGTGTGGCCAGACTTTGCGCTTTGGCCTGCGCCAGTCGGGTGACAAGCTGACGTGCGGATTCATCAGGCCGGGGCGTTTCGTCGACGTCAGGCGCGGCACATTCAAACGGTAAACCCAGTTTTTCCAGCAGCATGCGCCGCCAGGGAGAGGTTGACGCGAGGATAAGATCAGACATATTTTTTCATCCACATATAGCGCTTCGCAGAGCATCATCTTAAACTATGCGCCGCAATGTGTGCGAATAAATGGCAAAAGGCAACCTGAGGCTGCCTTTTTCTTTGACTCTATGACATTACAAAGTTAATATGCGCGCCCTATGCAAAAGGTAAAATTACCCCTGACTCTTGATCCGGTACGCACGGCTCAAAAACGCCTTGATTACGAAGGCATCTATGCCCGCGATCAGGTTGAACGTGTAACCGATTCTGTAGTCAGCGTGGACAGCGATGTGGAATGCAGCATGTCGTTCGCTATCGATAACCAGCGTCTCGCCGTTATTACTGGCGATGCAAAGGTAACGGTAACTCTCGAATGCCAGCGTTGCGGGAAACCGTTCTCCCATCACGTCCACACCACGTATTGTTTTAGCCCCGTCAGAAATGACGAACAGGCCGAAGCACTACCGGAAGCGTATGAGCCGATTGAGGTTAACGAATTCGGTGAAATCGACCTGCAGGCAATGGTCGAGGATGAAATTATCCTCTCCCTGCCCGTAGTTCCGGTGCATGATTCTGAACACTGTGAAGTGTCCGACGCGGACATGGTCTTTGGCGAACTGCCTGAAGAGGCACAAAAACCAAACCCATTTGCCGTATTAGCCAGCTTAAAGCGTAAGTAATTGAGGAGTAAGGTCCATGGCCGTACAACAGAATAAACCAACCCGTTCCAAACGTGGCATGCGTCGTTCCCATGACGCGCTGACCGCAGTCACCAGCCTGTCTGTAGACAAAACTTCTGGTGAGAAACACCTGCGTCACCACATCACTGCCGACGGTTTCTACCGCGGTCGCAAGGTTATCGCTAAGTAATCACGCGATACTCGCAGGATTTCCCGTTGCAGGCCATGGCGGGCGTGTGCGTCCCTGGAAACTCGGTTAACCCGGTCACTGGGGGCATTTATGCCCGGATTGTTGCGTCTGCAGCGTGAATATTCGCGGGTGCCAGCGTGATGAAGCTTAGTGAGGACTCCCCGGGCAACTGGGGAATCACCGAACCGGGCAGCGACGATACCTTGACACGTCTAACCCTGGCGTTAGATGTCATGGGGGGCGATTTCGGCCCATCCGTGACGGTGCCTGCAGCACTGCAGGCACTGAACTCTAATTCGCAACTCACACTTCTTTTAGTCGGCGATCCCGACGCCATCACGCCATTACTCGCCAAAGCTGACTTCGAACAACGTTCGCGTCTGCAGATTATTCCTGCGCAGTCAGTTATTGCCAGTGATGCGCGACCCGCGCAGGCTATCCGCAGCAGTCGCGGAAGCTCAATGCGCGTGGCGCTGGAGCTTGTGAAAGAAGGGCGGGCGCAAGCCTGCGTCAGCGCTGGCAACACCGGCGCGCTGATGGGTCTGGCGAAACTGCTGCTCAAACCGATCGAAGGTATTGAGCGGCCGGCGCTGGTGACGGTTTTACCGCACCAGCAGAAGGGCAAAACCGTGGTGCTGGATCTCGGCGCCAACGTCGATTGCGACAGCACGATGCTGGTGCAGTTCGCGGTAATGGGCGCGGTGCTGGCGGAAGAAGTGGTCGGCATTGCCAACCCCCGCGTCGCTTTGTTGAACATCGGCGAAGAAGAGATGAAAGGCCTCGGCAGCATCCGCGATGCTGCCGCAGTGCTCAAAACGCTGCCTTCCCTCAACTACATCGGCTATCTTGAAGCCAATGAACTGTTGACCGGAAAAACCGATGTGCTGGTTTGTGATGGATTCACGGGCAACGTCACATTAAAAACCATGGAAGGTGTTGTCAGAATGTTCCTTTCACTGCTGAAATCTCAGGGAGAGGGCAAAAAACGGTCGTGGTGGCTGCTGTTACTAAAACGTTGGTTACAAAAAAGCCTGGCGAGGCGATTCAGTCACCTCAACCCCGACCAGTATAATGGCGCCTGTCTGTTAGGATTGCGCGGTTCCGTGATCAAGAGTCATGGTGCTGCCAATCAACGCGCCTTTAGCGTCGCGATAGAGCAGGCAGTGCAGGCGGTGCAGCGGCAGATCCCTCAGCGGATCGCCGCGCGCCTGGAATCTTTATACCCAGCTGGTTTCGAGCTGCCGGAAAGCGACAGTGACGTGAACGCCCGACAGCAAAGCGGGACGAATGGCCACGATTGACGCCGCGGCGGTTGAACGAGGCGGGTATATCACCCAAGAGTGACTGAGCGTACATGTATACGAAGATTATTGGTACCGGCAGCTATCTGCCCGAGCAAGTGCGTACAAACGCCGACCTGGAAAAAATGGTAGAAACCTCTGACGAGTGGATTGTCACCCGCACAGGTATCCGTGAGCGTCGTATTGCCGCAGCGCATGAAACAGTTGCTACGATGGGCTTTGAAGCCGCAAAGCAGGCGCTGGCGATGGCGGGCGTGTCCGCGGAGCAAATTGGTCTGATTATCGTTGCGACCACCTCCGGCACGCACGCGTTTCCGAGTTCTGCATGCCAGATCCAGTCAATGCTGGGCGTTAAGGGTTGCCCGGCGTTTGATGTCGCCGCCGCCTGCGCCGGTTTCACCTATGCGCTAAGCGTCGCCGATCAGTATGTGAAGAACGGCGCGGTAGATTATGCGCTGGTTGTTGGCGCCGATGTGCTGGCGCGCACCTGCGATCCGGCGGATCGCGGAACGATTATTATTTTCGGCGACGGCGCCGGCGCGGTTGTACTGGGCGCCTCCGAAGAGCCGGGCATTATCTCGACGCATCTGCATGCCGACGGCAGCTATGGCGAACTGCTGACCCTGCCGAACGCCGATCGCGTCGATCCGGAAAACCCGATCTATCTGACGATGGCCGGCAACGAAGTCTTCAAAGTGGCGGTCACCGAGCTGGCGCACATCGTTGATGAGACGCTGGCAGCGAATAATCTTGAACGTTCAGCGCTGGACTGGCTGGTGCCGCATCAGGCTAACCTGCGTATTATCAGCGCGACGGCGAAGAAACTGGGTATGTCGATGGATAACGTCGTTGTGACCCTCGACCGCCATGGCAACACCTCCGCGGCGTCAGTCCCTTGCGCGCTGGATGAGGCCGTCCGCGATGGCCGTATTCAGCGCGGTCAGCTGATTTTGCTGGAAGCCTTTGGTGGCGGTTTCACCTGGGGTTCCGCGCTGGTTCGTTTTTAGTATAAGGATTTAAACATGACGCAATTCGCATTTGTGTTCCCGGGGCAGGGCTCTCAGGCCGTAGGCATGCTGGCCGAAATGGCTGCCGCCTGGCCGGTCATTGAAGAGACCTTCGGTGAAGCTTCCGCAGCGTTGGGTTACGATCTGTGGGCGCTGACGCAACAGGGCCCGGCAGAAGAACTGAATAAGACCTGGCAGACTCAACCGGCGCTGCTCGCCGCCTCCGTGGCGCTGTACCGCGTCTGGCAACAGCAGGGCGGCAAAGCGCCAGCGCTGCTGGCGGGTCACAGCCTCGGCGAATACTCCGCGCTGGTATGCGCGGGCGTTATCGGTTTCGCTGATGCCGTTCGCCTGGTTGAGCTGCGTGGTAAATTCATGCAGGAAGCCGTACCGGAAGGTACCGGCGCCATGTCCGCGATTATCGGTCTGGACGACGCCGCTATCGCCAAAGCCTGTGAAGAGTCTGCCGAAGGGCAGGTGGTCTCTCCGGTGAACTACAATTCTCCGGGCCAGGTGGTTATCGCCGGGCACAAAGAGGCCGTTGAACGCGCTGGCGCCGCCTGTAAAGCCGCCGGCGCCAAACGCGCGCTGCCGCTGCCGGTGAGCGTGCCGTCCCACTGCGCGCTGATGAAGCCAGCCGCAGAAAAACTGGCGGTAGAGCTGCAGAAAATCACCTTCAACGCGCCGACGATTCCGGTGGTGAATAACGTCGACGTGAAGTGCGAAACCGCGCCGGACGCCATTCGCGACGCGCTGGTGCGCCAGCTGTACAGCCCGGTGCAGTGGACCAAAACCGTTGAGTTTATGGCTACCGAGGGCGTATCGCACCTGTATGAGGTTGGCCCGGGTAAAGTCCTCACCGGCCTGACCAAACGTATTGTTGACACCCTGACCGCTTCCGCGCTTAACGAGCCGGCGGCGATGTCTGCGGCGCTTGAGCAATAAAAGAGGAAAACCATGAGTTTTGAAGGAAAAATCGCGCTGGTTACCGGTGCAAGCCGCGGTATTGGCCGTGCCATCGCTGAAACGCTCGTCGCCCGTGGCGCGAAAGTTATCGGTACTGCGACCAGCGAAAGCGGCGCGCAGGCGATCAGCGACTATTTAGGCGCCAATGGTAAAGGTCTGATGTTGAATGTGACCGACCCGGCATCTATTGAATCTGTTCTGGAAAATGTGCGCGCAGAGTTTGGCGAAGTGGATATCCTGGTGAATAATGCCGGGATCACTCGCGACAATCTGTTAATGCGCATGAAAGATGACGAGTGGAACGATATTATCGAAACCAACCTGTCATCGGTTTTCCGTCTGTCAAAAGCGGTAATGCGCGCTATGATGAAAAAGCGTCATGGACGTATTATCACTATCGGTTCTGTGGTTGGTACCATGGGAAATGCGGGTCAGGCCAACTACGCCGCGGCGAAAGCGGGTCTGATCGGCTTCAGTAAATCACTGGCGCGTGAAGTTGCGTCCCGCGGTATTACTGTAAACGTTGTTGCTCCGGGCTTTATTGAAACGGACATGACGCGTGCGCTGACCGATGAGCAGCGTGCGGGTACGCTGGCGGCAGTTCCTGCGGGGCGCCTTGGCACCCCAAATGAAATCGCCAGCGCGGTTGCATTTTTAGCCTCTGACGAAGCAAGTTACATCACTGGTGAAACGCTGCACGTCAACGGCGGAATGTACATGGTCTGACCGAGATTTGTGCAAAACGTTCAGGAACCGCGCACTTCGCACGGTTCTCTGTGCGGTTTTGTGCGAAAAGATTTGCGTTCTTAGGGCAAACGGCCTCAAAATAGCGCAAAATCGTGGTAAGACCTGCCGGGATTTAGTTGCAAATTTTTCAACATTTTATACACTACGAAAACCATCGCGAAAGCGAGTTTTGATAGGAAATTTAAGAGTATGAGCACTATCGAAGAACGCGTTAAGAAAATTATCGGCGAGCAGCTGGGCGTTAAGCAGGAAGAAGTTACCAACAATGCTTCCTTCGTTGAAGACCTGGGCGCTGATTCTCTTGACACCGTTGAGCTGGTAATGGCTCTGGAAGAAGAGTTTGATACTGAGATTCCGGACGAAGAAGCTGAGAAAATCACCACCGTTCAGGCTGCCATTGATTACATCAACGGCCACCAGGCGTAAGTGAACATCTCCAGGCGGTCATTCGACCGCCTGAGTTTTATCTTTTTATTGTCCCACAAGAATCTATTTTCCCTCCCTGGAGGACAAACGTGTCTAAGCGTCGTGTAGTTGTGACCGGACTGGGCATGTTGTCTCCTGTCGGCAATACCGTAGAGTCTACCTGGAAAGCTCTCCTTGCCGGTCAGAGTGGCATCAGCCTGATCGACCATTTCGATACTAGCGCCTATGCAACGAAATTTGCTGGCTTAGTAAAGGATTTTAACTGTGATGACATTATCTCGCGCAAAGAACAGCGCAAGATGGATGCCTTCATTCAATATGGAATTGTCGCTGGCGTTCAGGCCATGCAGGATTCTGGCCTTGAAGTGACGGAAGAGAATGCAACCCGTATTGGCGCCGCTATCGGCTCCGGTATCGGCGGTCTCGGCTTGATCGAAGAAAACCACAGTTCGCTGGTTAACGGCGGACCGCGCAAGATCAGCCCATTCTTCGTTCCTTCCACAATTGTTAACATGGTGGCCGGACATCTGACCATCATGTTTGGTCTGCGTGGGCCAAGTATCTCTATCGCGACCGCGTGTACTTCAGGCGTGCACAACATCGGCCAGGCCGCGCGCATCATCGCCTATGGCGATGCCGATGCGATGGTGGCAGGCGGCGCGGAAAAAGCCAGCACCCCGCTTGGCGTGGGCGGCTTCGGTGCGGCGCGTGCGCTCTCCACGCGCAATGACAACCCGCAGGCGGCGAGCCGTCCGTGGGATAAAGATCGTGACGGCTTCGTGCTGGGAGACGGCGCGGGTATGGTGGTGCTGGAAGAGTACGAGCATGCCAAAAAACGCGGCGCCAAAATCTACGCCGAGATCGTTGGCTTCGGCATGAGCAGCGATGCTTACCACATGACGTCACCGCCGGAAGATGGCGCGGGCGCCGCGCTGGCAATGGTGAATGCTATTCGCGATGCGGGCATCGAACCAGGCCAGATCGGCTACGTCAACGCCCACGGCACCTCGACGCCGGCCGGCGATAAAGCGGAAGCGCAGGCGGTTAAGTCTGTCTTCGGTGATGCGGCGAGCCGCGTACTGGTGAGCTCTACCAAATCCATGACCGGCCATCTGCTGGGTGCGGCAGGGGCGGTAGAGTCGATTTACTCTATCCTGGCGTTGCGCGATCAGGCGGTTCCGCCGACGATCAACCTCGACAACCCGGATGAAGGCTGCGACCTCGACTTCGTTCCACACGAAGCGCGTCAGGTTTCCGGTATGGAGTACACCCTGTGCAACTCCTTCGGCTTTGGCGGCACTAACGGTTCGCTGATCTTCAAAAAAGTGTGACAGGGCTTGCCCCGGCACTGCTTTAACAAAAGGCCCGTTCGTCGGGCCTTTTTTATTCAGCTTTCTCCCCTTGTTCTCTGCTCTGGGTCCTGACACACTGACCGACCAGTGAAAAGGAGTCCTTTATGTTCTTGATAAACGGCGTTGTACAGGACACGTTGGCAGCGAACGATCGCGCCATCCAGTTTGGCGACGGCTGTTTTACCACCGCCCGCATCCAGCAAGGGCAGGTTGCGCTACTGGACGCCCATCTGCAGCGTTTACAGACAACCTGTGAAAAATTACATATCCCATTTAACGACTGGCTGACGCTGAGCGAAGAGATGCAGCGTCTGGCTCGGCCGCACGCGCAGGGCGTGCTCAAGGTGACTCTCACCCGCGGCGTTGGGGGAAGGGGATACAGTACGGCAGGCTGCGTGTCGCCCACTCGCATTCTCAGCTTCTCTCCATACCCGGCGCATTATGCGCGCTGGCGGGAGGAGGGCATTACTCTGACCCAGAGTCCGGTGCCCCTGGGGCGCAACTCCTGGCTTGCCGGCCTGAAGCACCTTAATCGCCTTGAGCAGGTACTGATCCGCTCTCATCTTGAGCAGACGGACGCCGATGAGGCGCTGGTCCTTGACAGTGACGGGTGGCTTACGGAATGCTGTGCCGCGAATTTATTCTGGCGTCAGGGACGTGATGTATTTACTCCGGGACTCGATTATGCCGGGGTCAACGGCATTATGCGGCAGCGCTGTATCGCGCAGCTGGCACCATCGACGTTTCGCGTTGTCGAAGTGACAGCGCGTCCCGAGACGTTGCGGGAGGCCGATGAAGTGCTGATCTGCAATGCGCTGATGCCGCTGGTGCCGGTTCGCCGCTGGGAGGAGACCACCTGGTCCTCGCGTGAGCTTTACCATTTTTTAGCCCCTTTGTGTGAGCTGTCTGGTTAGTATGAAGAAAATGTTACGTTTTATCCTGTTGCTGGTCGTGCTGTTGGGCATCGCCGCGGCGGCAGGCATGTGGAAGGTACGCCAGCTGGCGGACAGCAAGCTGCTGATTAAGGAAGAGACCATCTTTACCCTCGAAGCTGGCACCGGCCGGCTGGCGCTGGGCCAGGATCTCTATCGCGAGAAGGTGATCAATCGCCCGCGCGTTTTCCAGTGGCTGCTGCGGGTGGAACCTGAGCTGTCTCACTTCAAGGCCGGGACCTATCGCTTCACGCCGCAAATGACGGTGCGCGAGATGTTGCAGCTGCTGGCCAGCGGCAAAGAGGCGCAGTTTCCGCTGCGCTTTGTCGAAGGCATGCGCGTCAGCGACTACCTGCGCCAGCTGCGCGATGCCCCGTACGTGAAGCACACGCTTGAAGACGATAGCTACGCGACGGTGGCTAAGGCATTAGGTCTTGAGCATGCCGACTGGGTAGAGGGCTGGTTCTGGCCGGATACCTGGATGTACACCGCCAACACCAGCGATATCGCCATCCTCAAGCGCGCGCATCAGAAAATGGTCGCCGAAGTGGCGAAGGTCTGGGAAGGACGGATGGAGAATCTGCCCTATGCCGATCAGAACCAGCTGTTGACCATGGCCTCGATTATTGAAAAAGAGACCGCGGTAGCGGAAGAGCGCGACCGCGTCGCGTCGGTATTTATCAACCGCCTGCGCATCGGTATGCGCTTGCAGACCGATCCGACCGTAATCTACGGGATGGGCGCAGGATATACTGGTAAGTTAACGCGTAAGGATCTCGAGACGCCGACCGCATACAATACTTATACCATCAGCGGTTTGCCGCCGGGCCCTATCGCGGTGCCGGGCGAGGCCTCGCTGAAGGCGGCCGCCCATCCGGCGAAAACGCCATATCTTTATTTCGTCGCCGACGGGAAAGGGGGCCATACGTTTACCACAAACCTGGTCAGTCATAACCGTGCGGTGCAGGATTATCTGAAAGTACTTAAGGAAAAAAATGCGCAGTAACTATATCGTCATCGAGGGGCTGGAGGGCGCCGGGAAGACCACCGCACGTCAACTGGTGGTGGAGACGCTGCAGTCGGCGGGTATTCACGATATGGTGTTTACCCGCGAGCCGGGGGGCACAATCCTTGCCGAAAAACTGCGTAGCCTGGTGCTGGATATCCAGTCCACGGGCGATGAAGTGATTAACGATAAAGCGGAAGTGCTGATGTTTTACGCGGCGCGCGTCCAGTTGGTGGAGACCGTGATTAAGCCCGCGCTGGCCCGCGGCCAGTGGGTGATCGGCGATCGTCACGATCTGTCGACGCAGGCCTATCAGGGCGGCGGCCGGGGAATTGACCGCACGATGCTGGCGACGCTGCGCGACGCGGTACTCGGTGATTTTCGCCCCAATCTGACGCTGTATCTCGACGTCACGCCGGAAGTGGGGCTGCAGCGCGCCCGGGCCCGCGGCGAGCTGGATCGCATTGAGCAGGAGTCCATGAACTTTTTCAACCGTACCCGCGCGCGCTATCTTGAGCTGGCCGCCGCCGATCCTTCTATCCGCACGGTTGACGCAACTCAGCCGCTGGATGCCGTGGCGCGCGACATTCGCGCCACGATCGCCCAGTGGATGGCGGAGCAAGCGGCATGAAATGGTATCCGTGGCTGCGCCCCTCGTTCGAGCAACTGGTCGGTAGCTATCAGGCCGGACGAGGCCACCACGCCTTACTGTTACAGTCCCTGAACGGGATGGGCGGCGAGGCGTTGATTTACGCGCTGTGCCGCTTCCTGATGTGCCGCCAGCCCGAAGGACATAAAAGCTGCGGCCACTGCCATAGCTGTCAGCTGATGCAGGCCGGCACGCACCCCGATTACTATGCGCTCAGCCCCGAGAAGGGCAAGAGCGCGCTGGGTATTGACGCGGTGCGCGATGTCAATGAAAAGCTCTATGAACATGCACGCCTTGGTGGGGCAAAAGTGGTCTGGATTAGCGATGCTGCCTTGCTGACCGATGCCGCCGCCAACGCGTTGCTGAAAACGCTGGAGGAGCCCCCGGAGAATACCTGGTTCTTCCTCGCCTGCGAGGAGCCGGCGCGTCTGCTGACCACTCTGCGCAGCCGCTGTCGCCTGCATCATCTGGCGCCGCCGTCTGAGCCTTATGCTCTGGCCTGGCTGGAGCGTGAGGTGAGCCTGCCGCAGGAGTCATTGTTGACCGCGTTACGCCTGTGCGCCAGCGCGCCGGCTGCGGCGCTCGAACTGTTACAGGAACCGCTGTGGACGGCGCGGCAGCAGTTGTGTCAGGCGCTGGCGGCTACCCTGGCGAGCGGTGACTGGCTGGCGCTGCTGCCGATACTCAATCATGAACAGGCGGCGGTTCGCCTGCACTGGCTGGCGTCGCTGCTGGTCGATGCGCAAAAACGACAGCAGGGGATTACCCTGGTGAGTAACCCTGACGTCTGGCCGCTGCTGGAGCAGCTGGCGCACAGCCTGCCCGCCGCCCGGCTGCAGGCGATTGCCCATGACGTCTGTACCTGCCGCGAGCAATTGCTCAACGTTGTCGGTGTCAACCGCGAACTGCTGCTTACCGAGCGCCTGCTGCGCTGGGAACATTACCTGCAACCCGGGACGGGTTTACCCGTCTCCCACCTCTGAGTGAGACATTATGTTTTTAGTCGACTCCCACTGCCATCTTGATGGTCTGGATTATCAAACTCTACACAAAAACGTCGACGACGTGCTGGCAAAAGCGGCCGCACGCGATGTGAAATTTTGCCTCGCCGTCGCCACGACGCTGCCTGGCTACCGCAGTATGCGCGAACTGGTGGGGACGCGTGACAACGTCGTCTTCTCCTGCGGCGTACACCCATTAAACCAGGACGAGCCCTGGGAGGTAGAGACTCTGCGCGCGCTGGCAGCGGAAGAGGGCGTCGTGGCGATGGGGGAGACCGGTCTGGATTATTTTTATACCCCGGAAACTAAAGCCCAACAGCAAAGCTCGTTCCGCGACCACATTCGTATCGGCCGTGAGCTCAATAAGCCGGTGATCGTCCATACCCGTGACGCGCGTGCCGATACTCTGGCTATTTTGCGCGAAGAAAAGGTGACGGATTGCGGTGGCGTACTACACTGTTTCACTGAGGACAGGGAGACAGCGGGCAAGCTGCTCGATATGGGGTTCTATATCTCGTTTTCCGGTATCGTCACTTTTCGTAACGCCGAGCAGCTGCGTGATGCGGCGCGCTACGTGCCGCTGGATCGCCTGCTGGTTGAAACCGATTCGCCGTACCTGGCGCCGGTCCCCCACCGCGGCAAAGAGAACCAGCCGGCGCTGGTTCGTGACGTTGCCGAGTATATGGCGGTACTGAAGGGGGTGTCGCTTGAGCAGCTGGCTCAGCAGACCACCGACAATTTTGCCACCCTGTTCCACATCGACCCCGCCCGTTTGCAACCTGCTTGATCTGCTTATTATTTTAAGGCTCGTAATTAATAGCCAAAGCGAGTAAAGTTCACCGCCACAAAAGTGGCGGTGAAGGTTTTTTAGCAACATCTAGATACAATTTATGTAAGTTGATGTAAATTTTTACCGGAAGGCTGATTGAAACGTGATAGCCGTCAAACAATCATCCCGTTAATTATTTTACTCTGTGTAATAAATAAAGGGCGCTTAGATGTCCTGTCCACGGCACGGTTCTCCCCCCGGGCCAATGCGTGAAAGCGTAAAAAAGTACCAAATACTCAGGAGCACTCTCAATTATGTTTAAGAATGCATTTGCTAACCTGCAGAAGGTCGGTAAATCGCTGATGCTGCCGGTATCCGTACTGCCTATCGCAGGTATCCTGCTGGGCGTCGGTTCCGCTAACTTCAGCTGGCTGCCAGCCGTGGTCTCCCACGTTATGGCAGAAGCAGGCGGTTCAGTTTTCGCCAATATGCCGCTGATCTTCGCTATCGGTGTGGCCCTCGGCTTCACCAATAACGACGGTGTATCCGCACTGGCTGCAGTCGTGGCTTACGGCATCATGGTGAAAACCATGGCGGTTGTTGCGCCGCTGGTGCTGCATTTACCTGCTGACGAGATTGCGGCAAAACACCTTGCTGATACCGGCGTGCTTGGCGGTATTATCTCCGGTGCTATCGCCGCCTACATGTTCAACCGCTTCTATCGCATCAAGCTGCCAGAATATCTCGGCTTCTTTGCGGGCAAGCGTTTTGTGCCGATTATCTCTGGTCTGGCCGCTATCTTCACCGGCGTGATCCTCTCCTTCATTTGGCCGCCGATCGGCTCCGCGATCCAAACCTTCTCCCAGTGGGCTGCTTATCAGAACCCAGTGGTGGCGTTTGGTATCTACGGTTTCATCGAACGTTGCCTGGTGCCGTTTGGTCTGCATCACATCTGGAACGTTCCTTTCCAGATGCAGATCGGCGAATACACCAACGCGGCTGGTCAGGTGTTCCACGGCGATATCCCGCGCTACATGGCAGGCGACCCGACGGCGGGCAAACTGTCTGGCGGCTTCCTGTTCAAAATGTATGGTCTGCCGGCAGCGGCTATCGCGATTTGGCACTCTGCTAAACCGGAAAACCGCGCCAAAGTGGGCGGTATCATGATCTCCGCCGCGCTGACCTCGTTCCTGACCGGTATCACCGAGCCGATCGAGTTCTCGTTCATGTTCGTGGCGCCGATCCTGTACGTTATCCATGCCATTCTGGCGGGCCTGGCGTTCCCGATCTGTATCCTGCTGGGTATGCGTGACGGTACCTCGTTCTCTCACGGCCTGATCGACTTTATCGTGCTGTCCGGTAACAGCAGCAAGCTGTGGCTGTTCCCGATTGTTGGTATCTGCTATGCGATCGTGTACTACGTCATTTTCCGTGTGCTGATTAAAGCCCTGGATCTGAAAACTCCGGGTCGTGAAGACACCACCGAAGAGAGCAAAGCTGGCGCCACCAGCGAGATGGCTCCGGCTCTGGTCGCCGCTTTCGGCGGTAAAGAGAACATCACCAACCTCGACGCATGTATTACTCGTCTGCGTGTTAGCGTGGCGGATGTAGCGAAAGTTGACCAGGCTGGCCTGAAAAAACTGGGCGCCGCTGGCGTGGTAGTGGCAGGTTCTGGCGTACAGGCCATCTTCGGTACCAAGTCCGATAACCTGAAAACTGAAATGGATGAGTACATCCGTAACAGTTAAGACGTAGTATCGGGGAGACTAAGGCAGCCAACTGGCTGCCTTTTTTATGCGCTAAAGTCGGTGCACCACAAGCGATAACCCTGAAAACAGTCCGCCATATGCTTATTCCCTCAGCAGCTAAGTCTATAGTTGAATAAGAAAAAGAGCTTTCAGGTTGAAAGAGAGGGAGAATGTCGCTCATACTCTTAGCGGAACCTGTGCGTCCGCGTTTATCTGCAGAAGCAGGCCAGCGCACGGGATAAAACTTATAAGGAATCAGTCATGGCAGAAGAAACGATTTTCAGCAAAATCATTCGCCGGGAGATCCCGTCGGATATTGTCTATCAGGATGAGCTTGTGACCGCTTTTCGCGACATCTCCCCGCAGGCGCCCACCCATATTCTGATTGTCCCGAATGTTCTGATTCCTACCGTAAATGACGTCACCGCTGAACATGAGCTGGCGCTGGGCCGGATGATGACCGTCGCGGCGAAGATCGCCCGCGATGAAGGTCTTGCCGACGATGGCTATCGGTTGATCGTCAACTGCAACCGCCACGGCGGCCAGGAAGTGTACCATATCCATATGCATCTGCTGGGCGGTCGTCCGCTTGGCCCGATGCTGGCGCACAAAGGCTAACGTCATGCTCAGGACCCTTTTGGGCGCGTGTCTGGCGGCGGGGCTACTCGCCGGGTGTAGTTCACACCCGGAGATCCCGGTTTCTGACCAGCAGGCGCTGGTGATGGAGTCGAGCGTGCTGGCGGCGGGGATCAGCGCCAGCGAGCCTGCCGTCGTGGCGACAGAGATTCAGGCTACCGCCTCCTCAACGCTATATAACGAGCGCCAGCAGCCGGTTACCGTGCACTATCGTTTTTTCTGGTATGACGCCCGAGGGCTGGAGATGCATCCGCTGGACGCGCCGCGCACCATCGTGGTACCGGCCCGCTCCTCGGTCACGTTATATGGCAGCGCCAATATCCTGGGGGCGCATAAGGCCCGCCTTTATCTTTATCTGTAAGGGGTAATTATAATGATGAAAATGTGTCGCTATGCGTTAATCACAGCACTGGCGATATTCCTCGCAGGCTGTGCGGGGTTGCGGGAGCAGCCCGCGCCGGTAGAAGAGGCCAAACCGCAGCCGCAGCAGCCTGCGCAGCCGCAGCCCACGGTGCCGACCGTACCGGCGGTGCCCTCTGTCCCGGCGCAGCCTGGGCCGATTGAGCATCAGGATCAGCAGTCGGGTCAGCCGGCGCCGCGCGTGCGTCATTATGACTGGAACGGCGCGGTTCAGCCGCTGGTGGGGCAGATGCTGCAGGCGAGTGGGGTCAATGCCGGCAGTATTCTGCTGGTTGACAGCGTGAACAACCGCACCAACGGTTCGCTGAATGCTGGAGAAGCCACCACTGCGCTACGTAGTGCGCTGGCCGGTAACGGCAAATTTACCCTGGTATCGGCGCAGCAGCTGGCGGTCGCCAAGCAGCAGCTGGGCCTGTCGCCGCAGGACAGCCTCGGCAGCCGCAGCAAAGCCATGGGCATCGCCCGCAACGTGGGCGCGCAGTATGTGCTTTACTCCAATGCCACCGGCAACGTCAACGCGCCTGAGCTGAAAATGCAGCTCATGCTGGTGCAAACCGGTGAGATAATCTGGTCAGGTAAAGGTGCTGTTCAGCAACAATAAGCTAACGCGCGACGAGCTCTTGTCGCGCTTCTTTCCCCATTATCATCCTGTCGCCTCGCTGAGCCAGAGTGGCCTCAGCGGCGGCAGTGTGATTATCAGCGACGGCGACCGGCGGCACGTGCTGCGTCAGCCGCACGATCCGTCTGCCGCCACTTACTATTTTCGCCGTCAGTATCGCGCGCTCCGCCGACTGCCTGCCAGGCTGGCGCCAACCCCGCTGTTTTACTCACCCTGCTGGTTGGTGGTGGAGTATTGCGCAGGGGAGGTGAAAAGCGAGTTACCGGCCTCCCCGCAGCTGTCAGGCTTATTGTATGATTTGCATCAGCAACCGCGGTTTGGCTGGCGGGTTAGCCTCACACCACTGCTGGCCCAGTACTGGCAGAGGTGCGATCCGGCGCGGCGCAAGCCGCGTTGGCTGCGCTGGCATCAGCGGCTGCGCCGCCAGGGCGAGCCCCGTCCCCTGCGGCTGGCGCCGCTGCACATGGACGTCCATGCCGGCAATATTATTCATAATGAGTCCGGCCTGAGGCTGATCGACTGGGAATATGCCGGTGATGGCGATATCGCGCTGGAGCTGGCCGCGGTGTGGATCACGCCTGGCGAGCGCCGTCGGCTGGTAGAAGCGTATGCCCGGCGGGCGGCCATCGACGCGCAGCTGCTTTGGCGGCAGGTTGTACTCTGGCGCCCGTGGGTACTGCTGTTGATGGCGGGCTGGTATGAAATGCGCTGGCGGCAGAGCGGGGACCGGCAATTTATCACGCTGGCAGATGAAACATGGTGTCAGTTAGACAACGAACGTAAAGGATAAGAGAGGTCAGTGTGGGCCCAGTGATGTTGGATGTCGAAGGGTATGAGCTGGATGCGGAAGAGCGAGAAATTCTGGCGCATCCGCTGGTGGGAGGGTTGATCCTCTTTACCCGAAATTATCACGATCCGGCGCAGCTGCGCGAGCTGGTGCGCCAGATCCGCGACGCCTCCCGGAACCACCTGGTGGTGGCGGTCGATCAGGAAGGGGGGCGGGTTCAGCGTTTCCGCGAAGGGTTTACCCGTTTACCGGCGGCCCAGTCTTTCGCCGCGCTGCTGGGGATGGAAGAGGGGGGCAAACTGGCCGCCGAAGCCGGCTGGCTGATGGCCAGCGAAATGATCGCCATGGATATCGATATTAGTTTTGCGCCAGTGCTGGACGTCGGCCATATCAGCGCCGCAATCGGCGAACGTTCTTATCATGAAGATCCGCAGAAAGCGCTGACGATGGCGCGTCACTTCATTGACGGGATGCACGCCGCGGGCATGAAAACCACCGGCAAACACTTCCCGGGACACGGGGCGGTGACTGCCGATTCGCACAAAGAGACGCCGTTCGATCCGCGGGCGGCATCGGTTATCCGCGACCATGATATGGCGGTGTTCAAAAGCCTTATCGCCGAGCAGCGTCTGGATGCCATTATGCCGGCGCATGTGATTTACCCGGAGCTCGATCCGCGTCCGGCCAGCGGCTCGGCGTACTGGCTGAAAACGGTGCTGCGCGGCGAACTGGGCTTTGACGGGGTGATTTTCTCCGACGATCTGTCGATGGAAGGGGCGGCGATCATGGGCAGCTATGCCGAACGCGGTCAGGCATCGCTCGACGCCGGTTGCGATATGATCCTCGTCTGCAATAATCGTAAAGGCGCGGTCAGTGTGCTGGATAACCTGTCGCCGATCAAAGCAGAGCGTGTTACGAAATTGTATCATAAAGGTTCCTTTTCCCGTCAGGAGTTAAGGGATTCAGCCCGTTGGAAAACGGTGAGTGCCCAGCTGGAGCAGCTTCATGCGCGCTGGCAAGAGGCGAAGTCCGCGTAACGCTCTACGGGGCGTTGTTGTCTGGTGAGGATGCGATGATTATCTATTTACACGGTTTTGACTCGAACAGCCCCGGTAACCATGAGAAGGTGATGCAGCTGCAGTTTATCGACCCGGACGTGCGGTTGATTAGCTACAGCACGCGGCATCCCAAGCACGATATGCAGCATTTGCTGAAAGAGGTCGATAAAATGCTGCAGCTCACTGCCGATGACCGGCCGCTGATCTGCGGCGTCGGCCTTGGCGGCTACTGGGCGGAGCGGATTGGTTTTCTGTGCGATATCCGCCAGGCGGTGTTCAATCCAAACCTGTTTCCGCATGAGAACATGGAAGGCAAAATCGACCGACCGGAAGAGTATGCTGACATCGCCACCAAGTGCGTGACCAACTTCCGCGAGAAGAACCGCGATCGCTGCCTGGTGGTGCTTTCCCGCCAGGACGAGGCGTTGGACAGCCAGCGTTCCGCCGATCTCCTGCACCACTATTATGAAATTATCTGGGATGAAGAGCAGACCCATAAGTTTAAAAATATCTCGCCGCATCTGCAGCGGCTGAAAGCGTTTAAAACCCTCGGCTAACTGCTTTTCCCTTGTTCCCAAACCCGCGTCGGGTTCACCACGCGGGTTTTTTCATGTCTACACTTATTGGTTTCGCTGAAAAAATACGCGACAAAACTTGATGCACATCAATTTTGGTATGACCAATGCACCGTTCATGGTATTCTCGACAGTGCTGAATGGTTTCATTAACGTAACTTGTTGTTAAATAAAGGCTATTTCAATAACTTTTATTTAACAATTGGTTAATAATTTTAGGGGTACACATGACTACGCCATTGAAAAAAATCGTAATTGTGGGTGGCGGCGCTGGCGGACTGGAACTGGCAACTCAGCTGGGGAGAAAGTTAGGGCGCCATAAGAAAGCGAAAATCACCCTGGTGGACCGTAACCACAGCCATCTGTGGAAGCCGCTGCTGCACGAAGTGGCCACCGGTTCTCTGGATGAAGGCGTTGATGCGCTGAGCTATCTGGCCCATGCCCGCAACCACGGTTTCCAGTTCCAGCTGGGCTCGGTGGTTGATATCAACCGCGAAGGGAAAACCATCACCCTCGGCGAGCTGCGCAATGAAAAAGGCGAGCTGCTGGTGGCTGAGCGTAAACTGCCGTACGACACGCTGGTCATGGCGTTGGGCAGTACCTCGAATGACTTTAATACCCCTGGCGTAAAAGAGAACTGCATTTTCCTCGACAACCCGCACCAGGCGCGTCGCTTCCATCAGGAAATGCTCAACCTGTTCCTTAAATACTCTGCTAACCTCGGCGCTAACGGTAAAGTAAATATCGCCATCGTCGGCGGCGGCGCCACCGGCGTGGAGCTCTCCGCTGAGTTGCACAATGCGGTGAAACAGCTGCACAGCTACGGCTACAAAGGGCTGACCAACGAAGCGCTGAACGTCACGCTGGTCGAGGCGGGTGAGCGCATTCTGCCTGCGCTGCCGCCGCGCATTTCCGGGGCAGCGCATAATGAGCTGACTAAGTTGGGCGTACGGGTTCTGACGCAGACCATGGTCACCAGCGCGGATGCGGGCGGCCTGCACACTAAAGATGGCGAATATATTGAGGCGGATCTAATGGTCTGGGCGGCGGGGATCAAAGCGCCAGATTTCATGAAAGAGATCGGCGGCCTCGAAACCAACCGTATCAATCAGCTGGTGGTCGAGCCGACGCTGCAGACTACCCGCGATGCGGATATTTTCGCCATCGGCGACTGCGCCTCCTGCGCCCGTCCGGAAGGCGGCTTTGTGCCTCCGCGGGCCCAGGCGGCGCACCAGATGGCTACCTGCGCGCTGAACAACATCCTGGCGCAGATGAAAGGCAAACCGCTGAAGGCATACACCTATAAAGACCATGGCTCGCTGGTGTCGCTGTCAAATTACTCCACCGTCGGCAGCCTGATGGGTAACCTGATGCGCGGTTCGATGATGGTGGAAGGGCGCATTGCGCGCTTCGTGTACATCTCCCTGTACCGTATGCACCAGATTGCTCTGCATGGTTACTTCAAGACCGGCCTGATGATGCTGGTCGGGCGCATCAACCGCATCATTCGCCCGCGCCTGAAGCTGCACTAATCGCTGTCGCGACCCGGAGGCGCGCTCTGAGGGCGCCTCCGGGCTCTTCTGCTGGAACCGCAGAGATCCCGCTCGGAATCCTCTGAATCCCTTTGATTTGCAGCGAATTCTCGCACTTTTCATCCGCTATCTGATTTGCGCCCTCCCGGCTCCGGTTGCAAAATTGTATCAACAGCAACAAAGGAGGAACTCCCGTGAATAAATCTATGTTGGCGGGTATAGGGATAGGCGTGGCTGCCGCGCTGGGCGTTGCAGCTGTCGCTGGTCTCAACGTGTTGGATCGCGGCCCGCAGTATGCGCAAGTGGTCTCCAGTACACCGATTAAAGAAACCGTGAAAACGCCGCGTCAGGAATGCCGCAATGTCACGGTGACTCATCGTCGTCCGGTACAGGATGAAAACCGCATCGCCGGTTCGGTGCTGGGCGCGGTGGCGGGCGGGGTGATTGGCCACCAGTTTGGCGGCGGTCACGGACGCAGCGTGGCGACGGTCGTAGGTGCGCTAGGCGGCGGCTATGCAGGCAACCAGATCCAGGGCGCGATGCAGGACAACGATACCTACACCACCACCCAGCAGCGCTGCAAAACGGTGTATGACAAATCCGATAAAATGCTCGGCTACGATGTGACCTATAAGATAGGCGATCAGCAGGGGAAAATCCGCATGGATCACGATCCCGGCAGCCAGATCCCGCTGGACAACAACGGCCAGCTGGTCCTGAACAACAAAATCTAAAAACAGATTTGTGTAGTGATTAGCCCCTCAATCGCTCAGGCTGAGGGGCTTTTTTTATCAGAAGGTTAAGGCGTAGTTCAGACCAAAGGTGCGGCCACGACCTTTGTACTCATACAGCGATGAACTGCCGTAGGTTGGGCTGTAGAGCAGCGGCGCGCGCTGGCCCCAGATAGTGACATAGTCTTCGTTAAGCAGGTTTTCGATACTGAAGGTCAGTTTCCCCACCGGCAGCGCGTAACTACCGATAAAATCGACGGTGTTATAGCCTTCCAGCTTGTTACCGGCGGCATCGCTGAGGTCAAATACCTGCTGACTCTGCACGCGCAGGCTCCACGGATCCGGCGCCCAGCCCACCCAGGCGGTGGCTTTAGACGGCGAGGCGAGGGTGACGTCCCATTTTTGCCAGCGGCCGTCGGTCTGCACCTGGGATTTCAGCACGTTAAAGTTACCGCCGACGCTCCAGTCGCTATCCGGAATAAAGTAGTCGACCGCCCCCTCAACGCCGTAAATACGCCGTTTGTCGGACTGAACGTCGATGGTCATGTCGGTGCGGTTGACGACAATGGTCTTATCCGAGGTCGAGTAGTACGCCGCCAGCTGGGTGCGCAGGTTATCGCCAGTGTAGCGCCAGCCCAGCTCGTACGAGTTAACTTTGATCCCCTGCAGCGGCGAGTCATCGACGTTGACGCTGGAGATCAGCGGCAGATGACCATTCACCGCAGCGCCATATTTACCGATGCCATAGTATTTACCAGGGTCCGGTAGCTCGACACCCTGCGAGAAGTTAAACCAGGTTTGTTGACGCTCGGTCAGGTGGGCCACGATCCCGGCGTTAAACAGGAAATTGTCATAATCGGTTTTGCCGCCTTTGATGGCGTCGGCGGAGCGCGCTTTGCCGTTGGCGATATCCTGCTGCTGGGCGTAGCCGACAAAGTCGTCGACCCGGTTTTCGGTCCACTGGTAGCGTACCCCGCCGCTGACGGTAAAGATATCGTTCAGATCGTAGCTGGACTGCAGGAATGGCGCGACATTGGAAATACTGTATCCCGGGTAGCGGCCGGTTGTGTAGATCGATTCGTTGTGCAACCCGCCGGAGGCCATCGATTGTGGCAGATCGAAGAACATTTGGTTGGCATTAAAGGTCTCATAATCGGCGTCGAGACCCCAGGTGAGATCCCACCCCGCCAGCGGTTGGCTGTTGAGGGTCAGCTTGGCCCCATACTGATCGGTATCCTGCTGCGACGAGGAGAAGCTACTGACCTGACCTTTCGTGAGCGTCGGGAACGGATAGAAGGTGAGGGACTCATCGCGATAGTACACCTGGCTCACCAGATTCTGGCCGAAAAAGTCGGCATCGGAGTACTGGAGGCTGATCAGATGGCGTTCGGTGCCGGGGATACGGTCGGAATTGAGCCCGTCGGTGGTATACGCTTTGCCGCCGCTGGTGACCGCGGACATGTTCTTCCCGAGCCACAGACCGTAGTCATCATCGCCCTGGCTTTTATAATACTGGGTGACCAGCTGCAGCTGGCGGTTATCATCGATCTCAATCGTCCCCGTCCCCATCACGTCGAGGCGGTCAGAGTGCTGGAGCCCCGTTTGGGTATTATCGAGGATCAGCGCATCGTTATTGCCGTCGTACCAGCCGCCGAAACGCTGATAGGCTACCGACAAGCGGCCGGATGCGTGGTCTGTTCCGCCGCTGACGGCCGCCGCGACGCGCTCATCATGATCGTTGCTGTTCGCAAAACCGCTCTTGCTGCCCACCTCGAGATCGACCTGACGATCCTGCTGCCCCTTTTTGGTAACGATGTTGATAAGCCCGCCGGTACTGCCCCCGCCGTACAGCGAGGTCGCTCCGGAGATCACTTCGATATGTTCGATGTTGAATGGATCGATGGCGTCGAGCTGGCGGCTGTCGGTGCGTGAGGAGTTGAGCCGGACGCCGTCAATCAGCACGACGATTGCGCGCCCGCGCATGTTCATCCCATAGTTGGTCCGCCCCTGGCTGCTGACGTCGATGCCGGGGATCAGCTGCGCCAGCACGTCTTTGAACTCTTTCCCGCCCTGGACCTGCTGCTCAATCTCCTGGCCCTCAATGACCCAGGTGGTTTGGGCCATTTCGGCCACGGTGCGATGGGTGCGGTTTGCGCTAACGATGATGCTGTCTTCATCAGACTGAGCCGCCAGCGCAGGCAGCGTGCTGGCCAGCAGCAGAGGGTGGAGCACCCAGAGGCGCTTTTTCATATCCATTCCTTTTATGAGCAAGTTGCTTTGTCGTTGTTATGGGCCGGCGTCGGCCGGTATTCGTTACAATGCGAAACATCTGGAAAAACTCAAAAAAGGATTTTGCACATAATGAATATCGCAATCAATATCATTTGCGTTTATCTTGCGCGAGAAAAGGTAATAAAAATCAATCTATTTTGTGGGGATAAAGCCAACAGGAGAGCGGATCCGGCGGCAGAATACCGCCGGAAGCAGGGCGCATCAGGACCCGAGGACCTGCGGCCAGAGACGGAGAGTGGTATCGGTGATTTGCATCAGCTTGTCGAAATCCGCGCCTTCCCGGGCGCTAATCGACATCCCCTGCAGAACGCAGTTAAGAAATTGCGCCAGCTGCGCGACATCGCGGCCCGCGGGCAGTTCGCCCTGCGCCTGCCGCTGCTGCAGAAACTGGGTTAGCGCCTGCTCCTGCATCGCATGGCGGGATTTGATGGTATTGGCGATATCCGTCGAGGAGGCGGCCAGCGCGGCGGAGGTATTGATGATAAAGCAGCCGGCCGGCGTCTCTTTGCTGGTAAAGCAGGTGGCGACCGCCGTGAAGTAGTCACGCAACGCGCGATCGACGGATTTTCCCTCGGCAAACAGCACGGCTTCGTGCTTCGCGGCAAAGCGCGAAATGTAACGATCCAACACTGCGCGGAATAGGCCTTCTTTATTCACAAATTCCGCATACAGGGTGGGGGCTTTTGCTCCTGTCGCCTCGACCAGATCGGCGAGCGAGGTCGCCTCATAGCCGTGCTGCCAGAAGAGTGTCATGGCTTTGTCCAGCGCCGCATCCCTGTCGAACACCTTCGGTCGGCCACGGCTTTTTTTGGCGCAACTTTGAACGTCAGTTGTCATGGTGCCGTTGTACCTATGTTGGTTTGGTGAAAGGCCATTATAAAAATAAACGATCGCCGGGGCCAGCGCTGTCGGTTTAAAAATAAATAATTCATATATGTATGAAATTTAAGCATTTTATAAATAGTTAAACGATCGTTATAAAAATGCATTGACGTGTGACATAGATCACATTATTATTTACCTATCGATCGTTAAGTTAATGCTTGCGACCCTACTATAAAATTCATCTGCACAGGTATAATAATCATGAAAACCGTTAATACTCTGGCTATTGCCGCTGTTTTAAGTTCCCTTTCTTTCGCCAGCTTTGCCGCTGTAGAGGTGCAGTCCACCCCTGCAGGACAGCATAAAGTAGGCACCATCTCTGCTTCTGCCGGGACTAACCTGGGCTCGCTGGAAGACCAGCTGGCGCAGAAAGCGGATGAGATGGGCGCCACTTCATACCGTATTACTTCGGTAACCGGTCCGAATACCCTTCACGGTACCGCCGTTATCTACAAGTAAGCCCGATGCGTCGCTGCCCGGCCCCCTTCACCGGACGGCGATGAGTAAGACCCTGTTGTACCCCTGTTTGACCCTTGCCAACAAAAAACCCGCCATCAGGCGGGTTTTTTGTTTTATGCAGCGTAAGACTACAGCGACTGCGGTCCAGGTTCAGCATGACGGGTGACGTCAATCGGCATGCCCGAGCGGTAATTCATCGCGCGCTCCATCACCGTCCCGTCGGTCTGCGGCGCCTGTTTGAACGCAGTCATGGCCGCATTAAGCGTAATGGGCAGGGTCTGCGGGTCGTCATCGATATGCTCAGACAGCGGCTGATGGACCTCAACCAGACGGCGGCCATCCGGCTCAATCGACGCCTTGATCGGCGTGTTGATAATGTTCACCTTCGTGCCCGGCGAGATAGTGTTGTACAGCGCCTTGATATCGTTATCGCGCAGACGAATGCAGCCGGAACTGACGCGCATACCGATGCCGAAATCGGCATTGGTGCCGTGCAGGAGATAGACTCCGCCATAGGCGGCGAGGCGGATGGCGTGATGGCCCATCGGATTGTCAGGACCAGCAGGCACTACCGCCGGCAGCTCAATCCCCATAGCCTTGTAGCGCGCGCGAATGTTGGCGGTAGGTGTCCAGGTCGGATTGGCCCGTTTGTCGGACACGGTTGTGACCATCGTCGGTGTGATGGTGGTCCCACCCAGCTGGCCGATGCCGATTGGGTAGACGGTCACTTCATTCTTGCCCGGCGGGTAATAGTAGAGGCGCAGTTCGGCGAGGTTAATCACCAGCCCTTCGCGCGGCGCATCGGGCAGCAGCGTCTGCAGGGGGATGGTCAGCACGCTGCCGGCGCGCGGAACATAGGGGTCAACCCCGGGATTGGCCTGCAGCAGGGCCAGGAAGCCGACATTGTACTTCTTGGCAATCGCTTCCAGCGAACCGCCGTCATCCTGTACCACATGGAACTGATTCTGACCCACCAGCCGGCTGCCCGGCGGGGGAAGGGGCCAGGTGTTAGCGCGCGCGGGCAGGGCCAGCGCGGCGACTAACGCGACTAGCGTCAGCCAAAGCGTCACGGGGAAACGGTTTCTCATTACCATAACTCCAAAATATGTAAGTGGTTATTTTTATACGAAAAGCAGATGAGATTATGGCGTGAGTCTGTGTGGGGAAATCCAGGCGGATTGCAAAATGTTTGTAAAGATTGCGAGGTATGTGGGAAGGGAGATACGGCAGCGGGGCCGTATCTCCTGCCAGTCAGGCGACGGCGTTCTCTTCCAGCTGGCGCATAAACTGGCGAACCCAGTCCATCCGCGTTTTACGCTCCTCCAGGTCCTGCATGAACTTCAGGCGCGTGGGACCGTCCAGGCGGAAGTGCTGGGGCTGCTTCTGCAGCAGGCCGATCAGCCACACCGGATTGACGTTGTTTTTCTCGTTAAATTCGATCACGCCGCCTTTTTCGTTGCTTTCCAGCTTGCGGATCCCTAACTTTTGCGCCTGCTGACGCAGACGGGCGATATCCAGCAGGTTGCGGGCGGCATCGGGCAGGCGGCCAAAACGATCGATCAGCTCGACTTTGATCTCCTCCAGATCCTGTTCGTTTTTGGCGCTGGCAATGCGCTTATAGAATGACAGGCGCGTATTGACGTCAGGGATGAAATCATCAGGCAGCAGGGAAGGCATGCGCAGTTCAACCTCCGTCTGCTGACTGGTGAGATCTTCCAGCGAGGGTTCACGCCCGGCTTTCAGCGCATCGACTGCGTTCTCCAGCAGCTCCATATACAGAGAGAAACCGATGGTTTCCATCTGACCGCTCTGATCTTCCCCAAGCAGTTCCCCGGCCCCGCGAATCTCCAGATCGTGGGTTGCCAGCGCAAAGCCGGCGCCGAGATCTTCCAGCGACGCAATGGCCTCGAGGCGCTTTTGCGCATCGGTGGTCATCGCTTTCGGATGCGGCGTCAGCAGCCAGGCATAGGCCTGGTGATGCGAACGGCCAACGCGGCCGCGCAGCTGGTGCAGCTGGGCGAGGCCAAAATGGTCGGCGCGTTCGATGATGATGGTGTTGGCGGTGGGAATGTCGATCCCGGTTTCGATGATGGTGGTGCACACCAGCACATTGAAGCGTTGATGATGGAAGTCATTCATCACCCGCTCCAGTTCGCGCTCCCTCATCTGACCGTGACCGATGGCGATCCGCGCCTCCGGCACCAGCTCCGCCAGCTTGTCGGCGGCTTTCTGGATGTTCTCAACGTCATTAAACAGATAGTAGACCTGGCCGCCGCGCAGCGTTTCGCGCAGGATCGCCTCGCGCACCACCAGGGCGTCATATTCGCGAACGAAGGTCTTCACCGCCAGGCGTCGCGCCGGCGGCGTGGCGATGATCGACAGATCGCGCATCCCGCTCATCGCCATGTTCAGCGTCCGCGGGATCGGCGTGGCGGTGAGGGTCAGGATATCGACATCGGCGCGCATCGCTTTGATGCGCTCTTTATGCCGCACGCCAAACCGGTGCTCTTCGTCGACGATCAGCAGCCCGAGATCGCGCAGCTTCACCTCGCTCTGCAGCAGCTTGTGGGTGCCGATCAAGATATCGATTTTGCCTTCCGCGGCCTGCTCGAGGATCTGCGCCTGCTCTTTAGCGCTGCGGAAGCGGGAGAGCATTTCGATGCGTACCGGCCAGTTGGCGAAACGATCGCGGAAATTGTCATAGTGCTGCTGAGCCAGCAGGGTGGTCGGCACCAGCACCGCCACCTGCTTGTGGTTCTCCACGGCGAGGAAGGCGGCGCGCATGGCCACTTCGGTCTTGCCGAAGCCCACATCGCCGCATACCAGGCGGTCCATGGCCAGCGGCTGGCACATATCGCTGAGGACGGCGTTGATCGCCTGCGCCTGATCCGGCGTGGTTTCAAATGGGAAACCGTCGCAGAACAGCTGATACTGTTCGCGGTCGTGTTTAAAGGCAAAACCCGCCTTCGCCGCGCGCTGGGCGTAGATATCCAGCAGCTCGGCCGCCACGTCGCGTACTTTCTCAGCCGCTTTTTGTCGCGCCCGGGTCCAGGCATCGCCGCCCAGCTTGTGCAGGGGGGCGTTTTCTTCCGCCCCGCCGGCGTAGCGGCTGATAAGATGCAGGGACGATACCGGAACGTATAGCTTGGCATCGTTGGCGTAGGTCAGCATCAGATATTCGCCGGTGATGCCGCCGGCTTCCAGGGTAGTCATGCCCGCGTAGCGGCCCACGCCGTGTTCCAGGTGAACGACCGGCTGGCCGATATGCAGTTCGGCGAGGTTGCGAATCAGAGTGTCAGGGTTAATGGTGCGGCGCGAATCCTGACGACGGCGCGCTACGCGCTCGCCGAGCAGGTCGCTCTCGCAAATCAGCGCCAGGCCGCGCTGGCTGTCGATAAACCCGTGCTCGGCGGCGCCAATCATCAGATAGCGGCCGTTGCCGGTGGCTTCCTCCAGACGCAGCACGTGTTTTGGCGCAACTTTAATCCGCGCCAGCATTTCGCTCAGCGCTTCACGGCGACCCTCGCTTTCCACCGAGAAGATCACCGGGCCGGTAAAGGACTCGAGGAAGCGGCGCAGATTATCCAGCGGCGCTTTGTTCTGCGCCTGGACGGCGAGGTCCGGCAGCGTCTGGTAGCCCAGATTAGTATTCGCCGCTTTGTCCGCCAGACGTTCGGTTTTCAGCTGCACGCGCGGCCATTTTTTCAGTTCGCTGAATAGCTCATCGCTGCGCAGCCACAGCAGCTCAGGCGGCAGGAGCGGGCGCATCGGGTCGACGCCGCGGTTTTCAAAGCGGGCGCGGGCTTCATTCTGGAATCGCTCCGCGCTGGCCTCGAGATCGCCGGTGTTGACGATCAGCGTGCTGGTCGGGAAATAGCTGAATAACGGCGGCAGCGGCTCGCTGAAGAACAGCGGTTGCCAGTATTCGATACCGGCAGGTAGCGTCCCTTTACTGACCTGCTGATAGATGTGCTCGGCATCGCGCTTCACCTCAAAGCGGTCGCGCCACTGGCTGCGGAACAGCTCAATAGCGGTCTGGTCGGTGGGGAACTCGTGCGCCGGCAGCAGGTTAATGGCCGCCACTTCCTCCAGCGTGCGCTGGCTGTCAACGTCGAACAGGCGCAGGCTGTCGATTTCATCGTCAAAGAAATCAAGGCGGTAGGGCTGATCGCTACCCATCGGGAACAGGTCGAGCAGCGCGCCGCGGGTAGCATATTCGCCGTGCTCCATCACCTGATCGACATGGCGGTAGCCGGCCCCCTCCAGCTGATCGCGCAGCGCATCGCGCGACAGGCGCTGGCCCTTTTTCATCACCAGCGCGTGGCCGTGAAGGAAGCTGTGCGGACAGACGCGCTGCATCAGGGTGCTGACCGGGACGATCAGTACGCCGCGCTGCATGGTGGGTAACTGGTAAAGGGTGGCAAGACGGGAGGAGATGATGTCCTGATGCGGCGAGAAGCTGTCGTAAGGGAGCGTTTCCCAGTCCGCCAGCCCCATCACCATGCTGTCGGTAAACTGCCTGATCTCGTCGTTCAGACGCAGCGCGTTTTGCATGTCAGGCGCCACCAGCACCACCGGGCCCTTGTGGCGTTCGGCCATCTCCGCCACCAGGGTGGCGCAGGCTGCGCCGGTCAACTCGCCAAGCTGGCGCTGGTCGCCGGCTTTCACCGGCAATGAGTATCGATATTGTTCAGGCATAGACGGTTTCATGATCTCTTAGGGATTCGCTCTGCCGATATGGAGGGCAACTCGCTGATATTCAATAGTGAGATTATCCGCGATTGGTCTGGATTCGCCAACCCGAATTGCCATCGCGTATTGGGTGAAGAAAGGTCAGCGCTGTCGATAAGCGTAAAGATAAATAAGTAAGTACTTATCTATCCGTTTGTATTTACTTGGTTTTTAGGTTTGTTGCTAATAAAGTCGTCATGTATCAGTCGTTTACGCTGCCCCTAATCGCTTATATACTCGGGCATCGGCTATCAGCAACCAGATGGATGACATGTACCAACCTGCCGCACTCTTTATCGGCCTACGCTATATGCGCGGGCGCGCAGCCGACCGCTTCGGTCGTTTCGTCTCCTGGCTCTCAACTATCGGTATTACGCTTGGCGTAATGGCGCTGGTGACGGTCCTGTCGGTGATGAACGGCTTTGAACGCGAGCTGCAAAACAACATCCTGGGGCTGATGCCACAGGCCATTCTTAGCGCCAAACAGGGTTCGGTGAACCCTCAGCAACTGCCGGAGCGCGAAGCGAAACTTAATGGGGTAACCCGCGTAGCGCCGATCACCACCGGCGACGTGGTGCTGCAGAGCGCGCGCAGCGTGGCGGTCGGGGTTATGCTGGGCATTGATCCGGCGCAGAACGATCCTCTGACTCCATACCTGGTGAACGTCAAACAGAGCGATCTGCAGGCGGGCAAATATAACGTTATTCTCGGCGAGCAGCTGGCGGGCCAGCTGGGGGTTAATCGCGGCGATAAAATTCGCGTGATGGTTCCTTCCGCGAGTCAGTTTACGCCGATGGGCCGCGTGCCGAGCCAGCGTCTGTTCACGGTCATCGGCACCTTCGCCGCCAACAGCGAAGTCGATGGTTATCAGATGCTGACCAACATCGACGACGCCTCCCGTCTGATGCGCTATCCGCTGGGGAATATCACCGGCTGGCGCCTGTGGCTGGATCAACCGCTGCAGGTCGACACCCTGAGTCAGCAGACGCTGCCGCCGGGAACTCAGTGGCAGGACTGGCGCGAGCGCAAGGGCGAACTGTTCCAGGCGGTGCGCATGGAGAAAAATATGATGGGCCTGCTGCTGAGCCTGATCGTCGCCGTCGCGGCCTTCAACATTATTACCTCGCTGGGGATGATGGTGATGGAGAAGCAGGGCGAAGTGGCGATCCTCCAGACCCAGGGGCTGACGCCGCGGCAGATTATGGCCGTCTTTATGGTGCAGGGGGCCAGCGCCGGGATCGTCGGCGCGCTGCTGGGAGCGGTGCTTGGCGCCCTGTTGGCCAGCCAGCTGAATAATTTAATGCCGATCATCGGCGCCTTCCTTGACGGCGCGGCGCTGCCGGTGGCGATTGAGCCGCTGCAGGTCATTGTTATCGCCCTGGTGGCGATGGTGCTGGCCCTGTTGTCTACGTTGTACCCTTCCTGGCGCGCTGCCGCCACCCAACCCGCTGAGGCTTTACGTTATGAATAAGATCCTGCTGCAATGCGACAACCTGTGCAAACGCTATCAGGAAGGCAATGTGCAAACCGATGTCCTGCACAATGTCAGCTTCAGCATTGGTGAAGGCGAGATGATGGCTATCGTCGGCACCTCCGGCTCTGGCAAAAGTACGCTGCTGCATCTGCTCGGCGGCCTGGATACGCCCACCTCTGGCGACGTGATTTTCTCCGGTCAGCCGATGAGCAAGCTATCCACCGCCGCGCGCGCCGACCTGCGTAACCGCGAGCTGGGCTTTATCTATCAGTTCCACCATCTGCTGCCGGACTTTAGCGCACTGGAAAACGTGGCGATGCCGCTGCTGATTGGCAAAAAGAAGCCGACGGATATTGAACGCCAGGCGAAAGTGATGCTGCAGGCGGTCGGGCTTGAACACCGCAGCCATCACCGTCCGTCGGAGCTCTCCGGCGGCGAGCGCCAGCGGGTGGCGATTGCCCGCGCGCTGGTGAATAAACCGCGGCTGGTGCTGGCGGACGAGCCAACCGGTAACCTCGACGCTCGCAACGCCGACAGCATCTTCCAGCTGCTGGGCGAACTGAACGTCGCGCAGCGCACCGCGTTTCTGGTGGTGACCCACGACCTGCAGCTGGCGAAGCGCATGAGCCGCCAGCTGGAGATGCGCGATGGCCGTCTGACCGCCGACCTGACCCTGATGGGGGCCGAGTAATGGCGTCTCCGTTATCGTTACTGATTGCATTGCGTTTCAGCCGCGGCCGGCGGCGCGGCGGCATGGTGTCGCTGATCTCGGTGATCTCCACCATCGGCATTGCGCTGGGGGTGGCGGTGCTGATCGTCGGCCTCAGCGCGATGAACGGCTTTGAGCGCGAGCTGAATAACCGCGTGCTGGCGGTGGTACCGCACGGCGAAATCGAACCCGTGAATCAGCCGTGGAATAACTGGCAGGAAGCGCTGGCGAAGGTGCAGAAGGTGAAGGGGATTGTCGCGGCAGCACCCTATATTAACTTCACCGGCCTGGTGGAGAGCGGCAGCAATATGCGCGCCATCCAGGTGAAAGGCGTCGACCCGCAGCAGGAGAGCCAGCTCAGCGCGCTGCCTACCTTTGTGCAGAATAACGCGTGGGCCGGATTCAAGGCTGGCGAACAGCAGGTGATTCTGGGTAAAGGAGTCGCCGATGCCCTGCACGTGAAGCAGGGGGACTGGGTGTCGATCATGATCCCTAATGCCGACGCCGACCATCAGCTGCTGCAGCCAAAACGCGTCAGGCTGCATGTGACCGGAATTTTACAGCTGAGCGGCCAGCTCGATCATAGTTTTGCCATGATCCCGATGCAGGATGCGCAGCAGTATCTGGAGATGGGCAGCAGCGTGACCGGCATCGCCATCAAGGTCACCGACGTTTTCCATGCTAACAAGCTGGTACGCGACGCCGGCGAGGTGACCAATAGCTACGTCTACATCAAGAGCTGGATCGGCACCTATGGCTATATGTATCGCGACATCCAGATGATCCGCGCCATTATGTACCTGGCGATGGTGCTGGTGATCGGCGTGGCCTGCTTTAACATCGTCTCGACGCTGGTGATGGCGGTCAAAGACAAAAGCGGCGATATTGCGGTGCTGCGCACGCTTGGCGCAAAAGACGGCTTAATTCGCGCGATTTTCGTGTGGTATGGTTTATTAGCCGGATCGGTAGGCAGCCTGTTTGGGGTGGTGATCGGCGTGATCTGCGCGTTGAACCTGACGTCGATCATCAACGGCATCGAATACCTGATTGGGCATAAATTCCTCTCCGGCGACATCTATTTTATTGACTTCCTGCCGTCAGAATTGCACTGGCTGGACGTCTTTTATGTGCTGGTGACAGCACTGTTGCTGAGTTTGCTGGCCAGCTGGTATCCCGCCCGCCGCGCCAGCCGCATCGACCCGGCGAGGGTGCTGAGTGGCCAGTAATTTATCGTCATCGTCGGCCTGGCTGACGACAAAAGAGGAATTGCTGAAATGTATTATGGATTTGACATTGGCGGCAGCAAGATAGCGCTGGGCGTATTTAATCAGGAGCGGCGACTGCAGTGGGAAAAACGCGTCGCCACGCCGAAAAGTAGTTATGAGGATTTTCTCCAGGCGGTAGAGGCGCTGGTCCGCGAGGCCGATGAGCGCTTCGACCAGCAGGGTTCGGTCGGGATCGGTATTCCGGGAATGCCGGAAACGGCGGACGGCACGCTGTATGCCGCTAACGTGCCAGCCGCCAGCGGCCGGCCGCTGCGCGCTGACCTCAGCGCGCGGTTGGGGCGCGATGTGCGTCTCGATAATGACGCCAACTGTTTCGCGCTGTCGGAAGCGTGGGACGATGAGTTTACGCAATACCCGCTGGTGATGGGATTGATCCTCGGCACCGGCGTGGGCGGCGGCCTGGTGTTGAACGGTAAATCGATTACCGGACATAGCTATATCACCGGCGAGTTCGGTCATATTCGCCTGCCGGTGGATGCCCTGGAGGTGGTTGGGCGCGATTTTCCGCTGCTGCGCTGCGGCTGCGGCCAGCTGGGCTGTATTGAAAATTATCTCTCCGGTCGCGGTTTCGCCTGGCTGTACGAACATTTTTATCAGCAACCGCTCTCCTCGCCGGAGATTGTGGCGCAGTGGCAGCAGCACGATCCGCGCGCGCAGGCGCACGTTGAGCGCTATCTCGATCTGCTAGCGGTGTGTCTGGGGAATATACTGACCATTGTCGACCCGGATTTGCTGGTGCTCGGCGGTGGATTATCTAACTTTACGGCCATTAGCGAAGGGCTGGCGCAACGATTGCCGCGCCATCTTCTGCCGGTCGCCAGGGTTCCGCGCATTGAGCGCGCGCGCCACGGCGATGCCGGGGGAATGCGCGGTGCGGCCTTCCTTCACCTGACCCATTAATCACAGAGGTAGCTATGCAGTCGCGCCGTTTACATCGATTGAGCCGTTTTCGTCGCAATAAACGTCGGTTGCGTGACCGTCTGCGTCAGCGGATTTTCTTTAGGGAGGACAGGATGAAGCCTGAAGCGATGGCAAAACCGAGAGTGGTGGTGTTAACCGGCGCGGGCATCTCGGCAGAGTCGGGGATCAAAACCTTCCGCGCGGCCGATGGCCTGTGGGAAGAGCATCGGGTGGAAGATGTGGCGACGCCGGAAGGCTTCGCCCGCGATCCGGCGCTGGTGCAGGCGTTCTACAACGCCCGTCGTCGTCAGCTGCAGAGTCCGGAAATCACGCCGAACGCGGCGCATCTGGCGCTGGCGCGTCTGGAGGATCTGCTGGGCGACCATTTTCTGCTGGTCACCCAGAATATTGATAATCTGCACGAGCGCGCCGGCAACCGCCGCGTGATCCATATGCACGGCGAGCTGCTAAAGGTGCGCTGTTCGTGGAGCGGCCAGGTGCTGGAGTGGACCGGCGACGTCACCGCCGAGGACAAGTGCCACTGCTGCCAGTTCCCGGCGGCGCTGCGTCCGCACGTGGTCTGGTTTGGCGAAATGCCGCTGGGGATGGATGAGATCTACAGCGCGCTGGCCGACGCAGATATTTTTATCGCCATCGGCACCTCCGGCCATGTCTATCCGGCGGCTGGCTTTGTGCACGAGGCGCGACTGCACGGCGCCCATACCGTTGAACTGAACCTGGAGCCCAGCCAGGTGGGCAGCGAGTTTGCCGAGAAGCACTACGGGCTGGCAAGCGAAGTGGTACCCGCCTTTATCGATAAGCTGCTGCATGAAAACGCGCTGTAAACTGAAGCCGCCTGCCGGTAGCCAGGGCGCAGCCCACGGCCGCCGGCAGCGCTGCTGACAAGGATGTCACGTCATGACAGGAGTCAGACCATGCATAATCCGCTGGTTATCGAAGCGATCATGTTGATCGCGGCCATTATCGTTGGCGTCTGGAGCCAGCGCGCTTTACCGCTACATGTCGATAGCCGACCGATCCTCTTCCTGCTATGTCTGTTCCTCGGCACTGGCAGCGCATTGTGCCTGCTGCTGGATATCTTAGCCCTGCTGTTGACCGGTCAGGTCGCGACGGGCGGTGTGCGAATATACGGTCCGTTGCTGCTGCTGGTGGTGCTGTGGAAACCTCTCAACTGGGTTGTCGGCATCATTGAAGATTTTGTGCAGCGGCGAGCCGAAAAAGGGAAGGGCAAAGGCCAGCGCGACGGCGGTCAACGCTGATCCGCCGCCTGCGCCGTGGCTTATTTATAGCGCCTTTTGCATATTAATGACCGAACGGGCGTTCGAGGCGCTGGTAGCCAGCACATCGATAACCCCGGTGCGTAATGCCCCCAGGATCGCCGTCGCTTTCGTACTTTCGGAGGCGATAGCGATGACGCAGGGAATGGCCCGCAGCTGTTCGAGACTTAAGCCAATGACCCGGTCATTCATCACCGTATCGACGGGTTTGCCCTGAATATTGAAAAAGCTGTACCCCGCCAGATCGCCCACCACCCCCTGTTCCTGACGCGCGGTGGCAATTTCCTGCGGCGTAAACCAGCCGAGCTGCACCATAAAGCTGTTTTCATTCATATCGCCGAGGCCGATGATCGCCACGTCAGCTTTGCTGGCCTGTTCGAGCGTGGCCTTAATCAGGCGGTTTTGCATAAAAGCCGCGCGCAGCTCCGGGGTTTCCACATAGGCCGGGGCGTAAAGCGTTTCGCTGAAGCCGTTAAATTTGCGCGCCAGATTCCGGCTGATGTGGTCGGCGTCAATCAGCTGATTGTCACGCTTGGTTCCGCCGATGCCGCAGATAAAGCGGCAGTGGCGCTCAGGAAACACGCCAACGTGATTCGCCACCGCGGCCACATTGCGCCCCTGACCAACGGTGACGGTCATATCGTTTTTTAACACCCCGGCAAGGTAGTTACTGACCAGGGCCGCCACCTGCTGGCGCTGTTCATCTTCATCATGGTGATCCAGGGCAATTAGCGCGCGCTTAATGCCAAAGTGCGAAATAAACTGCTGCTCAATCTGGGAGCTGAAGACCGGATGGTATTTGACGCTGATCTCAACAATCCCTTCCTGGCGCGCTTTTTTCAGCAGGCGCCCGACTTTGATACGCGAAATGCCGAATCGTTTGGCGATCTCTTCCTGCGTTTGTTCCTGATCGTAATAAGCCACCGCAATTTCAGTGAGCAGGGCGTAATCTGAGTCTTGTTCAATCATGGCCTGGAATTTCCATCTCTGGTGTCCCTTTTATATTACTGCGCCTGCAAAATAAATTCCTGTGTAACGCGTTGAACAATGTCGCAATAGCCTTGCGCGTCCCAGGCCGCGCGGCCGATAAACAACCCATTGATCTCCTGCTGGCGCAGCAATTCCACCGCGTTTTGCAGCGTTACGCTGCCGCCATAGAGCAGCGGGATACGGGTTCCCGTCTCGTGACCAAACCGCTCGCAAAGCGCCTGACGTAGCGCTTGATGAATGACACCCGCCTCCTGCGGTGAGGCGGGCGTACCATGTTCGCCAATGGCCCACACCGGTTCATACGCAATCAGGGTCCGCAGCGCCTGCTGGTGGCTCAGGCCATACAGGGCGATCTTCATCTGCCGCACCACGCTTTCACGCGACACCTGCCAGCGTTTCTCCTCGGCGCTATCGCCAATACAGATCAGCGGGCGCAGGCCATGACCTAAGGCGCTATGCACTTTTCGATTAATCGCGGCATCGCTTTCATTAAAGGCGGCACGTCGTTCTGAATGTCCCAGCTCAACAAGCGTGGCGCCGGTTTCTGCCAACATGGCCGCCGAGATTTCCCCGGTCCAGGCGCCCTGATCCGCTTCATGCATATTCTGCGCGCCGGTCAGAAGCGGTAACTGATGCGTTTGCAGAAAATGGCTGACGGGTTGGATCGCGGTGAAGGGGGGAATGACGAAGGGCTGAATAGCGGGGTGACAGCCCTCCGGCATCCGCGCTGCCAGCGTTTCGCACCAGGCCATGGCCTGGGACAGCGGCTTGTTCATTTTCCAGCTGGTTCCTAACCATATCGGGGTCATCATTGCTTCTCCTCTTAATAAAATCAAATACTTGCCAGAAACGGGGCCATACCCTGTATTGAGGTTGAACTTTTTATCACTGTATGAACATATGTTAGATCACATTTTTCGATGAAAAAAATCTATGAATTTTTTTATGTGATCTTCATCACTCATGGCGGCTCATTCATCAGGTAATGTTTTGAGCATATGATTTGATAGTGAACATATGAACAATCAACTGAAAAAATGAGAGGCGCATGATGTCAGCAGAGAAAAAACCCGTTGTGGCGATTACCATTGGCGATCCGGCAGGGATCGGCCCGGAGATCACCGTGGCCACCATGATGGACAAAAGCGTGTATGACGAGTGCAAACCGTTCCTGATCGGCTCGGTACCGATTATCAGCCGGGCGATGAAAATCATGGGCTGCGATTTTGCTATCCATAAAATTGCCCATCCGCAGGAGGCCCGTTTTAGCTGGGGGACGTTGGATGTTCTGGAAACTGGCGACTACGATTGCGACAGTATCGAATGGGGCAAGGTGCAGAAACTGGCGGGGCAAATGTCGCTGGACTATGTGATGAAGTCGATCGAGCTGGGCAAAGCGGGGCTGATCGACGTGGTCTCTACTGCACCAATTCATAAGGAAGCCATCAAGCTGGCAGGATGTAAGCTCCCGGGCCATACCGAAATCTATCAGGTGGAAACCCAATCTGATTACGGTCTGACCATGTTCCACGTCCACAACCTGCGCGTCTTCTTCGTGAGCCGTCATATGGCGCTAAAAGCAGCCTGTGACTATGCCAACAAAGCGCGAGTGCTGGCCTGCGTTCAGCAGATCCACCATGAATTTACCGCCCTGAACATCAAAAATCCGCGCATTGCCGTGGCCGCCCTGAACCCGCATGGTTCCGACAATGGTCTGTTTGGTCACGAAGAGGCTGACAATCTGATCCCGGCGGTGAAAGCGGCCCAGGAGATGGGGATCAACGCTATCGGGCCGGTTCCGGCCGATTCCGTGTTCCATCTCGGCAAACAGGGGCGCTACGACGCCATTCTCTCGCTGTATCACGATCAGGGGCATATTGCCTGCAAAACCCTCGACTTTGAACGTTCGATCACCATTACCTTCGGCCTGCCGTTTATGCGCAGCTCCGTCGACCATGGGACGGCGTTTGATATCGCCGGTACCGGTAAGGCGGGTACCGTCAGTATGCTGGAGTCGACGCTGGTGGCGGCCCGTTACTGGAAAATGAAGCATCAATAATCGCTGAGGTTCATGCGAATCACGAGGACAGAGAAATGGAAAAACATCTGTTGATTAGCAAGGGCTGTAAGGGCTGGGGCGGGCCGCTGACTATCACGCCAGGTCAGGGGAAAAAGATTGCGTACATCACCGGGGGGATCCGTCCCCCGGTCGTCGACCGCCTGAGCGAACTGACCGGCTGGCCTTCCATTGATGTATTCAAGAATGGCGAACCGCCGGCGGAAGAGATTGGTTTAATGGTCATCGACTGCGGCGGCACGTTGCGCTGCGGACTCTATCCGAAGCGGGGAATTCCCACCATTAACCTGCATCCCACCGGTAAAAGCGGCCCGCTGGCGGAATTTATACACGAAGGGATCTACGTCTCCGGCGTGACGCCAGCCTGCATTGAGATGGTCTGGCCGCAAGGGGAAGGCGGAAAGCTTGGGATCGTGGCTGACGATCTGACCGGGGCAACTACCGTCGGGGTGCTGCTGGCGCGCAGTGGTTTAAAAACCGCCGCGTTTTTCGATACCGAATCCTTCGCCCGCAATGAGGTAGAGTATCCGGCGATGGTGGTCAGCAGCGACAGCCGCCCATTGCCGAAAGCGGAGGCCCAGCACAAAGTGAGCGCTGCGGTGAAACAGCTGCAGGCTCGCGGCGCGCATTACTTCACCAAGCGGATTGATACCACGCTGCGCGGCGGCATCGGATTTGAAATCGACGCCATGCTGGAACAACTGCCGCAGGAGACGGTGGCGGTTGTGGTGCCGGCGATGCCGCAGTCACGGCGTATTCTCGTCGGCGGTTACTCGGTGATTGATTCGGTAGCCCTGTCGCGGACCGATGTGGCTCGCGATGTACGTACCCCGGTCACCGAGTCGTGGGTGCCGGGACTGTTGGCGGCGCAGACCCATCATCAGGTCGGGCATATCGCGCTGACATCGGTGATGAAAGGCGAAGGGCAAATCCAGCAGGATTTACAGGAACAACAACAGCGCGGCGTGCGGGTGATAGTGGTCGATGCGATAACCGTCGACGATGTCGATGCCATCGCCGGGGCGGTAGTGGCCCTGAACTGGAACGTGCTGGCCGTCGATCCGGGGCCCTTTACCGAACGGCTGGCGGTTCGTCGCGGCCTGATGCGCGAAGCGCGGAGCAGCGCGCCCGCGAGCCTGACAGCGGACGGCCAGCGCGGCTCGATTTTGATCGTTGCCGGCAGCGCAACGCCAGTAACCAAAAAACAGCTCCAGTATTTGATCGCTAATGATGCCCGGGTCTGCCATATCCCGGTGGATGCCGAGCTGTTGGTTGACCGGAAAAACGCCGCTGAGATTGAAGTCAATCGCGTGGTGCAGCATGCCCGACAGTGCGTTCCGGCGCAGCACAACGCGCTCTTTGTTTTTGAGTCCGCCTTGACCGGGCGGTTGCTAAACCTTCAGGAAGAGGAGCAGCGATTTGGTCTGGCCCACGGTGAGGCTGCGCAAAATATTAACCACGGATTGGGCAGTATTGTGCGCGAGGTGCTTAACTGTGCGTCGGGTGAAATTAAAGGATTGTATATGACCGGTGGTGACACCATGGTCAATGTACTAAAAGAGCTGGGCGCCACCGGAATAGAAATGATTGACTATGTCATCCCGCAAACCGATATGGTGCGGATCATTGGCGGCGATTATGCCGGCTTAATTTGCGTCGGGAAAGGAGGGCTAACCGGACCGGAAGATATTATTAGCATCATTGTTGACCGAATTTATCAGGAAGCACAGCAATAACCCAGTAATCTAATAACTAATAAACGACGTAATGGTCGTCAGGGTAGTATTGCGTCGTTATCTCTGTTAAATCTTAATTTAAGAGTTACCCTATGAATATTAATATACTTGAAAAAATGAATAAGGTGCCCGGTGGGTTAATTATTATTCCACTGCTGGTGGCTATATTAATTAATACTTTCGCGCCCCAGGTGCTCAGCATTGGCGGCCCGACCACCGCCTTATTTAAAGTCGGTTCCAGCGCCATGATGGGCATATTTTTGCTCATTTGCGGAACCTCGATCAATATCCGTCAGGCCGGGTTGCCGCTCTATAAAGGCGCCGTGCTGCTGTTTCTCAAATGTCTGGCCGGGGCACTGGCGGTATGGGTTGCGGGAACGTTGTTTGGCCCGAGCGGTTTTCTCGGAATATCGACCCTGGCGCTGATTGCCTGCCTGACCAGCTCGAACAGCTCCCTCTATATCGCATTGTGCAGCAACTATGGCGATGCCAGTGATGCCGGGGCGATCTCCGTATTCTGCATCAAGGATGGTCCGTTTGTTACCATGATGGTGCTGGGCGTCAGCGGCCTGGCCAATATTCCCTTCGCCGCGCTGCTGTCGATGCTGATCCCACTGCTGATTGGCATGCTGTGGGGCAATCTGGACGAACGCTTTAAACAGTTATGCGCTGCGGCGCAGCCGCTGGTGATCATTATTATGTCGTTCGCCATCGGCGCCAACTCCAGTATCAATACGGTGTTCACCGCCGGGCTGTCCGGGATCCTGTTGGGGATTATCTCCGCGCTAACCGGGATTGTGTTCTACTTTATCTACAACCTGTTTTTGAAGAAGAAAAGCGCGCTGGGCGCCGCGCTGGGAACCACCGCCGCCAGCTCGGCGCTGACGCCGGCGATGGTTGCCCAGGCGGATCATTCGCTGGCGATGTACGTGGATGCCGCCACCGCGCAGCTGGCGACGGCGAGCATTATCACCATGATCACCGCGCCGATACTGGTCGCCTGGTTTGATAAACGGCTGAAAAAGCGTGCGCCAGCCGCTGAACCGCTGAAAGAGGTGAAAAGTGAAGAGAGCGTGACATTATCTTCCCCTGCCGCCAAAGGACACAAATAGTATGAGCGTGCCGTTGTATTCATTACGGATTACCGCCGTCGGGGAATATGTTGAGTACTCTCTGCGGGAGCTGCGGCTTATTTTATTCTCCGATGCCGTTCCCGACGATATTGCGAGTTATTGCGCTGTACACCAGGCCAGCGAACTGACCGCCGAGTTATCGCCTGGTCAGCAAATGAAATTAAATGATAAAAATTATCGGGTGACCGCGGTAGGCCGTGTGGCAACGGCAAATTTACGACAGCTTGGCCATATTACGCTAAATTTTGATGGCGCAGATATCGCTGAATTACCCGGGACGGTACACCTTTACGGCGAACCACCACAAATTATTCAGCCTGGCGACCAAATTTCGTTTTACCCGAATTGTCATTAAGACGTACTGTTAAATTAAGGAAATAACCATGAAAACAATCGCTATTGGTGCGGATGATGCCGCCTATGCTTTTCGCGATGCCATCGTCGCTTATTTGAATGGGTTGGGAATTAACGTCGCGGATTACAGCAGCGATAAACGCCAGGGGAGTACCGTTTATCCGGATGTTGCCCATGCGGTGGCGATGTCGATTAAACAGGGCGAACACGAGCGTGGGATCCTGATCTGCGGTACCGGCATTGGGATGAGTATTGTGGCCAATAAAGTCCCCGGGGTCCGCGCCGCACAGTGTCACGATACCTTCTCCGCCGAGCGAGCGCGTAAAAGTAACAACGCGCAGATTATTACCCTCGGCGCGCGGGTGATTGGCGCTGAGCTGGGCAAAAAAATTATTCAGGCGTGGCTTGAGTCCGAATATGAAGGCGGCGGATCCGCGCCCAAAGTGGAACGTATTGATTACTACGAACACCAGCATGCCAGAGATTAATCTCCGCAGTCGTAAGATAAGGAACAGATGATGAGCCAGTTAGACGAACTGAAAAAATACACCACGGTTGTTGCTGATACCGGCGATATTGAATCGATTAAAAAGTTTGCACCCCAGGATGCGACCACCAACCCCTCGCTGGTGCTGAAGGCCGCGCAGCTGCCGCAGTATCAGCCGCTGATTGCCGATGCGATTGGCAAGGCACGCCGCCAGGGAGGCAGCGCAGAAACGCAATTGATTAACGCCTGCGATCAGGTAGCAGTGGATATCGGCAGCGAGGTGCTGCGCCATGTGCCCGGGCGTATCTCCACCGAAGTGGATGCTCGCTTTGCCTGGGATCGCGGGATGTGCGTCGCGAAGGCGCGCAAGCTCATCCAGTTATATGAAAAAAATGGCATTGGTCCCGAGCGGATTCTAATTAAGCTCGCCGCCACCTGGGAGGGCATTCGCGCTGCCGAAGAGTTGGAGCAGAGCGGTATAAACTGCAACCTGACGCTGCTGTTCTCTTTCGCTCAGGCCCGGGCGTGCGCCGAAGCGGGCGTCTTTCTCATCTCGCCCTTTGTGGGCCGCATCTACGACTGGTATCAGAAGCACCAGCCGCAGTCAGCCTATCAGGTGGACAGCGATCCGGGCGTGGTCTCTGTGCGCCAGATTTATCAGTATTACAAATCCCATGGCTATGACACGGTGGTAATGGGTGCCAGCTTCCGTCGAATTGAGCAGATCCAGGCGCTGGCGGGCTGCGATCGCCTGACTATCTCTCCGGCACTGCTGGACGAGCTGGCGGCCAGCGAAGGAGTGTTGACCCGCCAGTTGACCCCCGGCTGCGTGACGGAAACCCGTCCCAGCCCGATGACGCAGGCGGAGTTCCTCTGGCAGCATCATCAGGATCCCATGGCAGTGGAAAAACTAGCGGAAGGGATCCGACTGTTTGCTGTCGATCAGGTGAAACTGGAACAACAGATTCAGCAGATGTTGTAATCCGCGGGGATAAAGACTGATGAAAACGACAAATACCACTCGCCGCCAATGCGCCAACGCGCTGCGCGCCCTGAGCATGGACGCGGTACAGAAAGCCAAATCCGGCCAC